>CAJYSL010000288.1 GCA_913777515.1 uncultured Mucilaginibacter sp.
TAAGTACGCCAAAGTTTGAGCGCAGACCAAACACGCAGCGCGAAAACAACATGCCGCGTGAGCGTACACCACGCGAAATGCCGGCAAGAGAAAATAACAACCGCGATAACAATAATCGTGACAACGCCCCGAGAGAAAGGGAAAACAATAACCGCGAAAATAACCAGCAAAGCAAAAACAACCAGGAGGCCATCAACCTCGACTTTGATAACGTGATTGTTAACGAAGGTGTACTGGAAATTATGCCTGATGGTTACGGCTTTTTACGCTCTTCGGATTATAATTACTTGACCTCGCCTGACGATATCTATGTGTCGCAGTCGCAGATTAAACTTTTTGGTTTAAAAACCGGCGATACCGTTCGCGGTAGCATCCGCCCGCCTAAAGAAGGCGAAAAGTATTTTCCGTTGGTACGCGTAGAAGCCATCAACGGCCGTATACCTGCCGAGGTGCGCGACCGCGTTCCGTTTGACCACTTAACGCCGCTGTTTCCGTCCGAGAGATTGAACCTGTTTACAGATGCCGGTAGCTACTCTACCCGTATTATGGACCTGTTCTCGCCTATTGGTAAAGGTCAGCGCGGTTTAATTGTGGCTCAGCCAAAAACAGGTAAAACCATGTTGCTGAAGGATGTGGCCAACGCTATTGCCAAAAACCACCCTGAAGTTTACCTGATTATCCTGCTGATTGACGAGCGCCCTGAGGAGGTGACTGATATGGCCCGCAGCGTACGCGCCGAGGTGGTATCATCAACCTTTGACGAGCCGGCCGAACGCCACGTAAAAATTGCCAACATCGTGTTGGAGAAAGCCAAGCGTATGGTAGAATGCGGACATGATGTAGTGATTCTGTTAGACTCCATTACCCGCCTGGCGCGTGCTTATAACACGGTAGCGCCTGCATCCGGTAAAATATTATCGGGTGGTGTGGATGCAAATGCATTGCACAAACCCAAGCGCTTTTTTGGTGCGGCCCGTAACATCGAGGATGGCGGTTCATTAACCATCATCGCTACGGCCCTTACCGAAACCGGTTCTAAAATGGACGAGGTTATTTTTGAAGAGTTTAAAGGTACCGGTAACATGGAGTTACAGTTAGACCGTAAGTTGTCTAACAAACGTATCTTCCCGGCTATCGATATTACAGCATCCAGCACACGCCGCGACGACTTATTGCTCGACCGCGAAACCTTACAACGCATTTGGATATTACGCAATCACCTGGCGGATATGAATTCATTGGAATCAATGGAATTCTTACAAAGCCAGATTCGCGGAACCAAAACCAACGAAGAATTTTTAATTTCAATGAACTCTTAACCCTCTATAGTGTTATAAACCAGAGTCGTTTTAAATAATTGTAAGGACGCTTATTCATTAGTAGGCGTCCTTTCTTTTTAAAATGGCCGGCTGTAGTAAGTTAAGAGAAACTTAAAATAAGGTTAGAAAAACAGCAAACTTTAAGCTATTAGTCTAACGTTAAAAATTATTGGCTATCTTCAACACCGAAATGAGGAAACGCGTTAAGAAACATGTGCCTAATGCAATTACCTGTGCTAACTTGTTTAGCGGATGCATTGGGATTGTTTTTGTTACTTTTCAGGATAATTTAATATTTGCGGCCTACTGCATTTTTTTAGCTGCTATTTTCGACTTTTTTGACGGATTGGCTTCCAGGGTGCTGCAATCGTTCTCGCTGATTGGCAAGGATTTGGATTCGCTGGCTGACGTGGTGAGCTTTGGCGTTTTACCCGCCTTTATTATGTACCGCTTGTTTTTACAGGCTCCACAGATTGAAGGCGTAAGTACTTACCTCAACTTCATCGCTTTTTTAATACCCGTATTTTCGGCCCTCAGATTGGCCAAGTTTAATAACGACGAGCGCCAGACCGACAGTTTCATCGGATTACCTACACCGGCTAACGCCATCCTGATTGGTTCGTTCCCGTTGATTATTAAAGAGCAGTACAGCTTTTTTACGGCGTTTATTTTAAACCCTTTCTTCCTGGCGTTTTTTGTAGCCATTATGTGCATGCTGCTGGTGGTCGAGTTACCGTTGATGTCGCTTAAATTTAAGAACCGCGACTTTCAGCGAAATATTTACCGCTATATTTTGCTGTTGATTTCGGCAATTCTCATATTGTTTTTTAAATTTGCCGCAATTCCGGCGGTTATCGTTATGTACATCGCCTTATCCATTATACAAATTAGATTCGCGAGATAATTATGAAATTTCAGGCCGAAATAGATGTAATGCCAAAAAAAGAAATTTTGGACCCACAAGGTAAAGCTGTAACCGGTAGTATGAAAAACCTGGGGCTGGCCGAAATTCAAAACGTACGTATCGGAAAACATATCACCCTCGAAATCGAAGCTGATAGCGCCGAAGCTGCAGAAGCTAAAACCGAACAAGCTTGTAAAAACCTGCTGGCTAACCTGATTATGGAAAGCTACACTTTCACGGTTACCCCTGCTTAATCAGTTTACTCAGGGAACTGTTTAACGAGCACAATTAAATTATACTATTCCACTTTGATGATAGGATGCGCAAGACAACTTGCGCATTTTTTGTTTTCAGTACTTTTGTTTACCTGTTCAGATAACACCTCGTCTTATACAGTTCTTATCTTGAGCAACAACTCGGCGATAGCAATATCTTCCGGAAACGTAATCTTAAAGTTTTGATAATCACCCTCAGCAATATGTATGGCAAAACCGGCATGCTCAGCCACACTGGCATCATCGGTAAAGCTTTCCTGGTACGGGTGTTCGTAGGCTTGTTTTAATAAATCCGCTTTAAAGGTTTGCGGCGTTTGCACCAGATAAATCTCGTCGCGCAGTAGGCTTTGATTGTAGGCACCTTTAGCCTGCCGTACTGAGTCGCGGCTTTTTACGGCCACTATTACTGCGCCCTGGCTTGTAGCTTGCTTATACGCCGCCTCTATTACCTCTGCGCTCACCAACGGGCGTACAGCATCATGCACGGCTACCAGCGCATCCTTAGGCACCAGGCTCAACCCGTTTTTTACCGAGTGAAACCGCGTTGGCCCACCACCGATAAGTTCGTGCTCCATGGTAAACTGATGTTCCGCGCACAACTCCAGCCAATACTGGTGAAAAGCTTCGGGCAGCACCACAATCAGCTTTGGTTTTGAAGACGCCCGGTTAAAGGCCAGCAAAGTATGCATCAACACCGGCAAACCATTGAGCAGCAAAAACTGCTTGGGAACAGCCGACTGCATACGAGTGCCCGACCCTCCGGCCACGATGATAGCATAAGTTTCGATACTGCGGGAATGATAAGTAGCTGACATCTGAGATTTTGAAACATCACAAATATAGAACAATAAAAAAGCCCCGTTGCATCAGCAACAGGGCTCCTTAATATTTTTAAGTTTGCAATTAGATAATTAACATCGCGTCGCCGTAACTGTAAAAACGATATTTTTCTTTAACCGCTATTTCGTAAGCGTTCATGACATTCTCGTAACCGCCAAAAGCAGCAATCATCATTAACAATGTCGACTCCGGGGTATGGAAGTTAGTAATCATGCTGTTAGCGATGCTAAAATCATACGGCGGGAAGATAAACTTGCTGGTCCAGTCGTTAGCAGCCTTTAACGTTTTGTTAGCTGATACAGCCGACTCAATGGTACGCATTGAGGTAGTACCTACCGCACAAACACGTTTTTTACGCTCAATGGCACGGTTAACAATATCAGCCTGCTTTTGCTCAATGATAAATTGCTCCGAATCCATTTTGTGCTTGGTCAAATCCTCCACCTCTACCTGGCGGAAAGTACCTAAACCCACGTGCAGGGTAACCTCGGCAAACTCAACACCTTTTAATTCCAGGCGTTTCATTAATTCGCGGCTAAAGTGCAAACCGGCGGTTGGGGCAGCTACCGCACCTTCGTTTTTAGCGAAAATAGTTTGATAACGCTCTTTATCCTGCTCGGTAGCTTTACGTTTGATGTATTTAGGAAGCGGAGTTTCACCTAAAATTTCAACGTTACGACGAAATTCCTCATCAGTACCGTCAAACAAAAAGCGGATGGTACGGCCGCGTGATGTAGTATTGTCAACTACTTCGGCAACCAGTAGGTCGTCGTCGCCAAAATATAATTTGTTACCAACGCGTATTTTACGGGCCGGGTCAACCAGTACATCCCATAAACGCAATTCTTTATTTAGTTCGCGCAGTAAGAACACTTCAATAGTAGCACCGGTTTTTTCCTTATTACCGTACATACGGGCCGGAAACACCTTGGTGTTATTGAGTATCATTACATCTTTGTCGTCAAAATAATCCAGAACATCCTTGAATATCTTATGCTCAATTTTACCTGAATCGCGGTGTAAAACCATCAGGCGCGACTCGTCGCGAACGTCAGACGGGTTATGGGCAATCAGTGACTCGGGCAGGTTGAATTTAAATTGAGATAACTTCATATCTTGTCTATGATATTGATTTTTAGGGCGCAAATGTACGCATTAATTTAGTAAATACTAACGTATAAACCGATGGTTTTGTGTGTATAAAGTAAAACAAAACATCCCCACGAGTTTTTATGCTACTGTTTACTTATGAATAACTGGCAAAACTGCAAAAAAATACTATGTATCCGTCCTGATAACATGGGCGACCTGCTCATGACCACGCCGGCCATCCGGGCACTCAAACAAACGTTTAACGCGCATATCACGGTACTTACCTCGGGTATGGCCGCCGGCATAGCCCGTCATATCCCCGAGATAGACGAGGTAATGGTATTTGACGTGCCTTGGGTAAAAAGCAACCAGGCAGCGCCGAACGATGCATTTATGGCTGTGGTAGAAGACATTAAAAACAGGCAGTTTGATGCCGCCGTTGTTTTTACGGTTTACAGCCAAAACCCCTTACCCACTGTAATGCTAGCCTATCTGGCAGGTATCCCATTAAGGCTGGCCTACTGCCGCGAAAACCCGTATCAACTGCTCACCCACTGGCAACCCGATAAAGAACCGTATGAGTTTATTAAACACCAGGTGCGCCGCGACCTCGACCTGGTGGCATCCATCGGTGCGCGAACTGACAATGAGCATTTGAGTTTGCAGATGCCGGAGGTTTGGCAGCAGGTAGCACAAAAGCTCGAGCAGGAGAACATCGACCTCAATAAGCCCTGGTTAATTATGCACCCAGGCGTAAGTGAGCCCAAGCGCGAATATCCTCGTGCTCAATGGGCTAAGGTTGCCCGGATGGCGGCTGAACAATCAGGATATCAGGTGCTGTTTACAGGTTCGGGTAGCGAGCGTGAAATGGCTGCAGATATCCAGGCATTAGCCGGTCATAGCACCTTTAATCTGGCCGGCAAACTCAGTTTAGACGAATTTATCTGCCTGATTGTACACGCTGCGCTGGTAGTTTCGGTAAACACTGGTACCATACACATTGCTGCAGCAACGGGTACGCCAACGGTGGTGTTGTATGCGTTAACTAATCCGCAGCATACGCCCTGGATGGTATCCAATCAGGTATTAAGTTACAGCGTGGATGCCGAAGCACGCAGCAAAAACGAAGTGATTGCCCATGTTAACAGTTATTTTGACCAGGAACCATCGGAGTTACCTTGCCCCGAAGATATCATAGCCGCTATGAAAAGCATGTTGAACGCAGAGCAAACCAGTGTTATATTAAACCTGCCCAAAAGAGCACCGGCAACTATTTAGCATTAACGTTGTTGCTAAATAAATAAACGGCCGATACTTCTTTAATTATGGACCATTACGTTGTTATTATTAGTGTTATTGGTATCGCCGCTTTGGGTATGGCCTGGATGCCATCGGTAACTAAGCATACGGGAATTTCTTATGCCATTATTTATGTATTGGCGGGCATGTTGCTGTACCTCGCCTTTCCGCACTTGCTGCCGGCCGCCGACCCACGTAAAGACCAAAGCCATACTATGCACATTACCGAACTGGTAATCATCATATCACTAATGGGTACGGGCATCAAAATTGACCGCCCTTTTAAGTATAAAAGCTGGCGCAGTCCGATAAGGCTAGTAACCATAGGCATGATATCTTGTATTGCGCTGGCAACATTTACCAGCTTTTATTTTTTGAATTTAGATATCGCATCTGCCTTGTTAATTGGCGCAGCACTGGCTCCTACCGACCCGGTACTGGCCTCGGACGTGCAGGTAGGACCACCCAACGAGAACGAGAAGTTTGAAACCAAGTTTGCCTTAACGGCTGAAGCGGGGTTAAATGATGCCTTTGCCTTTCCCTTTGTGCTTTTGGCTATTACTTTGTCCAATTTACCTTTTAACGGTACCGACAGCCTTTGGGCATGGGCAGAACATGCCTTATTGCTCAAGGTAGTTATCGGCCTGGTGATTGGTTACCTGCTTGGCCAGCTGCTGGGCTATATTGTATTTACCATGGGCGACCGAATGAAAATACTGGAAACCCGTGACGGCTTTGTGGCATTATCGTTAACACTGATGGTGTACGGCATTACCGAACTGGCACATGGTTACGGCTTTTTGGCGGTATTTGTGGCTGGTACTGCCTTGCGTAACTATGAACTTGACCACCACCTGCACAGCAAGCTCCATGCGTTTACCGACCAAACCGAGCGTATTATGGTAGCTATTGTATTGATACTATTTGGAGGTAGTTTAACTACGGGTATCTTACAAAACCTTACCTGGCCTATGGTAGCCTTTTCGGTATTGTTTCTGTTTGTGATGCGGCCACTTACTTCATTTTTATGCCTGTCCGGCATCAACATACACTCTAAAGAACGGTGGGTCATCAGCTTTTTTGGCATACGGGGCTTGGGCTCTATTTACTACCTGGCATACGCGCTCAAAGAAACCCAATTCCCGTACGCCGACCAGATATGGACCACGGTAACATTTACCATTTTACTATCACTGGTTATACACGGGCTTACCGCAACACATGTAATGAATTACATGGAAGCCCGCTTTGCTAAAGAAATAGCAAAGTAGATGCGCCAAAAAAAGAAGCCGGGCTATCGTACCCGGCTCCTAATCTGATATACTTATGAAAACAACGACCTCAAGAAGCTGCCCTCATTTGCAAATTTATTCTTAAAAGTTTTAAAACGCAAATCATCCAGCTTATATGTCACTATTTCGGCAGCCGGTTAAGTAAATTTCTTTGTCTATTATTGCAACTATAAACTCTACCTATGATGAACGTAAAAGTAATTGCGTTTGATGCCGACGATACC
This sequence comes from uncultured Mucilaginibacter sp., assembly GCA_913777515.1. Lineage (GTDB taxonomy): Bacteria > Bacteroidota > Bacteroidia > Sphingobacteriales > Sphingobacteriaceae > Mucilaginibacter. Next base: position 7,246 of record CAJYSL010000288.1, read on the forward strand.
CTTTGGGTGAATGAACCTTATTTCAGGCAAACCGAAGAAAAGTTCTGTACGCTGTTCAGTGAGTTTTTGTCGCCGCATGATATTGAACGCGAGCTGATGAAAACCGAGATAGGTAACCTCGGGCTGTATGGTTACGGTATTAAAGGCTTTATGCTGTCGATGATTGAAACCGCCTTAAAAATTACCGACGGGCAAATCGATACGGCAGCGATTGACCGGATACTCACTTTAGGTAAAGAACTATTAAACGAACCCATCGAATTGCTTGAAGGCGTTGAGCAGGTTTTACAAACGTTGCAGGGCCGTTACCGACTTGTAGTAGCCACCAAAGGCGACCTTTTAGACCAGGAGCGTAAACTCAAAAAATCAAACCTGACGCAGTATTTTCATCATGTGGAGATAATGTCTGAAAAAGACGAAGCCAGTTACCGTAAACTGGTGAAGCACCTGGATATACAGCCCGAAGAACTGCTCATGATAGGCAACTCTTTAAAATCGGATATTTTACCGGTATTGCAAATTGGGGGCCATGCCATCCACGTGCCTTATCACATTACCTGGGTACACGAGATGATTGAAAGCCAGATAGAGCACGAGAATTTTAAAAGTGTAACCCACATCCAGGAAATTTTGCAATACTTGCCGCTATGAAACAAAAGCTGGATTTAGAACACTGGCCCCGCAGGCAGCATTTCGAATTTTTCAGGCAGTTTGAAGAGCCGTATTTTGGAGTAACCGTTACGGCTGATTGCACGCTGGCTTATGAGCACGCCAAGGCACACGGTGTTTCGTTGTTCATCTACTATTTGTACCAATCTTTAACAGCCGCCAACGAGGTTGAAACTTTCAGGTACCGTATAGAGGGTGACGATTTGTTTATGTACGATACCGTAAACGCGGCACCAACCATTAATCGTCCGGATGGTACGTTTGGTTTCGGTTATTTTGATTACAGTCCGTCTTTCGAAACGTTTTTAAGCGGAGCCGAGAAAGAAATTGAACGGATACAAAGCACCACCGATTTAATGCCGGCCACCTCGGGCCAAAATATCATCCAGTATTCGGCGCTGCCCTGGTTAAACTTTACTTCGCTTTCGCATGCCCGCATGTTCAAGTATCTGGACAGTGCGCCCAAAATAAGCTTTGGCCGCATTATTGAGCAGGATGGCTTAAAGTTGATGCCTGTTTCTATTCACGTACATCATGCATTAATGGATGGGCTGCATGTAGGGCAATATGTACAGCGATTTCAGGATTTGCTTAATATGGGCATTTAGCAGTTGCTGCCAAACCCATCACCATAAAAATACAAAAGCCACTATACTTTTTAAGAATAGTGGCTAATATGATGTGTTAGTATCGTTTTATGCCCGGCGTATAACACTTAGTAAAACCGCGATAATGGCAATCACCAGTAAAATGTGGATGATATTACCATCACCGAATGTGCCCAAGCCGTGGAATAAAAATCCGACAACCCAAAGGATAACTAATACAACTGCGACTAAATAAAGAAGGCCTCTCATAGTGTGTGTGATTTTAAATGTGTTTTAGTTTGAATATTTATAAATCACTAACTAAAACCATTCCAAAATGTTAGCCGGAAATAAAAAAACCCGCTCTCGCAGGTTTAAATTTTAATATTCGTCTTCGTTAAAAAAGAAGTCGTCTTTGGTAGGATAATCAGGCCAGATTTCTTCGATGTTCTCATAAGGCTCACCATCGTCCTCTAAGGCTTGCAAATTTTCAATCACCTCAACAGGTGCACCCGAACGAATAGCATAATCAATCAGTTCATCTTTTGTAGCAGGCCATGGTGCATCTTCCAGATGTGAAGCCAATTCAAGAGTCCAGTACATATGTTATAATTTGTTATTAATGGTTAACTTTCAATTTTCGCAAAAATATAATATTTCCTGTTGATTTATCAAATATTTTTATCAAAAACTATTACGTGCGGGGAA
>CAJYSL010000289.1 GCA_913777515.1 uncultured Mucilaginibacter sp.
CTACTCCTTCAACAATCAGAGCTTCTAACAATGCGGCCGAGCCTGATAGCTCAACAGCAGTTTGCTGCTCGGGGGCTGTTAGTACTTCTTGCTGTGCAACTTCCATAATGTAATTTTTATGTGGTATATTTTTTAGGCGATAACAGTTTGCTGTTATCTGTCATTGGTTATTCTTCGTCGGTAACGCAACCCTGGCTGGCGTCTTTAACACTTTTAAAGTATTTAAATAATAGGCCTTTGCTTACCGGAGGCTTTGGCTGCTGCCATTCGCTGCGGCGCTGCGCCAGTTCTTCGTCGCTTATCTTAAGGTCGATAGTGTTCGAAACAGCATCCAGTACGATAGGGTCGTTGTCTTTCACTAAGGCAAGGTTACCGCCATCAAAAGCCTCTGGGGTAATGTGCCCTACCACAAAACCGTGGGTACCGCCCGAAAAACGGCCGTCGGTAATCAACGCTACCGAGCTGCCCAGGCCGGCACCAAAAATGGCCGAGGTTGGTTTTAACATTTCGGGCATACCCGGGGCGCCTTTGGGACCTACGTTACGGATAACTACCACATCGCCTGCTTTTACGCGGCCGGTTTGTATACCGTTAATCAGCTCAAACTCGCCGTCGAATACGCGGGCAGGGCCTTCAAAGCGTTCGCCTTCTTTACCGGTAATTTTAGCTACGCTACCGCCGGTGGCCAGGTTGCCGTATAATATTTGTAAGTGACCGGTTGCCTTGATGGCTTTATCGGCCGGGAAAATTATTTTTTGCGTATCGAAGTCTAAATCAGCAATATCTTCCAGGTTTTCGGCTAAAGTTTTACCGGTTACAGTTAAGCAGTCGCCGTGCAGCCAGCCTAATTTTAACAGGTATTTCATTACTGCCGGTATGCCGCCAATTTTGTGCAAATCTTCCATCATGTACTTGCCGCTTGGTTTCATGTCGGCCAGTAATGGAATACGGTTGCTTACTTCCTGGAAATCATTCTGGCTTAACGGCACGCCTACGCTTTTAGCGATGGCAATCATGTGTAAAACCGCATTGGTAGAGCCGCCCATCACCATAATGGTTACGATAGCATTTTCAAATGCCTCGCGAGTCATGATGTCAGACGGTTTGATGTCTTTTTTTAGCAGCTCCAGAATGGCTTTGCCTGCCGCGCGGCACTCATCCTGTTTTTCCTGGCTTAAGGCCGGGTTTGACGAAGAGTAAGGTAAGCTCATGCCCAATGCTTCTATAGCGGCAGCCATCGTGTTAGCAGTATAAATGCCACCGCAGGCGCCTGCGCCCGGGCAAGCATTTTTGATAATCTCCTTAAAATCGAAATCGTCTAAGGTGCCGGCTATCTTTTTGCCCAGGGCCTCAAATGCCGAAACAATGTTTAAATCTTCGCCTTTGTAATGGCCCGGTTTAATGGTTCCGCCATATACCATGATGGATGGGCGGTTTAAACGGCCCATGGCTATTAAAGAGCCCGGCATGTTTTTGTCACACCCAGGCACGGTAATCAAGCCGTCGTAATACTGAGCGCCGCAAACTGCTTCTATCGAGTCGGCAATGACGTCGCGGCTTACTAAAGAATAACGCATACCTTCGGTGCCATTGCTCATGCCGTCACTTACACCAATGGTGTTGAAGATTAAGCCTACCAAACCTTCGTCCCAAATACCTTGCTTAATTATTTTAGAAAGGTCGTTCAGGTGCATGTTACAAGTGTTGCCGTCGTAACCCATACTGGCAATACCCACCTGCGCTTTTTTCATGTCATCATCGGTTAAACCAATGCCGTATAACATGGCCTGTGCTGCAGGCTGCGTAGGGTCTGATGTCAGGGTTTTGCTGTAGCGGTTTAATTCAACAGCCTTGGTAGTTTCGTTATGCAAACTCATGGTTTTGTTTAGCTCAGTTTATATAAAAATGCATCCTTTAATTTAAGCTATTAAAAAGTCAGGATTAACTGTTTTAAACGCTTTTGATTTCGTGTATGCGCTTTTCTTAAATTAGGTTAACGATTTAATATTGGTAAGGTATGGAGATGCATTTTGCGTTGCAATAGTCCTGAAAAATATTTACAAATAGTTTTTTATTCTGAAAATGATGTTTATTTGAAATTTTATTCTTAAATATTAATCAAATGTATAATAAAATTTTAATAGCTGTATACCAAAGTTGAAATTGGTATTCGGTATTAATATTATGCATGCATAGCAAGGCATGCAAATTAGAGCGTAAAATAGAGGAGGGCCACTAAACGGCATAAAAAAACCCGGCCTGAAAAGGTCGGGTTTTAGCTTTTAATCTTAATGGATTAACGGTGGGTAATGCCTTCGGCAAGCACCATCACTTTGTTGTTGTTTACTTCAACAACGCCACCCTTAATAAAAAATACATCAGACTTAGCACCGCGAACGGTCAATTTACCATCTTCTAAAGTAGAGATAATAGGCGCGTGATTATTTAATATCTCGAATGACCCCATAGTGCCAGGAACAGTAACCGAGGTTACTTCGCCTTCGTACACTTTTTTATCGGGAGTAAGAATTTCTAAAGTCATATTCTAATGTGCAAATGTGCAAATATGCAAATGTGCAGATGCATTTTATTTGCATATCCGCACATCTGCACATCTTTCTATTAGTTATTAGCTTCTGCTAACAGTTTTTTGCCTTTTTCAATGGCATCTTCAATGCTGCCAACCAAGTTGAAAGCTCCCTCTGGGTACTCGTCAACTTCGCCGTCCATAATCATGTTAAAGCCTTTGATGGTATCTTTAATATCAACCAGTACACCTTTTAAGCCGGTAAACTGCTCGGCTACGTGGAATGGCTGAGATAAGAAACGTTGTACACGACGTGCACGAGATACAGTTAGTTTATCTTCTTCAGATAACTCATCCATACCCAGGATGGCGATGATATCCTGAAGCTCTTTGTAGCGTTGTAAAATCTCTTTTACGCGTTGTGCAGTGTTATAGTGCTCGTTACCTAAAATAGCAGGGCTTAAGATACGTGAAGTTGAATCCAGAGGGTCAACCGCAGGGTAAATACCTAACTCGGCAATTTTACGTGAAAGTACAGTAGTAGCATCCAGGTGGGCGAAGGTTGTAGCCGGCGCAGGGTCGGTCAAGTCATCCGCAGGTACGTATACCGCTTGTACCGAAGTAATTGAACCGCGTTTGGTCGAAGTAATACGCTCTTGCATCACACCCATCTCGGTAGCCAGTGTTGGCTGGTAACCTACCGCTGATGGCATACGGCCTAACAGTGCCGATACTTCAGAACCTGCCTGGGTAAAGCGGAAAATGTTATCAATAAAGAACAGGATATCACGACCTTTACCTTCGGCATCACCATCACGGAAATATTCTGCAATAGTTAAACCTGATAAGGCAACACGTGCACGTGCACCCGGTGGCTCGTTCATCTGGCCAAACACGAAGGTTGCTTTAGAATCTTTCAGCTCTTCTTTGTCTACTTTAGTCAAATCCCAGCCGCCCGACTCCATAGAGTGCATAAACTCTTCGCCGTATTTAATAATACCCGATTCAAGCATCTCGCGCAGTAAGTCGTTACCTTCGCGGGTACGCTCACCTACACCGGCAAATACTGATAAACCAGAGTATGCTTTCGCAATGTTGTTAATCAGTTCCTGAATTAATACGGTTTTACCTACACCGGCACCACCAAACAAACCGATTTTACCACCTTTAGCATAAGGCTCCAGTAAGTCGATTACTTTGATACCGGTAAACAGTACTTCGCTCTCAGTTGATAAATCTTCAAATCTTGGAGGAGTAGCGTGGATTGGACGACCGTTAGCAGTGCTTAAAGATTCAATACCGTCGATAGCCTCGCCAACTACGTTAAACACGCGGCCTTTGATATCATCGCCGATAGGCATACGGATAGGCGACTCTAAGTCGGTTACCGGCATACCGCGCAACAAACCGTCGGTAGAATCCATAGCGATTGCGCGAACGCGGTCTTCGCCCAGGTGTTGCTGAACTTCTAAAACAATTTTTTGTCCATTGCTTTTGGTGATTTCCAGCGCATCGTAAATTTTAGGAAGATGAGCATCGTCGCTAAAGCTTACGTCAACTACCGGACCAATGATTTGTGAGATTTTTCCAATGTTTGGCATATATACCTTACGTATTATTTAAATATACTGATCATTGAAACAGCGGCTTATATAGCAAAAACACACTATTTCGGAGCGCAAAGTTAAGCTTTATAATGAATTTTTAATTACCTAACTTAAAGAATTTTAACTAAAATTTGAGCTGTACTTATTATAATAAAATAAGTATCTTAGCGGCCCTTTTTAAAAAGGTATCTATTTATAAACCAATTGCTAACATGAGAAAAGTTTTACTATCGCTGTTTTTTGCATTTGTGCCGTTTGTGATTTTTGCGCAGGGTTTCCAGGTTAACCTGGAAGGGCAGAAACAAATTGGTATGGGACATACCGGTACAGGTTTGCTGCTGGATGGCTCGTCGGTGTTTTTTAACCCTGGTGCCGTAGCCAAATTATCCGAAAATTATTTGCAGGCAGGTGTAAGCCCGTTGCTGTTTAAATCTGGCTTTGTACAGGCCGGGTCAAACGTGCAGTACAACACGGCCGATAAGGTTGCTACCCCGTTAAATGCCTATGCCGTATGGGGACCTAAAGCCGCCAGCTGGAAACTGGGCTTAGGCGTATACACGCCATTTGGTGGTTTAACCGACTGGGGCAATAACTGGGCGGGGAAATACACCCTGACATCGCTTGATTTAAAAACCATATTTATACAGCCTACCGTGAGTGTTAAGCTGGCCGATTTCATCAGCATCGGCGCAGGTTTTGTTTATAACCACGGTACTGTAAACTTAAAACGTGCCATCCCGCTGGCTGATGCCAACAACCCACAGGGCGAAGCCGAGCTGAAAGGCAGTGGAAGCGGTATTGGTTATAATGCGGGTATTTTTATTGATACCAAAACAGGTTTAACCATTGGCATTACCCACCGCTCTAAAGTAAATACCAAACTAACCAATGGTGATGCTTACTTCAGAGTGCCGGCAA
>CAJYSL010000290.1 GCA_913777515.1 uncultured Mucilaginibacter sp.
CCTTCAAAGTTTTCTTCGTAGGTTTCCTCAAAGCTGATAATCATGTTATCGCGCACAATCACCGAGAACTGCGAGTTAGTTAGTTCACAATTATTGTCCGTTGTAATTAATCGGCTGGTGCCAAAAACATATTGCTCATACTCATCAAACTTTGGCCGCTGATGCGTATTCATGATGTCTTCCAGCACCAGGTCGCTGATGTTGAGCCGATGGCCAATTTCTTCAATAAACTTGATATCGCCCAGACCGTTAATTTTTATCCAATGGGTATGGTCGGTGCATTGGCGCAGCTGGTCAAAAATGGTCCTGATGTTTTCGCCGGTAGAGCACACCAGTTCCTGGGCATTGTAAGAGTATATTTTAATGTGCGGCTTAAGAGCCCCTTCGGGTACACGAATCAGCCCCGGCCGGTCGCCTACATTACCAGCCCGTTTATTAATTTTTGAAGATTTACGCTTGCGTTGCGCCAGATTCATTTACAGGTAGTTTACAGATTGCGGGCCCTGATTAAAAAGCAAGTCAACAATACTTAAATTTTTAATAAAGCCTTTACGTTCCTCAAAAACCTGAAAGTATGGCTTTTGTTCGAAATCTGATTCTTTCTTTGGATGAATGGTATTGCGGTAGTCGGCTACCGAATCATAATGGCGATGGTATTCAGTGGTGTAGTTTATATCAACCGGAAGTTTTAAAAATTTGAGTATCATACTTAGCATCTGCTCGTTATAATCAAACAGGTAAGTAAATTCCTGCTCGTAAAAGCGGGCAAAGTCATCTTCGTAAAACTCAAAATAAGCCGAGCGACGGTAGCAAGCCTGCAAACTCATCCAATGTAAACGCTGCCAGTTAAAGTCGTAGCTTATTTTTACATCGCTTACCGGCGTGTGCACTTTGGAGCCTTTTACTACAGGCATCACTAAGGCCAGCATACCGTCGGGCGAATAGATGTTGGCGCGGTTGCGGTACGTCTGCTTGGGGAAATGCTCATGCTTTTCAATAGTAACGCCTTGCCGGTATTTGTTTAATACGGTAAAGTATTCAACTGGTGGCAAATAAAACATGGGTAGCAACGCGCCGTTTTCCATCAGAGATTATTTATGTTTGCAGCTTAATTTTTTGCGAAAGTAATGATAAGAAAAGGTTTTTCAAGATTAGGTACTGTTTTGCTGTACCTGGTTTCGTTACTTCCTTTTTTTGTGCTGTACCTCATTGCCGATTTTATTTACGTCGTTTTATTTTACCTCATCAAGTACCGCAGGGCAGTAGTGCAACAAAACCTGGCTAATGCTTTTCCCGAAAAATCTTTACCCGAAAGGCAGCAAATAGAGAAGCAGTATTACCATTACCTAGCCGATTTGATGGTAGAAACTGTAAAGCTTAAAACTATTTCGAGCAAAGAAATTAACCGCCGGTTTACAGTAACTAATTATGAAGCTGTAGACAAGGTTTTTGCCGAAGGACGCAGTGTAATTGGCGCTGTTGGGCATTACGGCAACTGGGAGATGGGTGCACTGAAATTTAGTTTGCTTACCGATAAGCCACGACTGGTGGTATATAAGCCGCTGAACAACAAAATTTTCAACGACTATTTTACCCAAATGCGCACACAATTTGGCGCCATACTAGTGCCCATGAAAAGCGCAATGCGTAAGATGGTTGAATACCGTCGACAGCCGACGATGACTTTGCTGGTGAGCGACCAGGTGCCCTCACGCGAGGAAGTAACTTATTTTACTACGTTTTTAAATCAGCCTACTGCAGTTTTTTTGGGTGTGGAGAAACTGGCAAAATCGTTAGATAGCGCCGTGATATTTTGTGATGTACGGCGGGTAAAAAGAGGCTATTATAATTGTAACTTCGTGCCTTTGTTTAATGATGCCAAAAACACCGCCGAGTTTGAAATTACCAATGCCCATGTGCGCTACCTGGAAAAGGTCATCCGTGAAGAACCTCAATACTGGTTGTGGTCGCACAAAAGGTGGAAATATAAGCCCGATGATATAGTTAGATGAGTACTCAACCCACGGTAGCCGTCATTATTTTAAATTGGAACGGCCTAAAACATCTTCAACAATTTTTACCGTCTATACTCAGCAGCACCTGGCCCGGGTTACAAATTGTGGTAGGCGATAACGGGTCGACAGACGGCTCAATAGCGTTCATCAAATCCGAATACGGCGACCAAATAAAGGTCATCGAAAATGATAAAAATTACGGCTACACCGGTGGTTACAACCGCGTGATTGACCAGGTAACAGCCGATTATTATATTCTACTAAATTCGGACATCGAAGTAACTCCCCGATGGATTGAGCCGGTGATTGCCATGATGGAAGCGGACGACCGCATTGCGGCGGCGGCACCAAAAATTAAGGCATTTGACCGCAAAACCTACTTTGAACATGCCGGCGCTGCGGGCGGCTTTATTGATAATTTGGGGTATCCCTTTTGCCGGGGCCGCTTATTTTTCGACGTAGAAGAGGACTGGGGACAGTACGAGCAATCTGGCGAAGTATTTTGGGCATCGGGTGCGGCGCTATTCATTCGCAGCCGTTGCTGGCGCGAAACAGGCGGCTTTGATGAACAGTTTTTTGCCCACATGGAAGAGATAGATTTGTGTTGGCGCTTAAAAAATATGGGATATAAAGTAATGTATTGCGCCCAAAGCACGGTTTACCATGTGGGTGGTGGCACGCTCAATGCAGAAAATCCTTTCAAGACCTATCTCAACTTTCGTAATAACTTGTTGCTGCTTAAAAAGAATATGCCGGCCGGGCGTTCGGCTTGGGTGATAGGATTCAGATTTTGGCTGGACTTTATAGCACTAATTCGGTTTTTGGGCGAGGGTAAGCGTAAGGACGCATGGGCAGTTAGCCGAGCACACCAAAGCTTTGTAGCCAGCTTTTTTAAACAAAGCCGTAAGAAACATAAAGGCTATCTCGAGAAGATACATCTCGAGCAACAACATAACACCCCGAATTTAAAAGGCTTGTATAAACGCAGTATTGTAGTGCAGTTTTTCGTTAAAAAGAAAACCCGGTTTACAGATTTGAGCTCGAAAGATTTTCATTAATCTTGGTGCCGGAGGGCATGTGCACTATAATTTCCTGTTTGCCTTGCGGTATTTCGATGCCCTCTGCCATCAAGGTGCTGTAAATTGCAGACAACACTTTGCTCTTCAATTGCGTCCACATCGAAATATCTGCCGCCCAAAACTGCACTTTAAAATCAACCGAGGTTTGACTTAGGTGGTCCAGGTAAACTACCGGGGCGGGTTTAATCATAATATCATCGCGGTTAGCCAGCAGGTTGCGCAACAGGTTTTTCACTTTCTCGATGTCGCAGCCATAAGCCACGCTGATAACCAGTTCTACCTGCCGACTGCTGTCCGTCAAAGTCCAGTTGACTACGTGTTGCGATATCAAATCGCCGTTCGGAATAATGATTTCGGCCCCGTTACCGGTTGCAATTTTGCTCGACCGCATACCAATTTCTTTAATCGTGCCTGTCCGGCTGGCCACTTCAATCACGTCGCCCACCTGCACCGGCTTTTCAAACGCCAGTATTAAGCCCGACACCAGGTTGTTAACGATGTTTTGCAAACCGAAACCCACACCCACACCCAGCGCACTGATGATGATGGTAATCTTATCTAACGGAAACCCTGAAGCGCCTACCGCCAATAAAAAGCCAATGCTGATAACGCCGATACGGATTAACAACAAAGAGGTGCGGCCTTTCTTCGACGTGCCATCGGTTGCCTTGTGCTGATGCGCAAAATCATAAAAATAGGTAATGATTTTTGCTATGGTAGCCGATAACCAAACCACGCCCACAAAAATGATGATACTGCCAAAAGTGAACAGCGTGCCCCCCAGTTTGCGCGATTGATTTAAAAAGCCGCCAATGATGTTAAATACACCATCCTCAACACTCAGGTTTTGCAGCAACGTAACCACCCACATTAATACGGCAATCACAAACAATATACTCCGCAACTTGCCCTGCAGCAGCTTAAAATCCAAATAAGAGCTTATACTGTCTTTATCAATTTTGTTGGCCTCCAGTTGCAAAAACATACTCTGAATGATGATTTGCACAAAGTAGTAAAGGCATAAGGCCAACCAAAAATTATATACTGCCGTTACGCCGATAATCTTTGCCAGGCTAAAGCGCCCGGCAATGTTTAACAATACCGATGCACCCTGCAAAATAATTAATAAAGTTAACGCCAGTTTGCTGTACGGAACATCTAATTGGTATGCCTCTGCATCGCGTTTAAGCACCAACCAACACAGCCAGATAATTAAGGCAGCAACAATAAGTACAGCCACGCGGTCTACATTTGACACCTCGACAAATAAATTGCTGACACTGTATATTAACGTTAAGCCAAATAGCTTGCTAAAAAAGTTAAAGTGAGGGCGCGGACAGGTCTTAAACGTTAAATACAGCACGCAGCCCATCGACACCAACGAAATTAACTCTAAAAACGCCATGGGCGGCTGGTTATACAGGTAAGGGATGATAAGTGAGGTAATCAGCAAACTTACCGGTATAGGATAAAGTACAACGTACTTGGTTTGCGCAAAAACCGTTTTGGGGTCTGATTTGGTTTTGATGATTTTGCGCCGGTTAAAAGCAAGCCAGGATAAATA
>CAJYSL010000291.1 GCA_913777515.1 uncultured Mucilaginibacter sp.
CTTTATATTCAAACCTGGATGATAACAGGGCGTTCGCCTTAGCCACTCGTAATGCTAACCCACCATCCTCAACCTGGGGTTTCTAATGAAAACTGAACTTCAATACTGAACTCGTACTCACGGTCTCTCCGTCTTCACCGACTTGCTGACTCATTAAACAACTAACTGGAATCGATTTAAATTATATCGGTTTGTTATTTAATTAGAACTTAATCCTCAAGGCAATGTTGACTAGTATATCTCACCGATATCTAGACAGATTGTTTATGAATACGATTATAGACCAGACAAATCAGGGCAATGCCTGGCCGTTGTCTCATGCCGTTCCCAACTCGGACGATGCGCAGACGGTTAAGCTCACAGTAAACGGACAAGCGGTTCATTTAAAAATTGAACCATGGGTAAGTCTCTTAGACGCCTTGCGCGAATACATAGGGCTTACCGGCACGAAGAAAGGTTGCGACCATGGACAGTGCGGCGCGTGTACAGTGCTGGTTGATGGTAAGCGGATTAATTCGTGTCTTACATTAGCAGTAATGAAGCAAGGATGTGAGGTGACTACCATTGAAGGCCTTTCCAAAGGCGACGAGCTTCATCCTATGCAGCAGGCCTTTGTTGACCACGATGCTTATCAATGCGGCTACTGTACGCCGGGTCAGATATGCTCGGCCGTTGGGTTAATCAACGAGGTCAAGGCTCAGTCGCGTGAGGAGATAAGTGAATTGATGAGCGGTAATATTTGCCGTTGTGGCGCATATCCAAATATCTTAGATGCAATCGAACAAGCGAAAGGAGAGTTAAGTCATGAATAAATTTACGTTTATAAGTGTCGACAATCCAGACGCTGCTATAGCAGAGTTGGATGAGCATGATAGCCCGAAGTTTATTGCAGGTGGTACCAATCTGCTCGATTTAATGAAAGAGAATGTTGAGCGTCCTGACCACTTGATTGACATCACTCATTTAGCATTCAATACCATTGAGAATAATGCTGACGGTGGTCTGCGTTTAGGTGCGTTAGTTACTAATGCCGACACTGCCTGGAATGTAGAGGTAGAAAAGCGCTATCCGTTGTTATCACAGGCTATACTGGCGGGGGCATCCCCTCAGCTGCGTAATATGGCCACCAACGGCGGTAACTTAATGCAGCGCACCCGCTGTTATTACTTTTATGATACCGCCACGCCCTGCAACAAACGCGAGCCGGGGTCGGGCTGCTCTGCCATTGGTGGTTATAATCGTATTTTGGCAATCTTGGGTACCAGTGAACATTGTATTGCCACTCATCCAAGCGATATGTGTGTTGCTTTGGCAGCTTTGGGAGCCATAGTAAACATCACCGGTAAAAATGGCGAGCGCAGTATTCCATTTGCAGATTTTCATCGGCTGCCTGGAGACAGGCCCGAGCTGGATAATACTCTAGAGGCTGGCGACATTGTTACTTCTATTGATTTGCCTGCTGAAGATTTTACTACTCACTATAAATATTTAAAAGTTCGTGACCGAGCTTCTTATGCGTTTGCGCTTGTTTCTGTTGCTGCGGCATTAAAGATAGAGAACGGTAAAATTTTAGAAGCCAGATTAGCTTTGGGCGGCGTTGCTCATAAACCATGGCGAAGTCTTGAGGTCGAAAATATGTTAGCGGGTAGCGCAGTTGGTAAAGAGGTTTTCCAAAAAGCTGCTGATGCTATTCTTGAAGGAGCAAAAGGTTACGGTGATAACACATTTAAAATTGAATTAGCAAAACGGGCAATAGTAAGAGCGCTTACCGAAGCAGCCGGATTGGAGGAACAAGCATGAGTTTATTACAAAAGGTAGGCGTAAGCGCCGAAAACCTCGAGCCCAACGATGGCGGCAAATATATTGGTAAACCCATCAGTAGGGTAGATGGCCGTACTAAAGTAACCGGTAATGCTAAATATGCTGCTGAATTTAACATGCGTACAGGGATATTACATGGTTATGTGGTATCAAGCCCGATTACCAAAGGTAAAATTACTGCGGTAAACACCCGGCAGGCCTTGAGTCAAAAGGGTGTGGTTACGGTGTTTACTCACTTAAATGTGCCTGGCTTAGCCTGGTTCGACCGTAGCTACCGTGACCAGGATGCACCGCCGGGAGGTTCGCCTTTCAGGCCCTTGCAAGGTGACGAAATTTTGTTCAGCCAGCAACCTATAGCGTTGGTAGTTGCCGAGACCTTCGAACTGGCCCGTTATGCTGCTACATTAGTGCATTTCGAATATGAAGTGAAAGAAGAGCTCAGTGTTGGGTTGGAGCAAAATTTAGATAAAGCTAAAAAACCCGAAAAGCATCGCTTCCCGGTACCCAAGCCTCGCGGAGATGCCGAAAAAGCTTTAAAAGAATCGGCCATTACCGTAGAGGAAGATTATTACCACGGCTATGAGCATCATAACCCAATGGAAATGTTTGCATCTACTGTTATTTATGGGGATGATGACCGGCTAACGATTTATGATAAAACACAAGGCGTATTAAACAGCCAGAGTTATATCAAAAGTGTATTTGGCTTATCTGATAACGAAGCCAGGGTAATCTCGCCTTTTATGGGCGGTGGTTTTGGTTCTGGCTTACGCCCGCAGTACCAGTTGTACATGGCCGTGTTAGCTTCTCTGGAGTTAAAGCGGTCGGTCAAAGTAGTATTGACGCGTCAGCAAATGTTTTCGTTTGGTCATCGCCCGGCTACATTGCAAAAAATATCTTTAGGGGCATCAGCAGATGGTAAGCTGCAGGCCATCATTAATAAATGCGTTTCAGAAACTTCTACTTTCGAAGAGTACACCGAAAATATAGTGAACTGGTCGGGCCAGATGTACCAGTGCGATAATGTAACGTTAGACCACCAGTTGGTTCCGCTCGATTTATACACACCTTTGGATATGCGCGCTCCCGGCGGAGTAACGGGGATGTATGCCCTTGAAATTGCCATTGACGAGTTGGCTGTGAAAGTTGGCATCGACCCTTTAGAATTCAGGCTGATAAATTATGCGGAGAAGGACCAAAACCTGGATAAACCTTTTTCGAGCAAAGAACTGCGCGAGTGTTATCGTCAAGGGGCGGAACGCTTTGGCTGGAGTAAGCGTAACCCGAAAGCGGGTGCTACTGTTGAAGGGAATAACCTGGTAGGGTGGGGCGTAGCCACCGGCTGCTGGGAAGCTAACCAGATGCCATCACGCGCTAAAGCGATGCTGTCTGCTGATGGTAAGCTTACCGTAGGTTGTGCCACTGCCGATATTGGTACAGGTACCTATACCGTCATGACGCAAATTGCCGCCGAAGTTTTGGGCGTAGTGATGGAAGACGTCCTGTTTAAATTAGGGGATAGCGTGTTACCTATGTCGCCGTTACAAGGCGGCTCGTGGACGATGGCCACTGTTGGCTCGGCCGTTAAACTGGTGTGCGACGAACTGAAAGGAAAATTATTTAAGCTGGCAAAAAAACTGGAAAATTCTCCTTTTAGTAACGTAAAGGAAGAAGACGTAATTTTTAGCGATAGCCGCATCCAGCTAAAAGCAGATACCCAAAAGTATCTGACCTTTAGCGAAGTGCTACAGAAAAGTGAGGTCAACTATTTGGAAGCCGATACAACCTCGCTGCCTAACATGCTCGAGCAAAATAAATACTCGCGGTTTACACACTCGGCAGTGTTTGTTGAAGTAAAGGTAGATAAAGATTTAGGCACTGTGCATGTCACCCGTGTGGTTGATGCGGTAGCTGCCGGCCGTATTATCAATACTAAAACTGCCCGCAGCCAGATTTTAGGCGGTGTAGTTTGGGGCATCAGTATGGCGCTGCACGAAGATACCGTGATGGACAATAACTTTGGTCGTTTCATGAATCATAATTTAGCTGAGTATCATGTTCCGGTGAACGCTGATATCAAAGATATTGATGTGATTTTTGTAGAAGAGCACGATGATATCGTTAATCCGCTGGGCGTAAAAGGCCTGGGCGAAATTGGTATTGTTGGTGTGGCTGCAGCCGTGTCAAATGCTATTTATCATGCTACAGGCAAACGTTTAAGAAACCTGCCTATGCAGCTGGATCAGCTATTGTAAAGCTAAAATATCCGCATCATCATAAAAGCTACCATTGCGCTCATTAAGCCCAATGGTAGCTTTTGTTTTAGATAGATATTTAAATGCCTTTACGGCAAACAGAAAACTACCAATTCTATTTATCATCAGGATAATTAGCTTTGCATCTTACTGTACCTATTTTTATGTCTGAAACCGAAAAGTCTTTTTCGCATATTAATCCTCAAACCAACCAACCTGCTATGGTTGATGTGAGTGATAAGCAAATCAGCAAGCGAACGGCTACCGCGCAAAGCATTGTGGTGTTAGGCGAAGAAATTATGCAACAGTTGCAAGGGGAAGACATTCAAACTAAAAAAGGACCAGTATTTCAAACGGCTATCATCGCCGGTACGATGGCTGCAAAAAAAACGGCTGATTTGATACCGTTATGCCACCCTTTAGCCTTAGAAAACTGTAAAGTAACTATTGATGTGAATGATGCGCAGGAAGTAGTAATTCAATGTACGGCAACCATCACTTCAAAAACCGGTGTCGAGATGGAAGCGCTCACCGGCGCCAGCGTAGCTGCCTTAACCATCTATGACATGTGCAAGGCATTTTCTCATCACATCATCATCAAAGAAACTAGGTTAATTGAAAAAACGGGAGGTAAAAGTGACTTCTTTGCAAAACTATCATAAACATCCGAAGCTAACCCGGCCTGATGTAGGTGAATACCACCGCAACGAATTAGCTGTTTTAGGCACGCCGTGCGGTAATATCCGTAAACTGGTTAACGGTATAATCCAGGAGTTATATGCCAAGTATCAGATTTCTTATGCCGATGCCGACCATAAGGCGCCTTCAGCAGACGATGATTCATCGTTAACCCATGGCGCTGCTTTAGAGTTTACCGACAAAATTACCTATCGTAACTTTGCGTATAAGCAAACTTTCAATGCCTTTCAAAACCGGAATTTGTTTAACGATGCAGATTTGGTTTTAGTGAATGGCAATCATTTTGCCGCAAATGCCCAAATCATTGTAATAGACCCGGCCAAGCCGCTGGAAAAAAAGTTGGAAAAGCTTACCAATGTACAACTGATTTTGCTGGCTGATGGCGTGACCGATATTCCGGATTATATAAATCAGCACCTGCCTGCAGGTGCGGCACTGCCTGTTTTAAAACTGGCTGATACTTTAGCCATCGCTCAATTTTTAGATAAATATTTGACCAATCGTCAACCGGTATTAAACGGACTGGTGTTGGCAGGCGGACAAAGCAGGCGCATGCAAACCGATAAGGGTAGCTTAGCATATTTTGGTAAAAGTCAGCGGTTATACGTGCACGAAATGCTGAGCCCCTTTTGCCAGGAAACATTTGTGTCGTATGCAAACAGCCAGGATGTACATCAGGAAGAGCAATTACCTGTTGTTTTAGACCGCTTTGCAG
>CAJYSL010000292.1 GCA_913777515.1 uncultured Mucilaginibacter sp.
GGCAGGCCCTGTCCACATGATTAAATGCAATACCCTGCATCTGCAATCTTATGCATCGTCCCTCTGCTAGCGCTCCCTTCACAAACACTAAGTTATCCCTTTTTATTTTATGGGTAAACTTAAACCCTTCAGGGGGCCGGGGGGCCAACCCTCGGCGCATCGTTGGCGCTGCCGTTTTGGTAGAGTATGGCCTTGCTGATATTGCCGCTGGCATCTTTCACAAATTCGAGTTGGGCATCAACCACCTTCATATAAAACTTACGTTCGGTTTCTGCAAACAAGGGAATTTTGTTTTGGCCGGTGAGCTGAACGTACAGCTGGTGGTTTTCGGTAAATACGGTGAGTACCGCACCGGGCGCCAGCTGGTATTTGCCGGTGTAGTTTTCTAATATGTCGTCGGTAAGCGTGAGCAACTTTTCGGTTTTGGTGCGCAGCAATCCTGTAAAACCATACACCTGGGCTACGCTGTTTACAATTTCGGGGATGAGCGCTGTATTGACCGAATTGATCATCACCACCACGCCGTTGCCACCGGTTAGGCTACCATAGTATTGGCAGTAATAGCCGTAGGTAAGTCCGTCGTGCTCAAAGTACCTGGTGCCGTTGTAATTACCTACAAACACGCCCAGGGCAGACCTTTGGTCGTGGTAGGGCGTGAGCATCCGTTTGGCCATAGCCGGCGACAATACCTTATTCGACGTGCCCCGGTAGGCCTGCTGCAGGGCGATGATGAATTTGGCAAGATCTGATGGTGTAGTCCACAACCCGGCGGCGGCCTGCTCGGGGTACAAATGATACCGTCCCTCTACGGGTTTGCCATCCTCATAATAACCTGTGGCTACCGATTGGGCTTTGTTTTGAGCAGGCGCGGTAAAGCTGCTGGCCGCCATGCCTAAGGGCCGCAATACCTGTTGCTGCTTGTATTGCGCATAGGGTTGGCGGGTGATATCTTCCACCATCAGTTGGGTAATAGTGGTGCCGCCACCCGAATATTCATACCTTTCGCCAGGGGCCAGGGTAGCATGCACCTTGGGCGAATTGGCCGGTGCCTGCCCCTGGAGTATTTGAACCGTGTTAGGTAAATCCTCCCCTTGCCGGTAACCGCTAAAGCCCGCAACGTTGACGCCTGCGGTATGGCTGAGCAATTGCGCCAGGGTGATGACGCGCCCCTTAGACGCGGTATCGTACGGAAACTTCCACGAGGTGAGATACCGATTTACGTCGGCATCGAGGTCGACTTTGCCCTTCTCGACAAGCCTCAGCAAGCCCACCGCATTTAACGATTTGCTGACCGAACCCGCCTGGAAAAGTGTCTGTGCCGTAACTGGCGTTTTTAATGAGGCATTGGCCAAGCCGTAGCCTTTGGCCCATGCCAGTTGATAATTATGGATAACAGCAATACTCACCCCGTTAACCCCATAATGCGCCATGCGCTCGTGCAGTGTCCAGCCTTTGGCATCTTTTGCTTTTACCGGCCCTACCAAGCTGTTTTCGACCAAATAAATCTTCCGGAGCACCGAGGCGTCCTGCGCAGCAGCGGTTAGGTTTAGCAACAGTACTAATGCTACGGACGATAAAAGTTGTTTCATGCAGTGTGGTGAGATGGACGGCGGTTGATTGTTTTTGAGTTAACCCTTACAATGCTAATGTTTTAAGAATGATATCTGAAGCTTTTTAACATCCTTTAACATTGATGAGATGGAACGTCGTATTTGTATGTCAGCCCGAGTATCAAAGTTGTTTTTACCTCAGATGTTCAGAAGAATGAAAAACCTCACGCGGTCATGCTGAATTGAGTTCAGCATCCCACCAGACAGGCTCACCGCCGTGCGTGTTTACGCTGAATTTCGCTACTTAGCGCGTGGGATGCAAAATTAAGCCTGAGGTATGGGTTGTCATCACCCCCCGTCAATCAAATAACCGGACGCATTAAGCTTCAGCCTTAAAAGATGATTGGTGACAACACCAACCATAGGCTAAAACGGTAAAATCCGCCTTCACGAAACCTGGCAATGGACTTCGGACGATTTCTCCGAAGGCACCTCAATTATTGAAGAAATTTGATTGTGGCATCCCGGAGGTAAAGTGGTAGGTGAAATGAAAAACAGCGCAACGGTGGCGATGAAATGTGATAGCCTATAGTTGGTGTCGTCACCAACCTTCCGCCAGAATAATAACCAAATACGCTACTGCCGAGCCCATGAAATGCAAGCCTGAAAAGATAGTTGGTGACAGCACCAACTATAGGCTGAAATCATTATCTGGTTATTTTGATTTGCGTACGTTGCGCGTATTGCTTAAATGCGGAGCAACATGCCGCATGTAATGCACGCTTAACTACACCAAACTTATACTATGCCCGGCCTATAAAAACAGCGCTATTTTTTGTTTAAACCGGTTAAATTTTGATACCTTACACCTAACCAATACTTGTTATATGCTTACTGTAAACCATTATCGCTTTCGTATTATTTTGCTTGTTGCATTGCTGTTTACCGGCAGTGCTGTTTTTGCCCAAACGGCTTACCAAACACTGGCTACCCGTGCCGATAGTTTGTACAAGGCAAAACAGTTTGCAGCATCGGCCGATGGATATGCCGAGGCCTTTAAAATAGAGAAGAAAAATCCGCTTGATTTATACAACGCCGCATGCTCATTTGCACTGGCCGGCCGCACCAATCAGGCTATCAGTTTGCTAAACGAAGCCGTTAAAAACGGTTTTGATAATTATGTGCACATTAAACAGGATAGTGACCTGAACAATTTGCATGAAACTAAGGCATGGCAGCAACTGGTGGCCGGTTTGGCAAAGCGCGAACAGAAAATAGAGGCCGGCTATAACCAACCGGTAAAACACGAACTGGAAGAAATTATTAAAACAGACCAGGGCATACGCACCGAATACATTGCTGCCCGAAAAAAACATGGTTTTAAAAGCAGGCAAACTGATAGCCTGGGCAAACTGATGATGCACCATGACAGTATTAACATTGCTAAAGTAAGCCGTATTTTAGACCGCTACGGCTGGCTGAGCAAAGACAAAGTAGGTGACGCCGGAAACCAGACCTTATTTTTAGTGGTACAGCATGCCGACCTAAAAACACAGCAAAAATATTTACCGTTAATGCGTAAAGCGGTTAAAAAGGGACATGCAAGAGCCAGCAGTTTAGCGCTGCTGGAAGACCGCGTAGCCCTGGCCGAAGGACGGCACCAGATTTATGGCAGCCAGATAAGCGCAGGTGCAACCCCCGAAGAAACCTATGTACGCCCCCTGGCCGACCCCGACCATGTAGACGAACGGCGTGCATCGGTTGGCCTGGCCCCACTTGCCGGTTATGTAAAAGAATGGAACATCACCTGGGACCCCGAAGCTTACAAAAAGCAACTCCCGGCCATCGAAAAACGCGAAGGTTTTACGTCGTCGCCGGTCAGATAAAAATGTGCAGCTGTGCTGTGGCGCGACTCCCAGTTGCAGGTACTAACACCACACACACAGCAGGCGGGTGGCAAGCCTGTTAAAATGACACCATCAACGGTAACTAACTGGTGTTTGGTAATTATAGCAGCCCATTGCTGCAAAACATCAATGCATGAAAATTTTTGCTTTTTTAATCCTGTTGATCGTTGTATATTCATGCAGCGCCCCAAAACCTAAAGGTTTACCAGATAACTTTTACCTGGATAAAGGCGGCTTTGACATGGCGCGCGTTCCGCTGATAAAGCCTTACCAGGCCACCACTCTTTCTACTAATCCGAACTGGATCATAGCATCAGCAGATACCAATAGTGTTCCGCTCACTATTCCCGGAACCAGGGAAGTCAAAGTATTAGATTCCCTGATTTTGGTGCATAGCGTAAACACAACTCTAAATTATCAACCGGTTAAAGAAGCCTGGTTTGT
>CAJYSL010000293.1 GCA_913777515.1 uncultured Mucilaginibacter sp.
GTAGGCTCGGTGCTTGACCCGGATAGTAAGGTATTAACTATACGTATTACGTTGCCTAATACCGATATGCTGTTAAAGCCTGAAATGTTTACCAACGTACTGATATCAAATGACGAAGCTGCCCAGGCACTGGCCATACCCAGCCAGGCGGTTGTGTTTGACAGCGGCAAAAACTATGTGGTAGTTTACAACGGCAAATGTAATTTGGCTGTACGTGAGGTTAACGTCATTAAAACGGTAGAAAATACAGCCTACATTGGCTCAGGTTTAAAAGCTGGCGACAAGGTAATTTCTAAAAACCAGTTGCTGTTGTACAACGCACTTACCGAAGATTAATCTGCAAGGGTTAGCGTCGTTTTTCATATTGATATTCTGATAGTCATTAACAGCACACCCGTTGCTGTACAAACACCCTTATAATGAACAAGCTCATTAAAAACATTATATATTTCTCCCTTCGCCACCGGGCAATGGTATTCTTTATGACAGGAATACTGGCCGTATGGGGTGTATGGAGTTACCTGAATACGCCCATCGAAACCTTTCCGGACGTAACCAATACCCAAATTATCATCATCGCGCAGTGGCCCGGTCATAGCGCCGAAGAGATGGAAAAGCTGGTAACCATCCCGATGGAAACCGTGCTTAACTCGGTACAAAAAAAATCAAACCTCCGTACTACCTCCTCATTCGGTTTATCTTATGTACGTATCATTTTTGATGATGATGTAGACGACTCCTTTGCCCGTCAGCAGGTGATGAGCCGCATTATCAATGCCGAATTGCCTGATGGTGTTAAGCCCGAAATTGAGCCTCCGTACGGCCCAACC
Organism: uncultured Mucilaginibacter sp.; assembly: GCA_913777515.1. Taxonomy (GTDB): domain Bacteria; phylum Bacteroidota; class Bacteroidia; order Sphingobacteriales; family Sphingobacteriaceae; genus Mucilaginibacter. The sequence continues at coordinate 831 of CAJYSL010000293.1, forward strand.
GGTGAGATATTCAGATACACGCTGAAAAGCCGCACCAAATCATTGCACGAACTTACTGCTATACAGGATTGGGTACTTGACCGCCAGTTTAAAGCCATCCCCGGTGTAGCCGACGTAAACAGCTTTGGCGGTGAGGAAAAAACTTACGAAGTGAGTGTGAACCCAGCTTTGTTACAAAAATATGGTTTGACCTCGCTTGATGTGTACAATGCCATTAACCGCAGTAATATTAACGTAGGTGGTGATGTGATAAACAAAAACGACCAGGCCTTTGTGGTACGTGGTATCGGTTTGATTAACAACATTGGCGAGATTGAGAATATCATCGTAAAAAATGTTAACAACGTACCTATACTGGCTAAAAACGTTGCCGAAATTAAAGAATCAGGCTTACCACGCTTGGGCCAGGTAGGTCGTGATAAAAAAGACGACGTGATTGAAGGTATTGTGGTAATGCGTAAAGGCGAAAACCCTGCAGATGTGTTACAACGCATCCGCGACAAGGTGACCGACCTTAATAATAACGTTTTGCCCAAAGATGTTAAAATTTCGACCTTTTATGACCGTACTACGCTGATTGATTTCTGTACAGAAACCGTTATCCACAACCTGATTGAGGGTATTGTGCTGGTAACTGTTATTGTATTCCTGTTTATGGCCGACTGGCGTACTACGCTTACGGTGGCCATCATCATTCCACTGGCACTGTTGTTCGCCTTTATCTGCTTACGCTTAAAAGGTATGAGCGCCAACCTGCTTTCGATGGGTGCTGTCGATTTCGGTATCATCATTGACGGGGCGGTGGTAATGGTGGAGGGGATTTTTGTGGCCCTCGACCATAAGGCGCACGAGGTAGGTATGGAGCGTTTTAACAAGCTGGCTAAATTGGGCTTGTTTAAAAACGTAGGCGCTGAAATGGGTAAAGCCATCTTCTTTTCCAAACTGATTATCTTAACCTGTCTGGTTCCGATTTTCGCTTTCCAAAAGGTAGAAGGTAAAATGTTTTCGCCGCTGGCTTACACCTTAGGTTTTGCCTTATTAGGTGCGCTGTTATTCACCTTAACACTGGTACCTGCGTTATCGAGCATATTGTTGCGTAAAAACGTTAAAGAGAAACACAACCCTGTAGTTATTTTCTTCGAGAACGGTGTGCGCCGCATGTTCAATTTTACCTATCGTAACCAAAAGTTGAGTCTGATAGTATCGATAGTTTTCATGACGCTTACTTTCATTTCAGCTAAGTTTTTAGGTACAGAGTTTTTACCTCAGTTAAATGAGGGGGCCCTTTGGGTTACAGCACAGCTGCCGATGAGTACTTCGCTCGAAAGCTCGGTAAACGTCACCAACAAGATGCGCGATATTTTGATGAGCTTCCCCGAAGTAAAGCAAACTTTGTCGCAGGTTGGCCGTACCAACGACGGTACTGACCCTAAAGGTTTCTTTAACGTACAGATACAGGTAGATTTGCTGCCTAAAAAAGAGTGGAAACGTCACATTACCCAGGAAGAACTGATTGCCCAGATGGACAAGAAACTGAGCCAGTTTCCGGGTATCATTTATAACTATTCGCAGCCTATTATTGATAACGTAGCCGAGGCTGTTGCCGGTGTACCTGCATCAATGGCAGTAAAAATATTCGGCCCCGATTTTACCGTGCTCGATCATAAAGCTGATGCCGTGTTAGGTGTACTCAAGCACATTGATGGTGTCGAAGATTTGGGCGTACTGCGTAACTTGGGTCAGCCGGAGTTTCGTATTGAGCTGGATCAGAAAAAGATGGCCCGCTACGGGGTAGCTACGGCAGATGCTAATGCGGTAATTGAAATGGCCATCGGCGGTAAGGCTGCCTCGCAGTTGTATGAGGGTGAGCGTAAGTTCGATATCCGTATACGCTACCAGAAACCTTTCCGTGATACCCAGGAAAAAATTGAAAACCTGATGGTGCCTACCTTAAACGGTTCAAAAATCTCTATCAAAGAAATTTCGACCATTAAAGAAGTAACCGGTCCGGCATTTATCTTCAGAGATAATAACAGCCGTTACATTGCGGTTAAGTTTTCGGTTCGCGGCCGCGACTTGGGCAGCACCATTGCCGAGGCGCAGCAAAAGGTAGGCAAGGCCGTTAAGCTCGACCAAGGCTATAGTTTTACCTGGAACGGCGAGTTTGAAAACCAAATCAGGGCATCCAATACTTTGGCCCATGTGGTTCCGGCCTGTCTGATAGTAATATTCCTAATATTATTTGTAACTTTTGGTAATGCAAAAGATGCAGTATTAGTAATATTAAATGTACCTTTCGCGTTAATCGGTGGTATATTAGCACTGCACATTACCCGTACCAATTTTAGTATATCGGCAGGTATTGGTTTTATTGCTTTATTTGGTGTTTGTATACAAAACGGTGTAATTTTGATATCGGTATTCCGGAAAAATCTGGAAGAAAAAATGCATTTGCATGAAGCCATATTAAACGGCGTGATATCGCGCGTAAGGCCGGTGGTGATGACTGCCCTGATGGCGGCTATAGGCCTGATGCCGGCAGCCATATCAACCGGCATTGGTTCTGAAACGCAGAAACCGCTGGCAATTGTAGTAATTGGGGGGTTAGTTACATCAACTGTACTTACCCTGCTGATACTGCCTATCATATACACGATGGTGTACAACCTGATACACCGTCGCGAAAACCGAAAATTGCTTAGCAAAATCGGTGCAATAAGGTCCTGACCATGTAATATGGTTTTGGTTAAGTGTGTTTGTTAAGCGCACAAGGCCCGCGAGGGGTTTTGTGCGCTATTTTTTTGTATTTAGCTTTCCCGAAGATAGCCGTTAAAGTGTATCCATCAGGCTGTTGGCGCCAAGATATTAAAGAATTATTAAATACTTATTAAAAAAAATACCGCTGGCATATCAGCGGTATTTTTTTGTGGGATTACAAGGCGCACGGCTCAACAGCGCGAGCAGTACCGTATATTAAGCTACAGAGATTTTGCTTTTTTTGGTGATGTTAATCGGCTGAGGAACTTTTACATAATACCCGGTCCCATCGTATACCCGTTTGCGCGGATGACTTTGGCAAGCCGTTGAGCAGCAACCTTCCATTTGTGTACCGCACTCGTCGCATTGAGTAAAGTGCTCATTACACTCAGGATTGGCGCAGTTAATCATTTTGTCGGTAGTTTTGCCGCAGTTATAGCAGGTAGAAACTACAGTTGGATTTACCTGGTTAACATTAACAGTTAAGCGGTTATCAAACACGTAACACTTGCCTTCAAAATCCTGACCGCCTACTTCTTTACCATATTTGATGATGCCACCGTGTAACTGGTAAACATTTTCGAAGCCCTCGTGCAGTAACAAAGCCGATGCTTTTTCGCACTTGATACCGCCGGTGCAGTAGGTTAATATTTTTTTGTCCTTGTATTTAGCCAGCTCGTTAATCTTAGCCGGAAAATCGCGGAAATTTTCAATGTCAAGTGTTACCGCGTTTTTAAATCGGCCAACCGAATGCTCATAGTTGGAGCGCACATCTAAAATCACCACATCTCCATCGTCCTTCATTGCTAAAAAATCAGCAGGTTCCAGGTGTTTGCCAGTTTGTTTTTGCGGGTTTATGACATGCGGGTCGCGCAGGCCGGAGTGTACTATCTCCGATTTATAACGCACATGCATTTTTACAAACGATGGCTCGTCAACCTCATCAATTTTAAAATCGGTTGTGGCAAAACGCTCGTCGGCATGAATCGCGTCCATGTAAGCTTTACAAGCTTCGGGCGTGCCCGAAACGGTACCGTTTAGCCCTTCGTCAGCCACTATAATGCGGCCGGTTAAGCCTAAGCTTTTACAAAATTTAAGATGGTCGGCAGCAAATTGCTCCGCCTCGGTTATTGTTGAGTAACAATAATACAGTAGGGTGTTATACTTTGCCATAAAACATTGATACTGCTGCAAACAGCGTGAAATGAGGTGCAAAGATACAAATTTCTACGGGTGATTTTAAGTGGCAATATGAAGTAACCTTTTATATTTCAATTTACTTAAACTCGTTCATCAACTTTAATAATACGCCGTTGGTCCATCCAAAACCATCCTGCAAGGGGTATTCGCCGCCGCCGGCTTTGGCACTACCGTTTTGTACGTCATACTTTTCGAGCAGTTTACCGGTTTGCTTAAATGAGGCAGTGTTGAGCTGCATCCAGCGTTGGGCAATGGTTTTGGCCAATAGTGAGTAACCATAATTTTGCAGGCCTTTAATAGTGATGTATTGCAAAGGCGCCCAGCCATTAGGGGCATCCCATTGCTGCCCGGTGTTTACCGTGGTAGTAGCCACGCCGCCTTGCTGTAAAAACTGTTTTTGTACTAAAGCTGCCACTTTTCCGGCCTGGTCTTTATCCGCGATGTTAAAAAATAAAGGATACATCATAGCAATGCTTACCTGGTTAGACGACGCTTTGCGCTGCCATTGGTAGTCCTTAAAACAACCGTTCTGTTTATCCCAGCAATAATTTAATACTGCTACTTTACGTAAGGCGGCTTTACGCTGATAAAACGCTGCCATTTTGGTATTAACACTTATGGTATACGAATGGGCAATAACCGTTTCTAAATGATATAGCAAACTATTCAAATCAACCGCGGCTAAACTGGTGGTTTGGATGGTGGCAAGCGTTTTACCATCGGCCATCCACCTACTGCTAAAATCCCATCCCGACTCGGCAGCGGCGCGGATGTTGCGATAAAAGTCGAGTAGCTTTTGAGTGGTTTGCCGGCCAGTCAGCACATCTTCCCTGTACGATTCCTCACGAGGCGTATTATTGCTGTCCCAATAGCGGTTCAGCAAACTGCCATCAGCCAGGCGTATAACATGCTCAGTGGCTGCACCGGGTTTTAATGCCGCAGCGCCATGCATCCAGTACTGGTACTCTTTAATCAACTGCAGGCGGTAAGTAACTAAAATCTGCTTGCCTTTATACTTGGCCAGCAGTTCAACCATCAGCGAAAAGAACGGTGGTTGCGAGCGGCTTAAATAATAAGTACGGTTACCGTTAGGGATGTGCCCGTACCGGTCAATCAGGTAGGCAAAGTTTTTCACCATACTTTCTATCAGGTCATACCGCTTGCTTTCGGCCAGGCCCAGCATGGTAAAATAAGAGTCCCAATAATAAATTTCTCTAAAACGTCCGCCCGGTACTATATAATTATATGGCAAGGGTAAAAGCGAGGTGCCTTTAACAGTATCCGCTACATGTTGCAGCACCCGCCATAAGGTATCAATATGCTTGTGTACACCTGCTGCCACATTGCTGCGGTAACCGGTGCTGCTGGCTGCCGGTACATCAAAATACTGGTGAGCAAAGTTTTTGAGGTTAAATCCTGGTTTAGTATGCTCTGTTCGATAGGCCTTTATGATAGCCTTGGGCGCAGCTTTAGGTTTGGCATCAACAAAAGTCTTTCCGTCGGTATAAACCTGCTGCATTTGCACCTGCTCAAATAAGCCCGGATACAATTGGGCAGGTGATGGATGCTGCGCCAATGCCGGTACTGTAAACAACGCTGCGGTTATTAAAAAGAGTGAACGGAAAAACTTCATATGATAATAACCGGCGATACACTGAATTGTCATGAAAAAGCAAATTAAATAATAGATGTTTAAACATGTAATATTTTGATATATCTTTACATCAGAAATCACAAGAACATGAAAAAGATTACAACATTATTCGTAGCAATTATGGCGGTAGCCTTGGTTGCTTTTAAGCCTGTTGCCCCGGTAACTTTTAAAGTGGATGCTCAAAAAAGCAAAATTGAATGGACTGGTAAAAAAGTAACTGGTCAGCACGTAGGTACCATCAAAATTGCATCAGGCGAAGTTGAAACCAATGGTAAAGTACCAACCGGCGGTAAATTTGTTATTGACATGGCCAGCATGGAAAACACCGACCTTGACGGCGATAGCAGAGGCAAATTAATGGGCCACTTAAAATCAGAAGATTTTTTTGGTGTAGAAAAATATCCTACTGCTGTTTTCCAAGCCACTAAAATTACCCCTGCTGGTGGTAACAAAGTAAACATTACCGGTAACTTAACCATTAAAGGTAAAACTAACGCGGTTACTTTCCCTGCAACTTATACTATGGCCGGCAATACTTTAAACGTTACTGCTAACGGCGTAAAAGTTGACCGTACCAAATACGACATCCGTTACGGTTCTAAGAGCTTCTTTGAGAGCCTTGGTGACAAAGCCATCGATGACGAATTTTTGTTAAATATAAATTTAGTTGCTACCCGCTAACTAATCATATTTTTTTCCGTATAAGAAAATCCCAGCGCATAAGCCGGGATTTTTTTGTTTCAGAACTTTTAGGAATGAAACTTTTTACAATTATTTTTCGTATAGTTAGAATATGATTAGCAACTCCAAACCTATAAGTATATTGTTGGTTGACGATGATGAGATAAATAACTTTATTTCGATAAAGTTAATTAAGAAAGCTTTAGAATATACCGAGATAACCGCTTGTCTGGATGGGAGTTATGCAATCAAAAAACTGCTGGACCTCCAGGCTAAAGACCCCAACAGCTTACCCGACTACATCCTGCTCGACATCAACATGCCTATCATGAATGGCTGGGAGTTTTTAGAAGATTTTAAGCGTTTAGAGATAGACCCGCTCGGAAAGTCAAAAATTTACATTATTTCATCCTCTGTTTTCAGCAACGATATTAACAAAGCTAAGTCATATCCGCTGGTAAAAAACTTTATTTCGAAGCCTCTTAACGTCGAAAAAATAAAAGAACTTTTTACTGTAGAGAAAACTGCTTAAACCGGTGTTACGGTAAAAACTTCGCCGTCATAACTCACTTTACCTACCGCTACGCTCTTGGCATGATAAAATAGACATGCCCAATTTTCGTCGGCCGCTTTTTTGCCATACTCTTCGCGCAGGTTCATGGCTTTGCGCCCGTCATAATCATATTTAGCCGCAAACTTTCGGAGTAATTGCTCAGGCTCGGGCAACTCGTCTCCCCCAAAAAAGCATTTTTTGCCGTTATCTTCTATCAAAAACACCTGGTGGAATTGGGTATGACCACCTGATAACTCGTAATGTATTCCCGGCCTTACCTCGCCATCGCCCTCTACAAATTCTATCCGGGCCGCGTTTTTTAGTGTTTCCAAAATAGGTATACGGTAAGATGATGATTTTCCCGACCAGGCGTAATCCCATTCGCCTTGTTGAATAATATGTGTTGCCTGCGGAAAGCTGGGCTCTAACTTGCCATTACGTTCTACCACCAGTCCGCCGGTATGGTCATAGTGCAGGTGCGATTGCAATACCAGTGTTACCTCTCCGGGGGCAAAGCCAGCATTGCGGATGTGCTGATGCAATAAAAGTTCGTCCTTATCGTCTTTATAACCTAAGCCGCTGTCGAGCAGGATTAAATCGCGTTCGGTTTTTACCAAAAACGGATTTACATGTATAAATAAAGAGCCCGGTCTGTCTTTGGCATTGTCGGTTAATGGATTGAACGGAATAAACTTTTTGGTAGCATCAACCGAGTACGAGCCTTCGCCCAGTGCAAAAATTTCCATATTTATAATGTACGCGTGTTAACAGAAATGTAACTTTGTTGGTTATTAACCCTTAAAATTCATTAAAGGTTTCCAAAACGCAAAAGTATGCAAAAACGGTGGTCGGTAAAGCATAGCCCGGATATAAAAGCAGTACAGCAACTGGCTGCCGAACTGGGTATTGACCCTGTTTTAAGTACTTTACTACTGCAGAGAGGCATTCAAACCTTTGCCGAAGCGCATTATTTTTTCAGGCCAGACCTACGGCACCTGCACGACCCTTTTTTAATTGCCGACATGGAAAAGGCCATTGAACGGATTGACCAGGCCATTAACAACCGTGAAAGAATCTTGATTTACGGCGATTACGATGTGGACGGCACTACAGCCGTAACCCTGGTTTACAGCTTTTTAAGCAGCCGTTATGAACACTTGGAGTATTACATTCCCGACCGTTACCTGGAAGGCTACGGCATATCTACCCAAGGCATTGATTATGCGGCCGCTAACGGATTTTCGCTCATTATTGCACTGGATTGTGGTATAAAGGCGGTTGACAAAATTGAGTATGCGAACACGCTTGGCATAGATTTTATTATTTGCGACCACCACATGCCCGGCAAAACATTGCCCGAAGCGGTGGCGGTGCTCGACCCTAAACGACCGGATTGTACTTACCCTTACAAAGAGCTATCGGGCTGCAGTATTGGGTTTAAACTGATACAGGCTTACGCCCAGAAGCACGATTTGCCTTTTGATGAAGTAGCGCAGTACCTCGACCTGGTAGTAACCAGCATAGCTTGCGATATTGTACACATCACCGGCGAAAACCGTGTGCTGGCTGCCTATGGCTTACAAAAGCTAAATACCGAGCCCAGCACCGGCCTTAAAATATTAAAAGAAATAGCCGGTAAAACTACCGCCTACTCTATTGCCGATATTGTTTTTTTGATAGGCCCGCGTATTAATGCCGCCGGTCGTATTGATGATGCCAAACATGCCGTGGAGTTGTTGCTGGCTAATGATGTTGATGTTGCCCATGAAAAAGGTCAGCTCATCAGCCTAAAAAATAACGAGCGCAAAGAGCACGATTTAACCATTACCGACCAGGCCCTGGCCATGATTGCGGATGACACTTCGGGAATTAACCGTAAATCGACCGTGGTATTTAACGAGAAATGGC
>CAJYSL010000294.1 GCA_913777515.1 uncultured Mucilaginibacter sp.
CGGTTTTAATGAGAACTTAATCAGTGTACTGTCATAGTTGTCCGGTTAACGGTAAAACCAAAAGGAGTTTATTACCAAATCACCCCATAATTATTTTCGTGTACATGAAACAACATCCCGTTTTTCACAAGCACGATATTTAATTGCATATAATAACAATTTGTTAATCTTAAGGGTACATTTACGGCATCACTAATTCGGATTTTTGGCTGCAGTTAACGAGCCTTTTCGGCCCGGCAACTACAAACCCTGATTCATGTATCCTACAGCTTTCGGCATTGTTTTGCCATTTTTAGGACAAACTAATTTAAGCGGCTATCTGCTGGTTGTTTTCCTGGTATGTATACTGGCCGTGGCCGGATTTGAATTTGTTAACGGCTTTCATGATACGGCTAATGCCGTGGCTACCGTTATTTACACCAAAGCTTTAAAGCCGGTTTATGCTATTCCGTGGTCGGGCGTGTGGAACTTTTTGGGCGTATGCCTGGGTGGTGTAAGCGTGGCGATGGGCATTTTAAAGCTGGTGCCTTTAGATACTTTGATGACACTGCCGGTGAGTGTGGGCGCTTGTTTGGTTCTGGCAGTCTTACTGGCCTCCATTATCTGGAACGTAGGCACCTGGTATTTGGGCATTCCGTGCTCCAGCTCACATACCATGATTGGAGCTATGATTGGTGCCGGTTTGGCTTTTACCTGGTACTATAATGGTCCGGGTGTTAACTGGGGCAAAGCCGAAGAGATTGGCTTGTCACTCATTGTGTCCCCGTTATTAGGCTTTGGCGCAGCGGCACTGCTGATGTTGTTTTTAAAACACGTCACCAAATCTCATTCGCTGTTCCATATCCCATCCGGCGAAGATGACCGCCCTCCTATTTTAATTCGAGCGTTGCTCATTACTACTTGTACGCTGGTTAGTTTTTTTCACGGCAGCAATGATGGGCAAAAGGGTGTCGGGCTGTTTATGCTAATTTTGATTGCGTTTTTGCCGGCCCGCTTTGCCGTAAATCATCACATCCCAAACGCTAAAGTGAAAGCCGCGTTGGAGCAGACTCAGCAGGTGCTGAACAAAACCCAGGTGACTAATAACGAGGAAAAGAAAGTAGTTGATAACTTACAGGAGGCTATCCGCAAAACAGAAGCATCACTGGCCGCAAAAAACGAGACTGACATTGCCAAAACTTATAGCTACCGTAAACAGGTAGAAACTATCATTAAAGACATCAAAGCTGTCGAAAAAGAGCACCAGCTTAAATTGTCTGACCAGGACAAACAAACCCTGGCCTCGAGCGCAAGCGAATTGGAGCACGTAACTGACTTCGCCCCGATTTGGGTAATTGCTATTATATCACTTTCGTTAGGGTTAGGCACCATGATTGGCTGGAAACGGATTGTGGTGACCATTGGCGAAAAAATTGGCAACGAGCACCTGAATTATGCGCAAGGCGCCTCGTCAGAAATTGTGGCCGCATCAACCATTGGCTTAAGTACCGCTTTTGGCTTGCCGGTAAGTACTACGCACGTATTGTCGAGCGGTATTGCCGGCTCTATGGTGGCATCGGGCGGCCAGGGTAACCTCAATAATAATACACTTAAAAGTATTGCCATTGCCTGGATTTTAACGCTGCCGGTAGCCATCATTCTGGCCGTTTTATTGTTTATGTTGTTTCACCTGTTTATCTAAACCGCCATGAAAAAACAACTTCTTGTAGCTTCTGATTTTTCTAAGTGTGCCGGTAACGCTTTGGTTTACGCCATGGAGCTTGCCTTGATTTTGGACAGGGACGTTTCCGTTATTCACGCCATTCATCCCACCGAAGGTATCAACAACAGCACTTACAACGCTATATTTATCGAGGCATACTATAATAATAAGCGCGAGGCTTTAAGTGATTGGACGGCAGAATATACCTCCATACCCGCTTATGCCGGTGTACAAGTCACTACACTTTGTGATGTCGGCTTTTTACGCACCGTGATTTCGCGCTATGTGAGTTCCAACCCTGTCGAAATGCTGGTGATGGGCATTATGGGGTCAACAGGCATCAGCGGCATTGTAGGTAGCAATACCAGCATGATAGTAACCAAGCTTAAAACGCCTACCTTGATTATTCCGCTGGAGAGTGGCTTTAGCAAAGTGCCCATGATTACCCTAGCTACCGACTTTACTACGCGCCTGTCTGCCGAAGATGTTAATGCGCTGCATGAGCTTACCCAAGCTTTTGGTTCTGACAGTATGCAGGTGTTATATGTTACTGAAAAACCGGACGAGAAAGCTACGCTGTTAAACGAAGACAAACTAAAAGAGCTGTTGCCGCAAACCGAACTGGAATTTCATAACATCCAAAACAGCAGTGCTTCTACCGGTATCCTCCAGTTTATCGAAACGCACGAAACTGATATTTTATGCCTGGTAAAACATCACCATAACATCGTATACCGCTTATTTACCCGCAGTACCGTTAACCAGGTGATGAACAAAACGGTAAAAGCTATTTTGGTTTTACACGAGTAATGCTTTTTAACGTTTACACAAACAAAGCTTAATACATACACAACACTAAAATAACATACCGTTAGTTGTTTTGCCTGTTAAACACCAGGCACATGCGTATCAAGCTATTTTCGAATTCGACTTTTTTATTATTACTCCCTGCGTGTCTTAAACTGCTAAATGGTTTTTTCAATCTCGGATTAGGGTTTTGCTATTCGTACTCAGACATCCGAAATCAGTCGCGGCTTTGACGAGACTGACTGCCGTTGATTAAACATAATCTTCCGCAACACTTCACATTAGGTTAACAACCGTTCATATTATCATCCGTAAATATCTTCGTGAAAATTAATCGCCTCTTTGCTTTCAAAACTTTCCGGTCAAAACTATTACTCAGTTTTTTATCGCTCATCCTGATTATTTTGTGTTGGCTTGTCTCCTACCTCATCATAGATGGCGCCCAGCAGCGGTTAAGGAATTTTGCCGACCAATTACAGCAAGTACACTCAGAATATAACGAAAGCACTACCCACCTGCAGCGCTTTATGTTAACCGGCTTTCACGACACGGCTTTTTACCAAACCGGCAAACAGAAAGATATTGACCGCTTTTTGCACTTACACCACACTATTGATAAGCACATCGGCCAGCTCAGGGCAAAAGCAAAAAAATATTTTTTGCATGTAGATGATTCGCTCGAACATCTGCAACGCTTAAACGGACAAACTTTAAGGTTAGGGCAACAGTTAATGTTGCTTTACTTAAAAAAAGGATTTGAAAATTTTGGGCAGGAAGGCCAGATGCGGCAATACGCCCATTGGATAGAAAACTGGGGTAACGTGAGCAAAACTGCCATTCTGCAGTTGCGCCGGCACGAAAAGGACTACATGCTTCGCAATAAGCCCATGTATGTTGATTTGTTTGTTAAGCAGATTGATGAATTGATTACCCAGGTACCCCCTGGCAGTACCGAACGCCGCGAACTGGAATCTTATAAATCGGGGTTCGCCAAATTGGTTGATTACACCAAGGCTTTAGGTATTAATGAAAGCAGCGGCGTTGTTCCGCAAACGCAGCAAAGTACAGAAGTTTTTGAAAAACAATATCAAGTTACCGAAGATGTGATTTTCGGGGAAATCAACAAACTACAATTACGCTTTACCAACCTACTGATAGGCTTGTCGGCAGGCCTGTTAATGGTTATTATTTGGGTGAGTATCCGTTTATCTAAATACCTTACCCGCGATATTAAAGCATTGAATAAGCGTATGGCGGCTTTTATTCGTTCCAATTTTGAAAATTTTGAGTCGGTCGATAGCGGTGACACGATTGAAGCTAACAGCGTAGAATTGGCTAATTTAAATCAGGATTTTGGCCATTTGAAACTTACGCTTAAAACATATATCCAAAGCCTCAACCAACGTAGCGTGGAGTTGCAATTGCTCAATGAAGACTTGCAGGCTCAGTCAGAAGAATTGCAATCGCAATCAGAAGAGTTGCAAGCCCTAAACGAAGAATTGTACTCGCAACGCGAACAGGAATATGCCGCCCGTGAGGAAGCTGAAAAAGCCAACCAGGCCAAAAGTATATTTCTGGCTACCATGAGCCATGAGATACGCACACCCATGAATGGTGTATTAGGCATGGCTACCCTTTTGCACGAAACTACCCTTGATACCGAACAAGCTGAATATGTTCAAACCATACGTACCAGCGGCGAAACCCTACTGAATGTTATTAATGACATTCTGGACTTTTCGAAAATTGAATCGGGCAAGCTGGACCTCGACCCGCACGATTTTAACCTGCGCCAGTGTATCGAGGAGGTTATGGATATTTTTGCCGGCAAAGCTGCCGCTCAAAACCTCGACTTGGTGTACCAGATTGATGAGTCGATTGCGGTGCAGGTAGTGGCCGATAGTTTACGTTTAAAGCAGGTGCTGATTAACCTGATTGGAAATGCCATCAAATTCACCAATCAAGGCGAAGTGTTTTTAGGCGTTAGCCTGATGAAAAATAAAGGCGCTCAACAGCAGGAACTGGCTTTTGAAGTGCGCGACACGGGTATTGGTATACCTAAAGAAAAACTGGGTACCTTGTTTAATGCTTTTACCCAGGTTGATTCGTCCATCAACCGCAAATATGGCGGCACAGGTTTGGGTCTGGCCATTAGCGAGCGGCTGATTAACCTAATGGGCGGATTAATTATTGTGGAAAGCCAACTGGGCACCGGTACCACCTTCCATTTTACCATCGAAACGCAGTTGAGCAAACAACGCCTCCGCATGCATGTACCATCTGACTTATCGGGACAGGCCGGTAAGAGCGTTTTGATTGTAGATGATAACGAAACCAACCGGCGCATTCTCCAGCTACAGTTGGAGAATTGGCAGCTGTTGCCGGTACTGGCATCGTCTGGCACAGCGGCGCTGGAGCTACTGGAACACCGCAGCTTTGATCTGGTGTTAAGCGATATGCAAATGCCGGGCATGCACGGCATTGAATTAGCCCGGGCTATTAAAGCCAGGCAGCCGCAACTCCCGGTAATCTTACTAAGTTCTATTGGCGACGAAACCCGTAATAAATACCCAGATTTGTTTTTTGCAGTGCTCACCAAACCGGCTAAGCAACAAACCCTTTTTAAAGCCATGCAGCTTGCTTTGCAGCAGGAAATTGAACTGGCACCGCCCGAAAAGATAAAGCCTGCTCTGCTATCGCTCGAATTTGCTGAACAATACCCACTCCGGATATTGGTAGCTGAAGATAACCTCATAAACCAAAAACTGATACTGCGGATATTAACCAAGTTAGGCTATCAGCCTATGATAGCGGCTAACGGCCTGGAAGTACTTGCTCTAACCGAACTGCATACCTTTGACTTGATATTAATGGATATCCAAATGCCCGAAATGCATGGCCTGGAAGCTACCCAAATTATACGCAGTAGTATAGAGTTAAAACAGCCCTGCATTATTGCCATGACTGCCAATGCCATGCTGGAAGACAAAGAAGAATGCCTGCAAGCCGGCATGAACGATTACCTGCCCAAGCCTATTAACATTGAAGGCCTGCGCGAGGCTTTAGCACGGGTTTATACCAATGCCGGAGGGGTAACCGGTTAAGAAGTTATAATGTTGTTGCTAACTTAATGTTAACTTAAAACTACAATTCTTTATTTGTTGCTGAAATCTCTTAAAAGCAAACAGATGAAGAAACAGTTACTATTCACTTTAGCGATGGCGACTGTGGGCTTTACCGCCTGCAAAAAGCACCGCAATAACACCGACACTTTTACTTATCCTGACATGGCCGAGGCATCAGACCCGGCCATACTTTATACTACTACGCAAGGCGTTAAAGTTTACAACGGTGGGTTTGGCTCAGCGATGGCTGCAGACCCAAACGAAGCAGACGTATTTTACCTGATGACCGACCGCGGACCAAACGTTGCCGGCACGGCTAATAACTCTATCATTATTGGTCGCCCGGACTTTTGCCCGGAGATTGGCAAATATCGCCTTAAAGATGGCAAACTGGTTTTAGAGCAGGTAATTGAATTTAAAAATGCGGCCGGTAGCAAACTGAATGGATTACCTAACCCTGCCGGCATGGGTGCATCTGGCGAAACGGCATACGACCTAAATGGCCAGGTGATAGCGCCCAGCGCTGATGGTATAGACTCTGAAGGCATGGTGCGGATGGCCGATGGCACATTTTGGGTGAGCGACGAATACGGTCCGCACATTGTTCACTTTGATGCTACCGGTAAAACTATTGAGCGTATCAATCCATTTGGCAGCGGAACCGGCGGCCGTAAAATACCAGCGGTGTTTGCTACCCGCCGTGCAAACCGCGGTATGGAAGGTTTAACCATCACCCCAGACGGAAAAACATTGGTCGGCATTATGCAGTCGCCAATGTACAACCCGTCAAAATCGGCGGTATCAAATTCTATGGTATTACGTATTCTGACTTTTGATATCGCCAGCGGTGCCACCAAACAGTACGTATATTTAATGGAAAACACCTCAATTACTGGTGTAAGCGAGATTGTAGCAGTAAACGCCACCACCTTCTTAACCATTGAGCGTGATGGCCAGTATGGCGGTGCACCAACCAACCCGTCAATCTTTAAAAGAATTTATAAAATTGACATCAGCCAGGCTACAGATATTTCTGACGCAAGCAATGGCACTAACGGGAAATTATACGGCGGCAAGACCGTAGAAGAGCTAAACAACCTTTCGGGCTTAACTACCGCAGGTATCACCCCGGTAAGCAAAACCCTCGTTTTAGATTTAATTAAAGACCTGCCTAGCGTTTACCCGCATGATAAAGCCGAAGGCTTAGCCTTATTACCGGGCAACATCCTTACTATATCAAACGATGACGATTTCGGCGTAGTTGACAACGGCTCAAACACCTTTGCCGCTAAGATACTACCGGCAACCAACAAAGTAGACCACAATACCATCTACTTTGTAAAACTGAAATTATAATAACCTCCACCTTAAACAAAAAGCGGCTGCCTTGAACAAGAGCCGCTTTTTTGTACTATCTGCGGTGAGTCAGCAAGTTGGTATAGACGGTGAGACCGTGAGTACGAGTTCAGTATTGAAGTTCAGTTTTCATTAGAAACCCCAGGTTGAGGATGGTGGGTTAGCATTACGAGTGGCTAAGGCGAACGCCCTGTTATCATCCAGGTTTGAATATAAAG
>CAJYSL010000295.1 GCA_913777515.1 uncultured Mucilaginibacter sp.
ATGGTGCCTCTGATGCCTGATATAGATTTTATAAGTGTCAAATTGCAATAATTATTTAGCAAAAATAAAAATTTATTACCGCTTAAAGTCATAAAAACGCCATGGTATACAGGCAGGACTTTAATCAGCTATATTTGCGGGCGTTTTACCGGCTTGCTTTAATGCCAACCCACATGCCCCATTTTTTATTACAACTTGACCGGCAGGTATTTTATTTTATTAACCATACACTCACCAACCCGTTATTTGACGGCTTGATGCCCTGGCTGCGTAACCCGCGTTTTTGGATACCGGTTTATGTGTTCATCATTGTATTTAGTATATGGAAATATAAAAAGCCGGGTATCTGGCTGGTTGTATTGTTAGCAATAACCGTGGGTGTGGCCGATTTTAGTAGTGCTACCTTAATAAAAAACCAGGTTAAACGCTTGCGCCCCTGCCGGGATGAGGCATTAGTGCAAACCATAACCAGCCGGGTATCCTGCGGAACAGGATACAGCTTCCCATCTACCCACGCTACCGACCATTTTGCCATGTCGGTATTTTTAGGAATGGTGTATAGTCGCAAATGGCGATGGGTATGGCTTTGGGTTTTGTTGTGGGCCTTGCTGGTGTGTGTGGCGCAGGTTTACGTGGGTGTGCATTACCCCATCGATGTTACCGCCGGAGCGCTGTTTGGCGCATGCATTGGTTTTATATTTGCTGCGCTGTTTAAAAAAATTCAACCTCAATTTTAATGTACTGGTATTTACTTCTGCTTTTTTTGTGTGCTTTTTTAGGTGGCCTGTCTGTATTTCTGTTTAAAGGCGGCAACCATAAGCAATTAAAGCTGGTGTTATCTTTTAGCGGCGCCTACCTGTTTGGCATCACGGTGCTGCACCTTATCCCTGATGCCTACCATGGCAATGACCATATGGTTGGGGTTTTTATTTTAGTTGGATTTATTTTTCAGATTGTGCTGGAGCAATTTTCGGAAGGTATTGAGCATGGGCACATGCATATTCACCACCATGACAAGCCTATTTTTCCGTTGGGCATTATGGTAAGCTTGTGCCTGCATGGCTTTTTAGAAGGGATGCCCCTGGCCGGCGGTTATCAGCAGCAATTAGTGTTTGGTATTGGCTTGCATCACATCCCGGCGGCGTTCGCCCTGGGTACAATATTACTGGCCAACCATCAAACCAAAGCACGTACTACATTTTTTATTGCCCTGTTTGCCTCTATGGCTCCAGCCGGTTACTTTGTGAGCGATGCCATCAGCAGTGGTGGTATCGGCAACCTGCAACAATATTTTAACCGTATTATGGGCGTGGTCATTGGCATATTTTTACATATCTCGACCACCATCTTGTTTGAAGCCGGCCCTGACCATAAGTTTAACCGTCGCAAACTGATAGCAGTTTTATTAGGTGTAGGCATTTCGCTAATAGGTTTTGTGAGCGAACTGTAACCGCACTTTGAACTGACCTATCCCGTTATAGCATGCTTTAAGCCTTCGAAGATACTGTCAAAAAAGGTAGAAAGGCTTAGACCGTTGTGATGATTGAAATACATCCACAAAATGATAACGACTACCGCAATGACGATAAAGCGCTTGAATAAATAGCCGGCAAATACAACAATTAAAGGTATTGCTATGAGCCACACCCAACTAATATGTATAGTACTCAGCTTATCGCCGTGCTTGTAGATATAAAATAAGGATGAAACCGTACCGCTCTCGTTACGGTGCTTGATAAACATAAATGCCGAACGGTTTACTTTATGCCGGTAAAAAGCCGTTCCATTCTGAAAAAGCAAATCGTTTTCGAACCCGTTGATGGTGAAAGTATAATGCCCACTGATGTTTTCCTGAATCTGATTTGCCGTGTCAGTAGCTACAATGGCAATCTCCTGCCGGGCAAACGGATTTTCTTTAACGATGAAGTGTTTAATTGATACGGTATCGGCTCGTGAGATACTCACCGACAATAATATCAGCACTAAAGTATACCATATACGTTTCATACTACCTGGGTTAACAGGCAGTAAATATTTTGCGGCTACCTGTTAAGCAGGTAAATATAAAAATTAAGTATTGATGCAAAGCTTACCCATAAAATATAAGGCACCAGTAACAATGAGGCCGCTTTACTAAAATGATTAAACCTGTAAATCAGTACGGCAATGCTTATCAATAGCAATATAATTATCACAAACGCACCCAATATCTGGTGCATGCCAAAAAACACAATCGACCACAAAAAATTTAAAAGCAACTGCACAAAGTAGATTGTACGGGTGGTTTTGTAAAAAGCGGAATCATCACGGCGTTGCCACACCAGGTATGCAGCTATGGCAATCATCACGTACAGGCAAGTCCAAACCGGGCCAAACAACCAGTTGGGCGGACTAAATGACGGCCGTTCCAAATTACGATACCAGCCCGGTATTTGCGAAATGGTAAAAAACGATGCCGTAGCAGCGATAGCCGCTACAATAAGTAAGCTAACAATCAGAGCGCCCGGATTAAACCTCCGGGCCTGATTCATTTCCATGGAATATCCTGTACTCATGATATTAGTCTGCCACCTGATTCAGTTCCTGTTTTAAAGTGAACAGGGCATCGCGTGTTAATTTTAACTGCTGCTCTACCACGTTTCTTTGCTCATCGGTAAGCGATGTTTCTTTCAAAGCAGTTTCGTAAGCAGCTTCGGCAGCCTGGTCGCCTTTAATGCACTCTTTCAGTATCGAATGATTATCATCGGTTACAAAAGCGGTTTTGATATCAATCCAAACCCGGTGCAGAGTACCTACCGGTCCGCTGCCATGCTCTGGCTCGGCACCACCGGCAGCTACCAAACGGGTTAACTGTTCTGCAAATTCAGCACGCTCAGACGATAGGCGTACAAAAATTGCTTTTAGCATAGAGGAGTTTACATTATCGGCCGCCTGAGCGTAACCGGTTTTACCGTCGTTAGCAATGATGATTAAATGATTTAATTGTTCGGCAGCTTCTTTGGTTAGCATAGTGTATGAGTTATATGTACACCAAAACAAACCGAAGCCTACTAAGTTTAATAAATATTAAACAGGTGGCTAAAAGTCGCCAGGATTTAACTCCCAACCCTATACCTAAACCCAATAAGCAAAATACTTAATTAAAACTATCTGTATGAGGCAGGTTTATAATTTTAAAGATTACATTCATGAGAAAAGCAACTGAAACAGCCATAAAGCAAGCCATTGGTTTAGGTGCTGTGGCTGGATTACGTGCAATGCTGGCACCGGCAGTATTGAGCCATTACATGAGCAAACACCCGAGTTCGGCCGCCAGATTATCTAATCTAAATTTCGTACAATCGCCTATTACGGCCGCAGTTACCAAAATATTAAGCGCTGCCGAAATAGCCGGCGACAAAGTGCCCTCTTCTCCCAACCGAACAGCCTTACCACAGGTAGCCGTAAGGGTGGCTTCGGGCGCATTAGTAGGCGCTACTATTTTTAGAGCCAATCGCGAAAATACTTATCGGGGTATGCTGATTGGCGGAGCCTCGGCCCTGGTGGCCACCTATGCCAGCTTTTACGCCAGAAAATATTTAGATAAAGTTCCGCATGTGAAAGACTGGTATGTGGCCGTAGTTGAAGATGCATTGGCCGTGGGCAGCGGTATTAAACTCACCGAAACTAAATAGTTAAAAGTCAACTCGCTCTCCAAAATCGTGAGCTAACGTATACTCCAAACCATCCGGCATAAAAGCCAAAAGCGGTTACAAAACCTTACCTTTGGCTTTTATGCTGGATATTTTATATCGCGATGAGCAGTTGATTGCCATCAACAAGCCACACG
>CAJYSL010000296.1 GCA_913777515.1 uncultured Mucilaginibacter sp.
AAAAAGATTTTATATTTAAAATCCAATCAGTATATTTGCGCCTCTTTTGAAAGGAAAGTAACACAACATGAAAAAAGACCTGCATCCCTCAAACTATAGATTAGTTGTTTTTAAAGATATGTCTAACGACTATTCTTTTATCACTAAATCATGCATTGATACTCGCGAAACCGTACAGTGGGAAGACGGTAACGAATATCCGTTAGTTAAATTAGAGATTTCACACACCTCGCACCCATTCTACACCGGTAAAATGAAACTGGTAGATACTGCAGGTCGTATCGATAAATTCCGCAGCCGTTACGCTAAAAAGTAATCGCTGTTATAAAATAATTATAAGTCCGGGCGTTAAACAGCCCGGACTTTTTTATTTTTGGCCCATGGCTGTTATACTGTTTGACGATACCGCACATCACACCTTACGTCCGTTAACCTTTACCCGTCCGGTAGCCAACCTGCGTTTAGGCATACTCACCATTGCCGAAAAATGGGCCAGGCACCTGCAAACAGATTATTCGTATCTGACACAGCCTTATCTGCAAGCCAAATTTCCGGTACAATTGCAGGAGAAAAACCTGTTGATTAACGGTTCTGTTTGCCCCGATGAGGATTTGCTCGAGGCCATTGACCGTTTGCGCCCCGGCCAGGCACTTTACAGTGCCGACTATTTGATAGCCGTAAAACTAAGCCAATCCGAAGCTGCCGCATTTACCTTTGAGCAGCAGTTTGACGACTGTATAAACTACGAACTGCCGCACATCAGCATACGCTACCCCGACCATATTTTTAAAAACAACGATACCGAACTGCGGCGCGATTTTGCCATGCTTACCAAAGGTCGCAGCAGTGCCAACATCAGCAGCACCAATACCATCATTGGTACTAACTTTTTTGCCGAAGAGGATGCCATAGCGGAATGTTCCACCTTTAATACTACCAACGGCCCTATTTATTTGGGTCCGCGTACGGAGGTTTGGGAGGGCACGCACATCAGGGGCGGACTGGCGCTTTGCCACGACTCGCAAATTAAAATGGGCACCAAAATTTACGGCGCTACCACCATTGGCCCCAAAAGCCGGGTAGGCGGCGAAATTAACAACGCGGTCATCTGGGGAAATTCTGCCAAAGGGCATGAGGGCTATTTAGGTAACTCGGTGGTCGGTGAGTGGTGCAATATGGGAGCCGATTCTAATAACTCTAACCTTAAAAATAACTACGCCGAGGTAAAGCTTTGGGATTATACAACCAGGCATTTCCGTAAAACCGGCCTACAGTTTTGTGGCCTCATCATGGCCGACCATGCCAAGTGTGGCATCAACACCATGTTTAATACGGGCACCGTAGTGGGCGTAAGTGCTAACGTGTTTGGCGGTGGCTTTCCGCGTAATTTTATACCTGATTTTGCCTGGGGTGGCGCACATAGTTTTGAGGTTTACAGCCTTGATAAAATGTTAGAAACCGTAAAACTGGTTTACGAACGTAAAAATTTAAAGCTGGATGCCGTGGAGCGCCAGTTGCTTACCGATATATTTAATTTAACACAACCATACAGAGTATTTTAAAAAAGCACATCATGAGAAAAAAAATAGTTGCCGGCAACTGGAAGATGAATCTGGATTACAACGAAGGTTTAGCCCTATTTTCTGAGATTGTAAACATGGTAAAAGATGAAGTTACCGGACAGCAGCAAGCCGTGGTTTGTTCGCCGTTTATTCATTTATACAGCCTGGCTCAACTGGCCAAAGGATATGATAAAGTAGCTGTAGGCGCGCAAAACATTAACGACCACGAGGCTGGCGCTTATACCGGCGAAACATCGGCCAAGATGGTAAAATCGACCGGGGCAGCTTACGTAATTTTAGGCCATTCTGAGCGTCGCCAGTATTTTGGCGAAGACAATAAGCTTTTAGCCGTTAAAACCGACGTAGCCCTGAAAAATGGCTTGAAACCAATTTTTTGTATCGGTGAAACCTTGGATGAGCGCGAAGCCGAGCAGCATTTTGACGTAATTAAAACCCAATTACAGGAAGGCATATTCCATTTGTCGACCGAAGAGTTTGGCCAGGTGGTATTAGCTTATGAGCCGGTTTGGGCCATTGGTACCGGTAAAACTGCCACTGCCGAGCAAGCACAAGAGATACACGCTTTCATCCGCGAACAGATTGCCAACAACTACACGCAGGAGGTAGCCGATAACACTACCATTTTATACGGTGGCAGCGCCAACCCTAAAAACGCGCCCGAATTGTTTTCGCAACCTGACATTGATGGCGGCCTGATTGGCGGTGCCTCGCTTAAATCGCGTGATTTTTTGGATATTGTAAAAGTGTTTAATTAATCCTTTTTGAGGGCTGAGGTCTGTTACCGGTTATTTTAAATACAGGAACAGACCTCAGTCCTCATTCACCTCATACCAACCAGTTATGAACTACTACGAATTGCTTTTTACCGTGATGAGTGCGGAAGATTATCATCAGGATTTATTGATTGATGAGTTGGCCGGTTTAGGCTTTGATACTTTTGAGGAGGCTGACTTTGGCTTTAAGGCGTATATTCCGTCCGAAAAGTTTAATAAAGCCCTGGTAGATGAGCGTTTGAGCGATTATAATGATATGTTTAGCTTTTCGTACGAGGTGAATTTAATTCCGCAAAAAAACTGGAACGAGGTATGGGAAAGTAACTTTAACCCGATACAAGTAGGAGACCAGATTTATGTGCGTGCTACCTTTCATGAGCCTAAGGCCGGCTTTCCTTACGAGATCGTTATTGACCCGAAAATGGCATTCGGTACCGGCCACCACGATACTACCTGCCTGATGATGGCCAGCATGCTGGAAACCGACCTGAAAGGTAAAAACGTGCTGGATATGGGCTGCGGAACAGGCATACTGGCAATACTGGCAGCCAAATTAGGTGCTGGCAAATTAACTGCCATCGACTACGATATCTTGTGCTATAAAAGCACCTTCGAGAATACAGAACTTAACCGGGTAAAAGACGTTCACATCATCTGCGGTTCTAAAGAAGCCATCCCCGACGAAGAATTTGATGTGATACTGGCCAACATCAACCGCAACATACTGATAGACCAGATGGCCCCATACGCCGAAGTATTGAAACCGCAAGGTGAAATTCTCTTCAGTGGTTTTTACGAAACCCCAGACCTGGCTATTATTAAAGAAGAAGCTGCCGAGAACGGACTAAAATACATCAGCCATAAGGTGAGTAACCATTGGGTGGCTGCCAGGTTTACCAAGGCATAATCGGATTTTATTAAAGTAGGCTTTAGCCTTGCAAAAAAGCACTAACGCTAATTATAGCATTAGTGCTTTTTTATTGCAGTTGCTTATCTATTTCTTAATGAACACTTCTTTTATTTAGAATAATTAAAAATAAGCTTTGTCGTTATCGGGTAGATTTATACTTTTGCTGAGGTTTATAATCAGTCTAAATAAATGAAGTCACTTTTCCGCTTATTTTTAATTCCCTTTTTTCTCTTCGCCACATATTTGCATGCCAATGCGCAAAATAATGGTACTATACAAGGCAAAGTTTTAACCGCCGACCGTAAGCCTGCCGAAAACGTTTCGGTGCGTTTACAAGGCACCCGTTATGGCAGCATGACCGACGAAAACGGCGATTACACGTTCCGTGCACCTGCTGGTTCGTATACATTGGTTATTTCGCAGGTAGGTATACAAAGCACTGAGTCTCCGGTAAATATTATTGCCGGCAAAACTTCACGTGTACCTGTACTCACCATTAATACAGGTAATGCCCAGTTAAAAGAAGTGAATGTTAGCGCCGGCAGTAAGCGTTTTACGCCAAAGCCCAGCGCCGATGCCGCTAAAATCCCATTATCCCCTTTAGAAAATTCGCAATCGTACAGCACCATAGGCACTGAGTTGCTGAAAGAACAACAGGTATTTTCGGTTGACGACGCCTTAAGAAATACACCCGGCATACAAAAGTTATGGGATGCTACCGGACGTGGCGGCGATGGCGGCTCATATTTTACGTTGCGTGGTTTTGTAGTGCAAAGCAGCCTGCGCAACGGCGTAGCTGGTTTGGTAACCAATACAGTTGATGCCGTTAACACCGAAAAGGTAGAATTAATAAAAGGTCCATCGGGTACATTATATGGAAGTGCTTTACCATCGTTTGGCGGTTTGATTAACCGGGTTACTAAAAAGCCTTACGAAAGCTTTGGCGGCGAGGTATCGCAAAGCATTGGCGGTTACAATTATGGCTTTAACAAATTTAGCCTTAACCGTACCACTATAGATGTAAACACACCGGTTACCGCAAACAAAAATGTATTGTTCCGTTTAAACGCGGCTTACAATTTTAACAACAGTTTTCAAAATTATGGTCAGGCCAGTAATATTGCATTAGCGCCAAGCTTGTCCATCAAAGCCAGCGAAAAATTGTCGTTCTTGTTAGAGTCCGAAATGTTTTTTGGCCGTAGTTCTTCTATGCGTCCGTTCTTTTTCTTTTATAACACACCCAAAGATTTGGGCATAAGTAAAGTAAGCGATTTGAATATCGATTATAACCAGGCTTATGTAAACGAGGATATCACCCAACGCTCGCGCAGTGTTAACTATTTTGCTCAGGCTAATTATAAGATATCTGACAAGATTACTTCGCAAACGGTGTTCAGCTCATCAAATAGTTTCTCAAACGGTGCCAGTCCGTATTTCTACTTAGTTAACGATACCACTGCTTTAGGTAAAGCAGCAGTTACCCCTAGAGGTCGTAATTATATTTTACGTTATGACCAATCAACCCTGAACAGCAAAAACAATGTTACCGAGATTCAGGAAAACATCAATGGCGACTTTAATATTGGTCGTTTCCGCAATCGTTTTGTAGTAGGTTTAGATTATCAGCATGTGAACTCTAATCAAATTTATTACGGTAACAACTACGGTGTAGCGCCTATCAATAGCGCTACGTTTGATTATGGAAGCGCTAATCGTGCTGCCCAGTATCAGTTAACACCAAAAGCTTTTGACAAGAATAATACTTTCCCTTACATCTACAAAAGAAATACCTATAGTGCCTACATATCTGATGTGTTTAATATCACTGAACAGTTATTAGCTTCGGCCGGTGTTAGGGTTGACCATTTTCGTAATGGTAAAAGCTATTTAATTGACGGTAGCGTTTCTCCAACATCTGCCGAGTATAACCAAACAGCATTTTCGCCAAAGTTCGGTTTGGTTTATCAGGCTATCAAAGACCAATTATCTTTCTTCGGTAATTATCAAAACGGCTTTACTAATCCAGCACCTTTCCAAGATCAGACCGGAGCATTTGTGACACCCAAACCGCAAAACGCAAATCAGATAGAAGGCGGCGTTAAGATGGCTTTATTTAATGGAAAGCTTAACGGTACAGTAAGCTATTATAATATCAAGTTAACTAATATTCTGCGTAATTTAACGGCAACCGCAGCCGCACCTAGCCCGCAAGTTCAGGATGGTACGCAATTAAGTAAGGGTTTCGAAGCCGAAGTTATTGCAAACCCAGTACCCGGTTTGAATGTAATTGCCGGTTTTTCGTACAACGATTCGAAGCTCACTAAAGCTGACGCAGATGTGCAAGACTTGCGCCCAAACACGGCCGGCTCGCCTTACCTGGCCAATTTTTACATAAGCTATCGGTTGCCTAAAAGCGCCATTAAAGGTTTAGGTGCCGGTTTTGGCGGAAACTACGCCAGCGAAAATAAAATCATCAACAGCGTAAGTCAGGGTACTTTCTCGCTACCATCTTACACCGTGTTAAACGCCAATTTATTTTACGATGTAGCTAAGTACCGCATTGGCTTAAGCGCCAATAACGTGGGCAATAAAAAGTATTATACAGGTTACACAACCATCAACCCGCAAAACCTGCGTCAGTTTGTGTTAAGTGCAGCCTACAAGTTTTAATAAAACCATAGTGTATGAGTGCTTTTAAAAAGGGCTTACTCTTTACTCACCGCTGGCTCGGATTTATCTCCGGGCTTGTGGTGTTTATAGTGAGTATCACCGGCTGTTTGTTTTGTTTTCAGGATGGAATACAGGATGCCCTGCATAACTACCGCCATGTAGCTGTGCAAAACAAGCCGATGGTAAAGCCTTCGATACTGCAGCAACAGGCTTTAAAATATGTGCCCAAGGGCACGGTATCAGCAGTTGCCTACCTCGGCGCCGACCGCCCGGCTCAGATAGGCATCACAGATAAAGACGGATATCACAGCGTGTTCCTGAATCCATACACCGGTGCTTTTTTGCACGAGGAGTTGATGCAAAGCAACTTTTTTATCGTGGTAGAGTACATTCATCTTTATCTGCTGATGCCGCCTGATATTGGCAAGGTGGTAGTTGGCGTATCGGTGCTCATATTTGTAGCGTTGATGATTACGGGTATTATCCTATGGTGGCCCAAACGTAAAACCGACCGTAAGCGCAGTTTTACCATTAAATGGAATGGCCGCTGGCGCCGGGTAAACTATGATTTGCACAATGTATTGGGTTTCTACGCCACCAGTATCGCACTCATTTTAGCCATCACCGGTTTATCAATGAGTTTCAAATGGGTAGAGCAAGGCATTTACAAAGCAGGCAATTTGGGCAAGCACTATGCCCGCGAAGCGCAAATGGAAAGTTTGAAATCAGACTCGCTGCAAAAAGGCACTACGCTGGCTCAGCCGCTGTACGACCATGTCTATAACATTACAGCCAAAAACTCGTCCGATGCCAGCATGTATGTGATTTACGAAGAGGCAGGAGCTGCGGGGACTGTTCGTGGTATTGCTTATGCTAAATCATTACATTATACCACCAACGATTTTTATGTTTTCGATAAACACACCGGTAAGTTGATTTATCACTTACTGGATAATGAAAAGAGTGCAGGGTTAAAACTTAACAATGCTAATTACGATATTCACGTAGGGCAGATTGCCGGACTACCGGGCAAAATAATTGCTTTTGTAGCCAGCCTGATTTGCGCCAGTTTACCTATTACCGGTTTTATCATCTGGTATGGCAAGCGTAATAAGAAAAAGCCCATCAGGCGTCGCCGGCATATAAACACGCCTCAAACGGTATAATTGTAAAAGACTGAATGAGTCATATACCCTAAAGTTGCTAAGGTTGCACCTAAAAGAAAAGCGGTTGTTGAATATGACTTTCAACAACCGCTTTTCTTTTATACAATTCTATGCTGGATTGTTATGCGTGTTCTATAGCGTGCTTTAGCGCAGCATTATGTTTGTACTTAAATACGAACGGAAATATTGCGGCAATCACCAAGGCATAGGCGGCAAAGGTTAACCAGATGCCGTGCCAGTCTTTGGTTTGATTAGGCAGGGTAAAATATTGGTCGATTAAAATACCGCTGGCAAAGCTGCCAAACAGCGCACCAAAGCCGTTTACCATCATCATAAATAACCCCTGCGCGCTGCCACGTATTTCGGGCGTGGTTTGTGTTTCCACAAATAATGAACCCGAGATGTTGAAGAAGTCGAACGCCATACCATAAACAATGCAGGATAGGATAATCATCCATAAGCCCCCTGCCGGGTCGCCAAAGGCAAATAGTCCAAAACGCAGCACCCAAGCCAGCATGCTAAATAACATCACGTATTTGATACCAAATTTCCTCAAAAAGAACGGAATAGCCAAGATGAACAGCGTTTCAGAAATTTGGGAAATAGACATGATAATAGCCGGGTATTTTACGGCAATGGTATCCTGGTAGGCAGCCACGCTTTTAAAGTCATGGATATAAGTATCGCCATAAGCATTAGTAAGCTGCAGAGCTGCGCCAAGTAACATCGAAAATGCAAAAAAGATGGCGAACTTAGACGATTTGAACAACGCAAAGGCGTTTAAACCTAACGAGTCGACAAAAGATTTGCTGGCTGTTCTGTTTAAAAGCGGAGGGCATTTAGGTAAGGTAAATGCGTAGATGCCTAAACCCAAAGCCACAGCCGAGGCAATGTAAAACTGGTTAGCCGATGTTTCGTTATGTGTTAAACTTACCGTCCATAAGGCAGCAATAAAGCCTATAGTGCCCCAGATACGAATAGGAGGGTAATCTTTCACCACGTCCAAACCTTCCCCTTTGAGGGCAGAATATGCTACAGTGATGGATAACGAAAGCGTAGGCATGTAGCAAATCATATTGAGAAGCATTACCCAAAAAAACGCAGTCGGGTTGGTAATTTGAGGTAAGGTAAACAATACCGCTGCACCTAAAATATGCATAATGCCGTAAAGCTTTTCGGCATTAATAAACCGGTCTGATATAATGCCCGTAAGCGCAGGCATAAATATAGCCGATATACCCATGGTAGAAAATATGGCGCCAAACTGCGCTCCCGACCATTGTTTGTTTTGAAACCAGTACGCCCCTATAGTGATGAGCCACGAACCCCAAATAAAAAACTGCAGAAAATTCATCAGTATTAAGCGAAACTTAATAT
>CAJYSL010000297.1 GCA_913777515.1 uncultured Mucilaginibacter sp.
TATCCAGCTCGGAGGTGGTAACCCCGTCATACAAACCTTCAATTACTTTTTTGGCTACATCTACCGGATCAACCAGATTCGGGTTAAGGCTGTAACACAATTTTTCTATACGCGCGGTAATTTTATCAAATTTTACCGATTCCGTTCTTCCGTCTCTTTTAATTACAAACATGGCGACTGCTTTTGTAGTAAGTAGCAAGTATCAAGTAAAAAGACTTTACGCTTGCTGGTTGAATATTTTTGTTATTTAGATAGATGGTATTAGGGGGGTGGTAAGCATAACTTGATACTTACTACTTTTTACTTAGTGCTAATTTTAAAAATCCTCATCCAAGCTAAACGCCTGGCTGGCTGGCTGGGCATTCAATACGCCGCTTTTTTGGTAATCACCTACCCTTTTCTCAAAGAAGTTGGTTTTACCCTGCAGCGATATCATTTCCATAAAGTCAAAAGGATTGCTGGCGTTGTATACCTTGTCGTAACCTAATTCTACTAACCAGCGGTCGGCTACGAACTCGATGTACTGGCTCATTAAATCGGCATTCATGCCAATCAATCTCACCGGCAAGGCATCTGTAATAAACTCTTTCTCGATTTCTACAGCATCCGTGATGATAGACGTTGCTTCCTCTTTGCTCAGTTTGTTCTGCAGCATACCATAAAGCAAACAAGCAAATTCACAATGCAAACCTTCGTCACGAGAGATAAGTTCGTTGCTGAAAGTTAAACCTGGCATTAAGCCACGTTTTTTCAACCAGAAAATAGAACAGAAACTACCAGAAAAGAAGATACCCTCTACGGCAGCAAATGCCACTAAACGTTGCGCAAAATTGCCATTGTTAATCCATTTCAGTGCCCACTCTGCTTTCTTGCCCACACAAGGTACAGTGTCGATAGCATGAAATAAGCGGTCTTTTTCAACGGCATCTTTAATGTAAGTATCAATTAATAAAGCATAGGTTTCTGAGTGAATGTTTTCCATCATAATTTGAAAACCGTAAAAACAACGGGCCTCAGGCACCTGCACCTCGCTCATAAAGTTTACCGCCAGGTTTTCGTTCACAATACCATCGCTGGCAGCAAAAAATGCCAATACATGTGATATAAAGTGACGCTCACCATCGCTCAGGTTATCCCAGTGCTTTTGGTCGTCCGACAGGTCAATTTCTTCGGCAGTCCAAAAGCTGGCTTCATGCTTTTTGTACATCTCCCAAATTGCCGGATAGTTTATCGGCAGGATAACAAACCTGTCTTTGTTTTCTCGTAATAATACTTCGCTTTCCTGGCTCATATGCTTTCCTTTTATGTCTATGTTCTTAATCACAATTACCGACAGCCAACCCTGTTACCCGCTTTTGCGGGTTTACATGTTAATGTGGTATGGTGGTGGTTTTTAGTTATTCACCCGCACTATTCGGGGCCTGCTTTGTATAGGTTATACACAACAGCCATCTATCAATCACTTGCGTAAAACTTTCATAACAAATGTACATTTCAGATGCCTTATCAGTTTAAAGTAGTTTTAAACACCGGAATGGAGTTATTAACATTGTCAGAATTACATGCCTACTGACAAAATGATAGTTCACATCTAATACATTGATATTCAAACCTAAATGAGTTAAACGAAAATATTTTTTTTATTTACTACAGTCAATACAAACTAAAAAGGCCTGGTTACACCAGACCTTTTTACTAAAATGTTACTTACTCTTTCTGTTAATTACTTGGAAAAGAATAAGAAGAGCTAAAAAATGTGTAAGCGCCTCCATATGTTGATAACTTTGTCCTTTTTCAACAATTTCAACTACAGACTTTTTTAACTAATTTCCATTGTTACCTTTGAAGTATCAGAACCTGCAAGAACTGATTAATTAGAAACCTAGCATAGTCCGACGATGCTAGGTTTTTTAGCATAGACAAATATAGAAACTAAGCCAAATGGATTAAGTGCCTGGTTTAGTGTAGTTTTTCACACGCCCTAAATAGTTATCCACATTGGTGTAGGAAACTATTTTTAAAGAAAATAAACCAAAACCCCAACACTTTGACTACTAGACACTTATATATAAAATAAAGACAAACGGAAACATTTAAAGCCGATGACTAACTTGAAAATTACCAGTTTGTAAATTTTAAATAACTACATAAAAAACTAATAATCAAGAATTTATACGTAGCAGCGAAGCAATAGCAATCAAATCGATATTGCTAACTTAAAAACAAGCTTATTATGATGTTAGCTTGTACCCTGAATACCATTGAATGAGAAAAAATCAATAGTCAATAATGGTTAAAATCAAGTACTGGTAAAGATTCTTAATATTAATACTCCAGCGGAACGGTAGGCTCGCGTTTACTGGTAGACATAATCATCATGGTTTGGAAAGTCTTTACTACCGGGATGCGACTGATTTTGTCCATGATGAGTTGCTCATACAGCTTAATATCGCGCACGTAAACTTTGAGTAAAAAATCGCACTGACCGGTTACATGATGACACTCGGTCACCTCTTTGATTTTCTGGATAGCTTCCAGGAAAATTTCGATAGTGTTGCTTTTATGAAAATCGAGCGATACCTGTATAAAGGTTTTAATACCCAAGCCGAGCTTCTCTTCGTCTACCAGGGCATGGTAACTTTTAATATACTCCGCGTTTTCCAGTTTACGAACGCGCTCGAGGGTTGGTGCCGGAGATAACCCTATTTCATTGGAGAGCTGAAGATTGGTTATCCGTCCGTTTTCCTGTAATATTTTTAAAATCTGTAAATCTATCTTATCTAGTTCGGCACCCATGAGTACAAAGATATTGCTCAAAGGCACAAAATAAAATTTTTTATTGACAATGATAAACAAAAGCTAATTCTACCAGTTAAGAAATTTAGACTTATCTAAATTTAATATTAGATTTGCATAAATGCACTCATTTACAGAAGAAAATTATTTAAAAAGCATTTACCGCTTGTTACTGAGCAAGGACAGTGCAACTACCAATGAGATTGCTGCAGCCATGGGCATCAAGGCGGCCACGGTTACCGACATGCTTAAAAAACTGGCCGAAAAAAAGCTAATTAACTATACTCGTTATCAGGGTGTAAGCCTAACTGAACAGGGCGAAAAGTCGGCCTTGGGAATTGTGCGTAAGCACAGACTGTGGGAATATTTTTTAGTAGAAAAACTACGATTTAAGTGGGACGAGGTACACGATATGGCCGAAGAACTAGAGCACATTACCTCTGTAAAACTGATTGACCGGTTGGACGAGTTTATGGGATGCCCAAGGTTTGATCCGCACGGCGACCCGATTCCGGATGCTCAGGGTAAGATCAATCAGCATGAGGCTTTGCAGCCCGCCTTGCAATTAAGTAAAGGACAGTGTGCTAAAATTGCCGGCGTAACCGACCACTCCGCCTCCTTTTTACAGTACCTCGAAAAAAGCCAGCTTACTTTAGGGCAAACCATTACGGTAACCGAAGTAAGCAATTACGACTTATCGGTAACGGTGCAGCCATCAAACAAAGAGTTTAACATTAGTCACGAGGTGGCCAAAAATATACTGGTATTATTATGAGTTCTCACAGCGAATCGTTAAGCAGTGTGCATA
Source organism: uncultured Mucilaginibacter sp. (assembly GCA_913777515.1). Taxonomy (GTDB): domain Bacteria; phylum Bacteroidota; class Bacteroidia; order Sphingobacteriales; family Sphingobacteriaceae; genus Mucilaginibacter. The sequence continues at coordinate 3,605 of CAJYSL010000297.1, forward strand.
GTTCGGTAGATACCGAGAGTAAAACCGGCTGGCGTAAAATTTGGGCCTTTATTGGTCCGGCGTACCTGATTAGCGTTGGATACATGGATCCGGGTAACTGGGCTACCGATTTACAGGCGGGTAGCCAGTTTGGTTATAAGCTGATCTGGGTTTTGCTGATGTCGAACCTTATCGCCTTACTGTTACAATCGTTAAGCGCACGCTTAGGTATTGTACGGGGTTTGGATATCGCTCAAGCTTCAAAATCTACCTACCCGCGCTTTGTAAACTTTAGCCTGTATGTATTGGCACAAATATCCATCATCGCTTGCGACCTGGCCGAGATTATAGGGATGGCGATAGGTTTGCAATTACTGTTTGGCCTACCGCTCATATGGGGAGTATCTATCACTATGTTGGATACCCTGCTCCTGCTGTTCTTACTAAATAAAGGCATGCGCAGGCTGGAGGGCTTTATTGTATCGCTGATATTTATTGTAGGGCTATCTTTTTTAATAGAAATGGTCATTGTAAAACCCGATTTGCCCGAACTGGCTAAAGGTTTTATCCCAACTACCCTGAACCACGATGCGCTTTACATTGCTATTGGTATTATAGGTGCTACGGTGATGCCGCACAACTTATACCTGCATTCGTCGCTGGTGCAAACCCGAAAAATAGACCGCAGTGACGAAGGCATCCGCAACGCCATTAAATTTAATTTTTGGGATACAACAATTGCCCTTAACCTGGCTTTTTTTGTCAACGCAGCTATTTTGATTTTAGCGGCCAGTGCCTTTTTCAGGAACGGTTACCATCAGGTTGCAGAGATAGAAGACGCGCATAAATTACTCAATGATATTTTTGGTAGTATGGCTCCCAAACTGTTTGC
>CAJYSL010000298.1 GCA_913777515.1 uncultured Mucilaginibacter sp.
TTAGGTCTCATTGGTGTGCGTGTATTTTGCCAAGGTAGGCAATTAAATGTTAGGGCAGCGAGGTATTTGGCGGGAATCCTGATTACGGGAGCAAATTTGAAAGTTTTTTCACACAGGTTAACACCGGAATGTAAAGCAGCAGTAACAGTAAATATTTTTTCATGATAAGGTGTTGGTGATGATTTGCCGACGGATTATTCGACTTGCGGCTTTTATGTGAGTATAAACATCCGGTAAACATAAGCCAAAGCGTACCAAATTAATACCGCCATCAATATCACAACAACTTTACCGCCGATGGTAAAAGCCAGGTTTAGGATTTCGGTACTGGAAGACTTAGCCGCCAAGTGTACGACAACATTGTAAAACACCAGCACAGATAGCAGTAAGATGATGAGGTTGGGTTGTTTGTATAGCACGGGCGTTTTGGCTGAGTGCTAATATACTTGATTGTTTCGGCTTATGATGGCGTGATTTTTTGGCGACAGTGATAATACAAAAACGGGTAACTCTTAATTTCACTAAACAGGTTTACATTAAACTTTATACCAATTTGTACATTTACCGACATTATCCCTAAATTAAGTAAACTGTTTTTCGATGATTGAAATGGTTAGCGTACTGATACTTCACACTGCATTTTTTATATACCTGAATATAACGATTTACGCCTGGCTGAACAAGGCTTTTGTTATCAGCAAAACTATGTTGTATAGTTTAGCAGTGGCTGCAGTTGTAATTATCTTAATGCACTTGTTATGGCCCGTCGTGAACGACACAGCAGATAAACCTAAATTGGCAACTCTGCTTTGCTTGAGCCTCATGCCAATCATTGCCTACTTTTTACACCAATATTTCATTTATAAGTTTAAACAAGATTTTTCACGACAAGATGCTGCAGGGCAAAAATTCTATGCTTTTTTTGTGCGGTTTACCGATGCCTTTTTTAAAAAACTGACTCCTGCAGTATTTACGATTATACAATTCAACATCATCTGGAATGCCGATAGTTTTTGAGTTGATTGAAACGATGGAAAAATGGCTAAGTCATGTTTAGCCAGCACGCGGAGAAAGATGACACTTCCCCTGCTCCGTCATGCTGATGCATATCGGCATCCCATAGGACAGGTTCACCGCTTCGCTGAAAAAGTTCGTCACATAGCGCGTGAGATGCCGATATGCATCGGCATGACGGATAAAAAATGCTTGAATTTTGCCGACACCCTTTTTATCACTCACACCTTCAACGTCAGCCTCACCTTCTGCATCTGCCCTACCAATACAATAATCACGAACGACACCGCCAAAGCCCGCACAATAGCAGGTAAGCCGCTGAGCCAGCTGTGTGGGTAATGCAGGTGCAGCAACTGCATGCCAAACACCTGGAAATACGGGATAAGGTAACAGGTAAGCGTACTGGTGCCCGCAGCGGCTATCCACTTAAACCAGTAAGCTTTGCCTTTAACGTCGGTACCGTAAGCTAACAACGCGTAAACCACCAAGCTGATGCCGGCCGTGATGAGTACCCAGGCCGGAGTGGAATATATTTTGGAGATACCACCGGCATACGGCCTCAGTAGTAAGCCAATACCTATGCACGCCAGTCCGCTAAAAGCCGCGCCCCAAATAAATCGGCTTACGGCCGGTCGGCAGGCTGCATAAGCCAGGCTGGTTATTACGCCCGCCATTACCAACGCTACCGACGAGGCATCGCCAATGAGCCAGAAACTAAACCCGCTCACCCAGGTATGCAGTACAATATTGGTTATCAACAGTATTGCCAGCATAACCGACAGTGCTTTAAGGTTACCCTTACCCAGCCAGTACAACAGCGAAACCACCAGGTACGACCAGCCTATGATGCCCAGTATGCCCCACCAGTGCGGCTGCATGCCATTGTAACCATCCAGGTTATTATACGAGCCTTTATACACAAATGCCAGTACGGCCAGTATAGCGTAACCTCCGCCAATCATGCCGTAGCGTTCGCCTTTGGCCACGGTGGGTTTGTAATTGAGCCAAATCATAAAAAAAGCCACGGTAGCCAAAATAGCCCAGGCCGCTTTGGGCAGCCAGTGGTTTTCGTTGTAAGTTTCGAGGTTTACCTGGTAAAAACCCATCACAATTAAGGCAAACGAGCGGTAACCAATGTAGCTGAGCACTGCTACCTTTGATGCTCCCTTTTGCTGCTTGCTGCTGATGGCGAACGGAATAGACAAGCCCACAATAAACAAAAACGCCGGAAAAATGGTATCGGCAAAGCCCATGGCGTCGGCACCGGCTTCGGCGTGGTCAATCCACCAGGGGATGGCTTTCGCGCCGCTCAGCTCGTTCACAAAAATCATCAAAAACATGGTGATGGCTCTAAATACATCTACCGATGGTAAGCGCGACGGGTTATGAGTCATGATGATGGTTTTACGGAGTTACCACTGGCGGCAACCCGGCCTGGTTAGCAAAGTAAATGTAAGCAGGCGCTTTGCCTTTTGCAAGGGCCTGTTAACGCTTTTGGTTTTAAAGGTCCGGGAAGTTACAGACAGCAGCTAATTCTCCTTGCTCGTCACGCCGAATTTATTTCGGCAACCCACGCGCTGAGTAACGAACATGTAAGTCGAAGAGTGGCAAACCTGTTCTGTGGGATGCCGAAATAAATTCGGCATGACGGGGTAGAGAGATTTATCTTGCCATATAAAATGCAGTTTTGATATAAAAACGTTCATAGTATTTATCATGACTTTGAATGCAGCGCCGAATGCCTATCTTCAACTTTTCATCCTGACCTTTATGAAAGCCGTCCTAAAATTTGCGTTATTCATACTCGCTGTGTTCAGCGCTTCCTGCAAGGTTTCTCAGTACACATCGCTAATCCCCAAAAAACGATTTTATTTTTGCTTACAAAGCCGAAGCCTGCACGGCCTGCCTGACGCTGATGGGCGCAGAAATTAAAAACGATAACTATCCCTGGTTAAGATTTGAAGTGCTGGGCGACAATTTTATAAAACAGGCGCGGCTGAAAGGCAAAAAATTTACAGACACTATTAATGAGAAAGCCCGTTATTTTAAAGGCGGCGACCTGGAAGGTGGCAAGGCCATCACCAATGGTTGCCTCCTCCTGTTCGAAAGCAACCAGCTCGATTCGGCGGCCAAAGCTGCCTTTCGTCAATTTGCAAAACAGGAAAAGGCGATTTGGGGAAGATTGTAATTGAACGTTTTGAAAGTGTTTACTGACCGCACAAACCGCAAGCTTATTTCGCATCCCGCACTAGGGGTAAACGGCTGCGTTTTTCGTCGAGGACAAAGGTATGGCCGTCAAATCTGAACAGGCATTTGAGCGATTTGCCCCGCCGCCTGACGTAGTAATCAGCACCTGCTGAAGCGCTGTCGGAATTTACATGATATGAACGTGAAGAACTGCGCTCGATATCGGTTTTGCAATCGCACTCTGCAGCTTCGCCTTCAAGGGGTGTATATTGCATCTCGATCATCTTTTTAGCCGGGTTGTAATTAAAATAACGGGCATCATCAGTATTACTACGCATACCTATTGAATACGAAAAATCAATAACGGGCATCCCCCTATCAAAATGCACTAACTGAATGTGATAACTAACACAAGTGTTACAACTAATTACCTGCCCATCCATCAGGTATTTAACTCCATCTTTGGTTTGCATTAGTTGTATGTTATCAAACCCATCCGTGTTAAATGAATCGCCGGAGCCAGATGACTCGTCTGGTGTAAAATTGTAATTCTTGCCATCGTTGGCCCGGTAATGAATCCACGACAATTGACCCTGGTACGCACCAACCCATTTTTCGGGTATCGTAATATTGTAAAGCTTGTCATCGTCGGACCTTACAACATGTGTTGAGATAATATCGTCCAACCGGTAACGGCGGATGGCAGGATGATTTAAAATTTTATCCATTAAAATAAAAAAATAATCTCTCTGATATAATCCTGTGAGGAGAGAGCCTTGTATCCGATGGTCTTCGTCCGTATCCTTTGCAAGGCTATCTACTTCGGCGGCAGTTAATTTAAATTGGCTTAACTCTTTAAGTGTGTAACTACTTTGATTGGATATCGAGTCGTATATGCCAAGCCGCATGTTCAGCTCATCTACCCACGCTCTTAAATCAGGTTCGCGGATGATTACTTTTTTGATCGGATAGGGCGTTGCTGGTACAGCTCGCGTAGTTTTCGCTTTAGCAATGCTTACCGGATTATTAACCGGTTTGGGCTGCTGCGCGCAGGCCACGGCCAACATTAATAAAACCATCCCAAAATACTGGTACTTGTAAAGTAACATTGCGGGTTTAAGTTTTGGTTTAAAGGTACAGTTTTGCTGAGTGGTTGCAAAATGTGGATGTGGGATTAAAATGTGGCTGAGATAAGCACTAACACTAAACCTCGACCTCACCTTAAAAAGTGGTTGGTGACAACACCAACCATAGGCTAACACAATCAGTGCTTTATCTGGAACCAAGCCGAAAAAAAAGCAACTTGAAGTTGATGTTGTCACCAACCTCCCGCCGTCCGATGAGCATCGGTAATGAGCAGGAGTTTTAACCTTACGTTGAATTTAAAAGTGGGCGGTGATATAGCGACGTAAAAGCGGTTGGTTACAACACAAACCGCAGGCTTAAAAAGCTGCTTTTTAAGTCTACAGATATAGTGATTACAGCCCGAGGTTGGTGTTGTCACCAACCTCCCGCCAGACAAGAATATCAGCACATGCCAACACCCATATCCTTCAAATATATTCCATGTAATGCGTTAGGTTGTCATCCGCCACATTTTGGATATAATACTTGGCTGATGAATAAAGATAATCTTCGGGCAAATTGCACAAACCTGCTTTTACAGGGTTTTGGTGAATATATTCAAGCTTTTGCTCAAATACTGTCCGGTTATAAATGGATGCTTTAAAAGGCCTGCGTTCCCAAAATTGGAAAACTCTGTCGCGCTGGGTACTCTCGTAATGAGTAAGCCAATCCGGGTACTTATCCATCAGGCTGAACTTAAGCTGTTGTGCCGTAAACTTAGAAAACTGCTGCTGTACATTTTTATCAACCCATGCATCCTGCTTGCACCAAAGCACATGAATATGGTTGTTCATAATCACGTACCCGTATAACCAAATGCGGTTTTGCTTTACCAAAAAATGCAGGCTGTCCAATACTATTTGCTTATGCTCATCGGGCCGCAACAAAGGTTGCCAGTTTAAACAAGTAGCCGTAAAAAATTCGATACCATTGCGCACGAAGCAATATAGAAATTTATCAGTAAGTAGTCTGCGTGAAGTGGTGGTGACAACACCAACCACAAGCTGATTAAGGTTTCTAT
>CAJYSL010000299.1 GCA_913777515.1 uncultured Mucilaginibacter sp.
GAAGCCAAAGGCCGTAAATAATCTGCTATTTTCCTGATGAATATATTTATTGAAACCATCACATCGGCAGAGCCGCAAAAACGTGACCGCTCATTTTTTGAGCTCAGCCGGCACATGAATTCGAAAGAATTGCTTAGTGCGCTGCTCGAGCTGGAAGAGTTTCGGAAAACCACAACCAACCTGTATGATAAAGTTAGGGCCATCCTGTTTTTATATGCCGGCTTCCGCTTTTTTCTGATATCCGCTAAAGAAATGCCTAAAACCGGCAAGGTTCCGTACGCCGGTTTCGAAGATTTACTGGCACGTCGGTTTGAGCAAGCTATACATGCTTTTTACCAGGAGCTGAAAGTACAAGGTCCCAATGCTACCTTGTTTAGTGCATTGGCCGAGTGTTACCACCAACTCTCGTTCCAAACGTTAGCCAACCAGGTGCGCAAAAGCGTACGTTCCAGCAAGGGCAACCAGTGGATGTTCAGGTCGGGCAACCTGGAACAGCATCCTATTAAAATACACCCTAAACTCCTGCAACGGCGCGAGGGCACGTTATTCTACCCCATTTTGCACGAGCAGACCTCAGTGCGTATGGATTTAACGCATAGTGGCTGGTCAGACATTTTCTTTTTGGGAATGGACTATCCCGATGGCGCCAACGTGGTAAACGTGTCTATAGACCTTGGCATGTTTGGGCGCGACAAAGATATTCGTCCGCCCCTGCATAGCTACGTGCGTGTAATACCCGAACCGGTGCTGCGTGTAACCAGTATAGACCTAAACACCACTAAAGATATTACCGAGCTGGACGACCTGTTTAACTTTGGTAATGATTACCTGAGCTTGGTTAAAGCCGGTATCATCGCATCAGGCCTGATTCCTCCTTCTTTTGAAGGGACTAACCAGCCGCTTATTAAACTGTTGGCTAATATTGTTGGGCCGGGCATGGGTATTGAACTGGTGACCCGGGTAAATGATATACCGAAAGGCTCGCGCTTTGCGGTATCTACCAACCTATTAGGCTCCATTATCAGCTTGCTGATGCGGGCTACCGGGCAAACCCGTCAATTAGAAGGCGGCTTGGAAGAAAGCGAACGCAGGCTGATTGCCTCGCGCGCCATTTTAGGCGAGTGGATTGGCGGTTCGGGTGGCGGCTGGCAGGATTCGGGCGGCGTATGGCCTGGCATTAAAGCCATTCACGGCACCTTTGCCCGCGAAGGCGACCCTGAATTTGGCACCAGCAAAGGTTCCCTGCTACCTAAGCACGAAATTTTAACCGGCGACAGGGTACACCCTGAGTTTTACGACCGCATCACCAATTCGTTGGTACTGATGCATGGCGGTATGGCCTCTAATGTAGGCCCGATACTGGAAATGGTGACCGAAAAGTATTTGCTCCGGTCAGAAAAAGATTGGGTAGCCCGTCAGGAAACCAACCAGATTTTCAAAAACATTTTGGATTCCATTAAAGAGGGCGACATTAAAAAACTTGCTGCCAACACCGAAAGCAACTTTTTCGGCCCGATAAAAACTATCATTCCTTGGGCGTCAACTTATTTTACCGAGCAGATTATCAGTAAGGCTAAGCAAAGATTTGGTGCCGATTATTATGGCTTCCTGATGCTGGGCGGCATGTCGGGCGGCGGTATGGGAACGTTTGTAAACCCTGAAAAGTACGAGGAATCAAAAAGCAAAATGCTCGAAATACTGAGCGAAACGCGCCAGGAACTCGCGGCATCGATGCCTTTTGCCATGAACCCGGTAGTGTATAACTGGAGTATTAACCATAAAGGCAGCTGGAGTACCCTGCATGAGGGTAACGAGGCGCTGATGCCTGAGCAATACTATGGTATTCATGTATCAGGCCTGGTAAAAAAAGACCCTGCGGCTGTTTCTTACATCCGTCGTGCCGAGATTGATTATTTCACCACACACTGCCAGCAAAATAACCTGGCTTACCCTTTGCTGCGCACTATTGTCAGCAACTTGTTCCAGGTTTCAGACCCATCGAGCCAGGGAAATCAATCGGTTGAGCATCAAAAAGCAGATGCTATCAAAAGAGAAAACGGCTTTGACTTTATTCAGCACGAAGAAATTCGCGAAGAAATTCAGAAAGGTCGCATAGGATTATCCCGCAATCGGCTACCTGCCGAAACTTTGATTGAAGACGTAGAACCTGGCGAAATCAGTTCGATAGAACAAGTAGAGGCAACAGCTGAAGGTATTAAGGCAATTAAAGCCGGTAAAGTAGCCGTAATGAGCCTGGCCGCCGGTATAGGCACCCGCTGGACTAAAGGTGCCGGCGTGATTAAAGCCATTAATCCATTTGTGGAAATGGCCGGCAGACACCGCAGCTTTTTAGAAATACACCTGGCAAAAACTAAAAAAACCGCCGAAAAATTTAGCACCCATGTGCCGCATGTAGTGGCTACAAGCTACCTCACCCATGCGCCGATACAAAGCAACCTGAACGAAACCCATAACTTTGCTTACGACGGGCCGGTATACCTGTCGGCAGGGCGCTCAATCGGGCAGCGTTTTGTACCGATGGAGCGCGATTTGCGCTTTTTGTGGGAAGATATGCCGCAGGAAACCCTGGACGAAAATAAACAGAAGGTACGCGATGCAGTAAGGCAGAGCATGATTAGCTGGGCTAAAGCTAAAGGCGAAGGCAGTGATTATGTAGATAACGTGGCCTCGCAACGGTTTTCGCCATTGGGGCATTGGTATGAGGTATCTAACCTGCTCCGCAACGGCACGCTGGCCAAATTACTGGCAGAGCATCCGCAGGTAGAAACCTTGATGCTGCACAACATTGACACGCTGGGAGCTGATATTAATCCGGCTGCACTGAGCTATCACCTGCAATCGGGCAACGTGCTGACTTTTGAAGTTATCCCCCGCCATATTGATGACCGTGGCGGTGGTTTAGCTAAAATTAACAGCAAACTACGTTTGCTCGAAGGTTTGGCCCAACCGCATGAGGAAGATGAGTTGAAACTAAGCTATTACAACTCAAACACTACCTGGATACAGATTGACCCACTGCTGGCGCTTTTTGGCTTGACCCGTCAAGACCTTCAGCAAGGCGATGCTTCGCAACTGGCCAAAGCTGTACGTACCGTAGCTCACCGTATACCGACGTATGTAACCATTAAAGATGTAAAATATCGTTGGGGTCATGCACAGGAGGACATTTACCCGGTTGCGCAAATAGAGAAGTTGTGGACTGACATGACCGCCCTCAGCGACCTTAAATGCGGTTACCTGATTGTACCCCGCTTGCGCGGCCAACAAATGAAAGACCCGGCCCAGCTTGACGCTTGGGTAACGGACGGCAGTAAAGATTATGTAGAATCACTTTGTGATTTTGATTAATAGAATTTACCATACACCCAGTGCTTCTCATCAAAGAAGCACTGGGTGTATTTAATATAGTTGATGAAATAGTATGTGTTCAATTTTGAAGCACATCACTCTATCAGCTTAAAGCGTTATAAACGTCTTCTTAATAAGGATTAGCCGATAAACAACTTTTCAGCTGGAGGCTTTCAGGTTGTTGTTTAACGATTATTTGACCAGCCGTATCGATTTCAATCAATCCCATGGCTTCAAACGATTTTAGCCAACGCTGCATCGGCAAAATATTCCATTTTTGACGGTAACGTATGGCGTTCTCAATAATTGAATTGAAATGGTTTAAAGGTGGGTCATACTTGTCGTGGTATTGATGGAGCACATAATCTTTTACAAATATCTGCTCTACTCCTGCCTCATGAAAAGCCATGGCAAAATCAGTATCCTCTGCACCATAACCCGTAAAAGATTCATCGAAGCCACCAATGTTGTCAAATGTTTGTTTTTGTATAGCAAATATCAAAGACCAAAACTGCAAATGATGGACGGGCTGACCTGCTTGTATTTCTTTCCGGGCAGGATGAGTTACCGCTTTGTCTTTCAATCCTTCGTAATTTCCCGAATCGGGTAACAAAGGCAGGTATAAAGGGTAAGCGGCAATAACATTATTTGCCTGCAAGTTCATCAGCATGTTTGCAAACAGCGTTGGCGATACAATGCAATCTACATCTATAAAAATGACATTGTTGGTATTTGTAGCAGCCGTACCTCTATTGCGCGCTGCAGCTAACGGCAGTGCATCTAATTCATTTAGCGCCAGTGTGTTTACATTTAATCCATCAGGAATGGAAAAACCATCAGGCTCATCCATAAATACAATTTGTATATCGCCGGGAAGAACAGTTGATGCCCGAATAGAATCTAAAAGATTAGCTAATTGCTTTCGCCTACCTTTTACAATAATCACCACGCTAAATTCACGCATACCAGTCTCTCATTTTTTGCGCAATAGCCTTGGGCGCTGCAGCATTTAGCAAATTATTGCTCAACGGTTTAAATGTCCTTGCTTCTTTTATAATGGCTTGCCACTGTTGTGCATCAAAGATTTCCTGAGCTAACAACGCAACCTGCTTTTCGGCTAACATTTTGGCATGTACCGCTTGCTCGTCGTACGGTCTGCGCTCTGGAAGCAAAATCAAACGTTTATCCAAAGACAAAAGCTCGGCAACGGTGTTTTGACCGGCTGCCGAAATAACTATGTCTCCGGCAATTACTTCGCTGATATCTTTAACCGGACCGAGCTGAACACAATTTTCACCTAAATTATAATTTTGTTTATTACCAATAATTACAAAATGCGTGTTCTCATCCGCTGTCATATTTTCAAGCACCGATATATCGTAATTGTCGTAGCCTAATAAAACAGTGACCTGACTATTGTCGGATAGTCTATCTCGCGAGCTTTTTTGACCGGCATACTTTGAAAGATATCCGCTATAATAGGTTTTTGATGCAAAAGGATATACTGCCTGTTCGAGGCAGATAGGAAAATGAGCTATAATGTGCTCGGCCAGTTCATGAGCAAAAATCTGTGTCGGGTCATTCATCAAATTTCCGGGCAGATGTATTAATACAACAGGTACCCCCATGCCACGAACCATAATAGCCAATTCAGGAACCCCATCGCAATAAAAAGCTTTAGGCTGATAATGTTCTATCGCTTCAGCCAGTGCTCTTGCACGCCCTGCCGGTTCAATGGCATAAGGTGTAACTTCAAAAGCTTTTGAAAATGTATGCTCCGGTACCTCATATTCAACCGGATACTTAGGAGGGAGTTCGAGCACTTTAACCTTAAGCTCTTGTTGCAAATATGTAGTTATTTGGCTGTTTGTGGTAACCGCTATTACCTCAAAAAACGCCGATAACTCAGGATAGAGCATATTAAACGTTGCCCGATGCCCGTTTCCGTGTGCATGTACAAAGAAAAAAAGTGAAGGCTTACTCATGAGATAGCCATTTGAGCAACGCTTTCGTACAGCTTTACATAAGCCTCGGACGTTTTTTTCATATCAAATAAAGCTGCAAAATCTCTGCATGTTTCCGGGTCCGCCTTTGCAACCTTATGCAATGGCTCTATCAAATCCTCCCAGTTATGTGAATCAGCGGCAATGGCCACCTCTGAGTTGCGCAGTTCTGGCGGTATAGCGGTAGCAAATCCCACTACAGGTAAGCCACATGCCAGCATCTCAACGATAACCGTACCGAAAGGCTCTTCCCAGGTAGCGGTCGCTAAATATGCCGAAGCGTCTATCGCAAGCTCATTTAACTTTTGCTGATTAACATGAGCAATGTATTCTACATCACCGTTCAATTGTGGCTGTACAATGTTTTGAAAGTACTCTTTATCGAAAATAGCACCGACAATCTTTAATGGCTTTTTTAAATGATTGGCCAGTTGTATAGCTGCTTCAACATTCTTTTCTTTAGTGATACGTCCGCACCACAACAAATAGCCGTTGGAGCGCTCTGTTTTCATCTTCCATTTTTGCAGTGATGTTCCGATTAAAATCACTTCTACATTTTTGCTGAGTAAAGGCTGCCATTGTTTGCCCATCCGGCTCGAAACCGTAACAGGCCATACCGGTGCATGCTTTAAAAAAAACTGATATATCAGTACAAATTTTTCTAATGGCGGAAGATGTAATGTGAGTACACTTGGCTTTTTAAAAAGCGCGCCGACTGCATAAATTTCGGGGATGAATGAATTGTAATGGATAATATCGTACGGCTCAACATCAAACATACTGTATTGCAGCGCCTGGTAGTGTTGCTGGCCAAGTGGCTCCGGACAGGGCCGGTACGAATCATCTTTCATGCTTAGCGGGCTTTCCTGAAACTCAATTACCCTAAACAGATTCTTTTCATCGGCATCTTTAGCTATAACATCAACAGTGTGTCCTAAACGCACCAATTCATTAGCATGCTCAACAATAAATACTTCTGTACCTCCATTATAAGGTTCACGCAGCGAAATAAACGGACCGGCAACGATGAGTATCTTCATATCAGTGTCTCAAAATAATTGATGTAGTTTGTTGCCATCGTTTTTAAAGAAAATCTTTCTGCTTGTCGCCTTACCTTATCGCTCTCGAGTGGTATGGCGGCAGTAATGGCCTTAGCGAGATATTTTACATTTCGCTGTTCCGCAATCACTCCACTGTCAGCATTAACCAGTTCAGCAAATGCCCCGCGGTCAAATCCTGCCACCGGCACACCTGATGACATCGCTTCGATATTGGTAAGGCCAAATGGTTCTTCCCAGCGCACGGCACTGACAGCAGCAGCAGCACCTTTCATCTGCAGCTGTATCTCCGTTTGTGTTAAATGACCAAGATAAGTATCCGTTTCCTGCATGCGGGGCTGTATTTGTTCATCAAAATATTTTCGGTCATCCAAAGGTCCTGCAAATTTTAAAGGCATTTTCAACTCATTAGCTGCATCCATTACAATATCCAAACCTTTAGCATGGACTATTCTTCCAAACCATAGCAAATAATCCCGCCTGGTGCGCATAAGCGGCCACTGAGCCAAGTCAACTCCATTATAAATTACCATGGAATCGCTATCCAAATAGGGTTGCCACGTCGCCTTGAAATTATTTGAAGGAAACGCAAAATGAAGATTTGGTGAATGTGAGCAAATCTTAATGGCCGCTTTCAGCTTGCTGATTGGCGGCGTATGTATGGTTGTAACCACGGGAATTGAGGCCTTAGCCCCCCAAATTACAGGCAACTCGTGCGTAGAATTATTATGCACGAGATCAAAATCATTCTGTTCAATATCTTTCAGTATAGACAGGTATTCGTCGTTCTCGTAAATCTCAAAATGATACTGTTCACGGTATTCATCGCCGTAAAAACCCTTAATGTTTAATGCAGGATTGCTATCAGCGTGTGCATAAAGGATTACTTCGTGCCCAAGACTGATGTACTCCTTACACAACGCGTGCGTAAAAGCTTCCAGGCCTCCCCGAAACGGCTCGGCTATGGGTAGTCGGGTTTTGGCTATTACGGCAATCTTCATCTTCTAAATATTAGTTGAACACTTGCGTTTGCTCAACGGACGGTTGCACCAAGTATGGGTCTGAAGACGTAACGTCTCCGATAATCTGTTTCTTTGATAACATTTGCTGATAGAGCTTTACATATTTTGAGGTCATGGCTTGTATATTCATGCCCGATGCAAATGCGTTACAAGTTTCTGCACTAACCGTATGACTCTTTTCAACCAATGCTATCAGGTTTTGCCAACGATTGGATTTTGTTATCAATACGCTTTCATTTTCCCAATCAGGCGGAACTGCGGTATGATAACCAACAACGGGCACGCCGCTCGCCAGCATCTCTAAAGCGGCCAAACCAAACGGTTCTTGCCAGGTTGCCGTTGCCAAATAAGCTATCGCCTTTTTTGCTAAAACATTAAGTTCGCGCTGGTTCACATGCCCAACATATTCAATCAGGCCACCAAGATGCGGTTTAACATTTACATTAAAATAATGCTGGTCAGCAATTTTACCGGCAATTTTTAATGGCAATTGCATGTGCCGCGCCACCCGAATAGCATCGGCCACATTTTTTTGTTCATTGATTCGGGCCGACCAAAGCAAATATTCACGATCTGCTGAATTTTTAGTGGGCCAAACATCCATGTTGATGCCGTTATCAATTAGCGGCATGTCTACACGTAACGCGCTATCCCATTGTTGTTTAATTCGTTTTGATACGGCTACGAAAGTCAAGTCGCTCTTTTGGGAAAGTTTTTGATAGACAGCTATTCTTTTTGAGTCTGCCGGTGAATGTAAGGTCAGCAACGATGGTTTGTTAAAACGCATTCCAGCTTTTAACAAATGCGGGTAAAACATATGGTAGTGAATAAGGTCGTACGAACCAACATCCAATTTCTTGAACTGAAGCTTCTCCTGAAAACGCTTGATAAAACCCAATTTTACCAAACTACGCCCAGTAAACGGATTAACCAGTTTGAATGTAGCCCTAGCTTCTGCATCGTGGGCAACCACGTCTACCACATGACCTTCACCAATAAGCCGATCGGCTAATGAAACCATGAATGTCTCAATACCACTACTGTAAGGCTCTTTGAGTGATATGCCCGGCCCTGACACAAGTAAAATATTCATCGTAAAAAAACAGCCCCGCAACAGGCGGCAACTTAGCTATCTGTAATTAAAGGCTACATACAGACACTCATTGAGAGTTATGTTCGTGGCTTTTCAATATTGTTGTTTTGTAT
>CAJYSL010000300.1 GCA_913777515.1 uncultured Mucilaginibacter sp.
CTGGTTTATTTTTTAAGGCCTGTTTAGCTTCTTCCTGCTCTAAACGGAAAGACGAATAGTTGCCGTTGTAAATATCAACCACACCATTACCTTCTACAATAAACAACTGGTCAGTCAGCTTGTCCAATAAATACCTGTCGTGCGATACCATCAATAAAATACCGGTGTAATTGGTTAAAAACTCCTCCAGTACATTCAAAGTATCGATATCTAAATCATTGGTTGGCTCATCCAGAATTAGGAAATTTGGATTCTTCATCAGGATATTCAGCAAGTGCAAACGTTTTTTTTCGCCACCGCTTAATAAGGAAATAAAACCATACTGGCGGGCAGGAGGGAAGAGAAATAGCGTGAGCAATTGCGCGGCAGAAATAGTTTTGCCATCAGCCATGGTGATGTATTCAGCAACATTTTTCACCACATCAATTACCCGCTCATCATCCTTAAAGCTCATGCCGGCTTGGTTAAAATAACCGATTACCGTGGTTTCCCCTTTTTCAATCACACCGCTATCGGGCTGTATATGTCCGGTAAATATATTAAGCAAGGTTGATTTGCCGGCGCCGTTTTTACCGGCAATGCCTATACGGTCGCCTTTTTTGAAAACGTAATTAAAATCGCTGATGATGGGTTTACCATTAAATGCTTTAGCGATATGGTGGACCTCCATAATCTTATTTCCCTGGCGGGATGTTTTAACGCTCAACTCCACCTTGGCGTTAGGCCCAGCATTCTTGGTTTTTTCTTCCAGCTCGTAGAAAGCATCAATGCGCGACTTAGATTTAGTACCGCGTGCCTGTGGCTGACGGCGCATCCATTCCAGTTCTTTCTTCAGTAGGTTTGAATTTCTCTGAAACTGGGCTTCGTTATTAGCTTCGCGTTCGGCTTTCTTCTCTAAAAAATATTGATAGTTGCCGTTATAAGTAAATATCTTACCCCGGTCTATCTCTATAATTTCATTACACACGTTATCCAGAAAATAACGGTCGTGCGTTACCATCAGGATGGTTTTAGCGCCCTCCGTCAATAATTTTTCTAACCATTCTATCGTGTCAATATCCAGGTGGTTGGTTGGCTCGTCCAATACATAAACATCCGGGTCTTCAATCAACAGCTTGGCCAGTGCCAGGCGTTTCTTTTGCCCACCTGATAGTGTATCTATACGCTGCTGAAGCTGATGTATATCTAAGCGGCCTAAAATATTTTTTATCTGGTATTCATATTCCCAGGCGTTAACGGCGCTTAGCTCTTCTGTTATTTTTTCAATGGCTTTGGTATTGTCAGGCTCGTTCTCCAACAGCTGCTCATATTTCAATATAAGTTGTTGCTGTATATTATCTTTGTGAAAGATGTAATCGCTGATGGTAGCACCTTTTTCAAACAAAGGGTCTTGCTCCAGGTAACCCGGCCGTAAATCGCGGGCTGAAACAATTTTACCTTCGGTAGGGGATATCTTACCGGATAGTAATTTTAGTAAAGTAGATTTACCTGCTCCGTTTACACCCACCAAAGCTACCCGCCTGCCGCGGTTGATACCTAAAGTAAGGTTACGAAACAGCCAATGGTCATGAAAAGAATGACCTAAATTTTCTGCTGATAAATAAGTGCTCACGCTAATTGTTTTATATGATTTGAAGGGTGTATAAATACACCTTCTTCTTTATTTAAAGACTGACGATACATAGCTTGCGCAACAGTGGAAGCAGGTATGCTTTTATATTTCTGGAGCGAACCGAATAGTAATGGGTCAATCACCTTCATCACAACTGTCGCTATTTTTTCGCCTAACCTGAACTCTTTGCGGTTACCCGTCAAAAGAGAAGGTTGGTATATATGCAGAGATGGTATACATACTTGCTGAATATCATCTTCTGTTTGCCCCTTAAGCTTGGTATAAAAATTACCCGATTTACTGTCGGCACCAATGGCAGATACCAAATGGTAATGTGGTATTTTATTTTGCCTGGCTATTTGCGCTAATTTAACCGGGTAGTCGTGGTCTATCTTCCGGTAAACCGACAAGTCCGGCGTTTTACTGCGGGTAGACCCCAGGCAACAAAATACAGCATGCCCGTTTATAGCCGCCTGATGCTGTTCTAACTGGTCAAAATTGACTACCAGTTGTACCAGCCTTTTATGGTTAACAGGCAATTCACGGCGTACTAAGGCCAGTACTTCATTGTACTGCTGGCTTTGCAAAAGAAGTTGCAGCAACTCGCTACCTATCAATCCACTCGCTCCCGTTATAACTGCTTTGTTTGCCATAGTTTTATCCTTAATTACAAAGATACACAAACTTATCAAACACTATTAAGTGCATGTTTAAACACCTATCAGGCAGTAGGAATAAGTGACCGAAAAACAAAACGTAAAACTTGTATGTTTAGGTTGTACGTTCATCTCCGGTTTCAAATCGATAGTAAACTGTCTCATGAACTTATTATGGTCGCTCTGCGGCTATCGGCTGTATAAAGCCGCTTAAACCAATTATCTACAAATCGTTTATTGATTGCTTAGGCTACAATTTTTATGGCAGAACAGATTATGAATTCCGGCTGGCGAAAATGGGTGGAAAGCGTAGGTGACCAGACCGTTTTTTTAGGCCGATTTTTTCGCAATACCTTTTCAGGTGGCTTTGAGTGGTCGGAGTTTGTGCGGCAATGCTACGAGATAGGGTATAGGTCTATTATGCTGGTAGGCATTACCTCATTCATTATGGGGTTGGTGCTTATTTTACAATTACGGCCCACCCTGGTTGATTTTGGTGCCGAGAGTATGTTGCCGCATACACTTTCTGTTGCGGTGGTACGCGAGATAGGTCCGGTTATTACGGCCATTATTTGTGCTGGCAAAATAGCATCGAGTATAGGGGCCGAACTGGGCAGCATGAACGTAACCGAGCAAATTGATGCTATGGAAGTATCGGGCGCTAATCCGGTGCAATACCTGGTAGTTACCCGTATACTGGCTACAAGCTTAATGGTGCCCTTATTGGCCATGATCGGCGACCTGATATCATTAATTGGCGGTTACGTAGCTCTGAATATTATGGATGACATTGCCTTCAACTTATACTTTACCAAATGCGTATCTGCGCTCGATTTTACGGACTACCTGCCTGCCCTTATTAAAACTGTTTTCTTTGGTTTTGCTATTGGTTTTGTGGGTTGCTATAAAGGGTTTACATCAAACAAGGGTACCGAAAGCGTGGGTGTGGCGGCCAACTCGGCGGTGGTAACAGCATCATTGTGGATTTTCTTTATTGATATGCTAGCTGTTCAAATTACAAACCTGTTGTTTTATTAATGATGGAGACAGTAAAGCAGCACCGTTTAAAAGATGAGCACAACCGGCAACGGACGGAAGAGGTAGTGGTGGAGATTAATAACCTGCGGAAGTGTTTTGGCGATAAAGAGGTACTAAAAAATATTAACCTAAAACTGCATCGTGGCGAAAACCTAATTGTACTCGGGCGGTCGGGCCAGGGCAAATCTGTAACTATTCAATGTATTGTGGGGTTACTTACGCCTGATGAAGGCTCGGTAAAAGTGTTTGGTCGGGAAGTACCTGAATTGAATAACGAAGAACTCAAAGACTTGCGTACCAAGGTTGGATTTTTATTTCAAAGCGGCGCCTTATACGACTCGATGACGGTAAAAGAAAATCTGGAATTTGCGCTTACCCGTGTGATGAAGATTAAAGACCAAAACGAAATTGACCAGCGGGTGCAGGAGGTGCTGGAAGGAATAGGCCTTCCGGAGGCCATAGATAAGATGCCTTCTGATTTATCGGGCGGGATGCGTAAACGGGTAGGTTTAGCCCGAACGTTGATTGTAAAGCCTGAAATCATGCTTTACGACGAACCTACGACCGGTTTAGACCCCATCACATCGCGCGAAATCAGTGAAC
>CAJYSL010000301.1 GCA_913777515.1 uncultured Mucilaginibacter sp.
ATATGTTCGCGGTCGTCAGATACCGAGGATATTTGCTTGATGCGAATGCCAACGGCATTAAGTTCCTGGGCCATCCAGGCCGAATTGGTATCCACAATCTGGCCGATGAGTATTTCATCGCCAATAGTAATAATTTCTGCCAGCATGCAATTAATTGTTGTAGTAATCTCTACGCTTACTTAATTTAAGGTCTTGCAAAATAGATGCTTTTACCCTTAAATCAACACTAAATGATTTGTAAACGCCAAAGGGAGTCCAGCGGAACGATAAATCCCAGCAATGCAAATCACGATAGATAGAAAACTGCGTAATGCCAATTTGTTTGGCCCTGAAGTCATAATTTGTAGTATACTGCACTTTCCACTTAGGCGAAATATTAACGTCACCGCTGGCACTCACCGTGCTTGATATGGTTTTAGCGACATAAGTATTGGCATAGTTTAAGTTAAAATTAACGCTCACATTATAAGGCACGTTAAAATCAACATACCGGCTGGGATCGCTGTCAATCAGTGCCAGTTGCTGCGCCTGCGCACTGGTCATATTTTGCAGCGTGCTTGCCGGACGCGTGCGGCCCGAGTTGGCCTTAGAGTTTAAACTGAAACTTGTTGAAAAACTTAAGTTAGTTAATGCCGGGAACCGACCGTTTTGGAAGGTATACCGATCAATTTGCCTTGGCGTACGCGTAACAACACCATTACTTACAGAGTCTATAATTTGCGTTACATAGGGATCAAGCGTACCGTTAACGCTGATGCTCACTTTTTGATTAAATATAGCCGTGTGAGCGTTAAGGGATATGGTTGACAACCGGAATGAATCGGCAGCAAAATTATAAGAACCGGCCAAACTCAAACCTTGTAATATCGACACCTTGCGGTCGGCACCCGAGGTATCGGTGCTCTTAGCCTTCATTTTAGCTTCGATGGTATTATCGAGTGAAAAACTGATACCTGCAAACTTGCCTGCACTTGGTCCGCCGTAAACGGTGTTACTGAAGATAGAATACCTCGATGCGGTGGCCGGATAAGGCACTACAGCATCACTAACCACCGTACGGTAATAACCATATACCGGGTCGCCAAAATCAGGACGGTAGTTAAAGCTGATGTTAGGCGTCATCACGTGCCTGATGGCTTTTAAAGCGCCGTTACCTTTAAAATCTAAACGGTTATATACTTTGGTAGAAAAACCGCCATTAATAGAGTATTCTCCGTTACGCGCAAAACCAGGAATAGTATCGGTAATGAGTTCTGACTTACCATTGATACTACCACGCGCATAGCGCTGGCGGATAGTTTGGAAAGTCCAGCGCTCGGTGTAGTTAGCGCTGGTGTTAAACTGAAAGTATTTAAATACATTCAAATTCAAGCCCACCGGTATCTGGTGCAGAAAGCCCGATTGCAGTCTTTTGGTTAAAGTTTCGCTTTGAAATAACTGCGACTCCGGTACCGCATTAATTTTATTGGTACCCTGCAAGGTGTAGCTTACTGTTAACTTTTGATACCATTTTTGCTCGCCTACCCTATTCTTGGAATCGAACGGACTGATGGAGGTCATGTTAAAGTTAAAGGTAGGCAGTTCCAGCGAAACTGTTTTTTTACTTAAATCCTGGCTATGCGACAAGTTGGCCGTAAAGTTAAACGGTGTACCGGCCCAGGTATGTGAGTAGGCAATACTCGAACGCAGGTTATTTTGCGTTAACTGTTGTAAGTTATAGTTGGTGGTAGCCGGGTTATTTTGATAAAAGGTAGACGTTGCAGCATTTACCGATGCACTGAAGTTAGTACCGGGATGTGCATTGGCGTCCTGCGAGTGAGTCCACTGGATGCTAAAGTCTTTAACATAAGGGTCGCCCTGTACACCATAATTGTGCGAGCCATAATTAAGCGCTAAAGTACCCTGGTAGTTGTAACGTTTTAAATAACGGGCCGTGGTACCAATCTCGTAAGAACCGCGTGAGTAATAGCTACCCATCGTGGTTAAATCCAGGTAGTCGCTAAAGGCTTTATAATAGCCAAAATTCCGCAAAAAGAAACCCAAACGGGCATCCTCACCAAACGACGGCAGGATAAAACCTGATGCACGGCTGTTAGGCTTAGGAAAAAAGCCAAAAGGCACGGCCAGCGGCAATGGCACACCAGCTATTTCCAGGTACGCCGGACCGGATATAATCCGATTTTTTTCACCGATACCTTTGGTAATCACGATACCGAAGTGAGTATCAGGATAAGGTAACGAACAGGTACTGAACAAAATATTGTGATAAGCCACTTCCGTTTCATTCAGCTTTTTGGCCTCGCCACCGGTAATAAAGTTACCTTCTTGTTCGGTGGATGTATTATAAGAGTAAGCCTTTTTAGTTTTGTAGTTATACAAAATAGAATCGGCCGTTAAAGGGCTTTCGTTGCCGTTTTTGGCAATTGGCCGGTTACCATAACGACGTGTTTTAGGGTCTTTACGCCCGCTGGCGAAAATCAATTGCTTTTTTTCGTCAATACGAATGTAATCTGCATCCAGCGAAAACTCTCCGTAGGTAACCCGTGCATTACCGAAATAATATTTTAATTTTCGCTCGGCATCGTAATATGTACTATCGCCGCCTACAGCTTTTACACGCGACTGTAAACCCTGACCATTTTTTTTAGTCGTATCAGTAGGTTGGCGCTTTTTAGTAGTGTCTGCAGCTGAGTTTTTACCAGATTTACGCTTGTTAGCCCGGAGCAATTTTTTGTCTTTAACCGAGTCGAGCTTAATGATGGTATCAATTAATAACGCAGGTTTAATGTAACCATGCCTTTTGGCATGAGCTATCGCATTAACTATCAAAACAATGGCTATTAGAAAAAAAAACCTGAGAAATTTCAAAATTGATTATGAATAGTATTTTTGCAGATAAAGTTAACGCGGTCCAAAAATAATGAAAAATAAAAGTTTCAAACTATTGATTTATGGTTTATCAGCATTCTTCGTTTCGTTTATAAATGTTGCGTTTGCTACAGGCCATCCGGAAAGCAACGACTCGTCTGTTGTTGCAAGCGGATTTAAACTGCGCACCATTGTTATTGATGCCGGCCACGGTGGGCGGGCAACCGGTGCATCGGGAGCCTATTCGTTGGAAAAGAATGTAACGTTAGCGATAGCGCTAAAATTGCAGCAAGCCGTTCAAAAAGAAATAAAAGATTTGAATGTATTGATGACCCGCACAACCGACGTGTTTGTAAACAACGGTTTGCGTGCGGTTATGGCTAACGAAAACAAGGCCAATTTATACATCTCACTGCATTGCAACTCTTTGCCCAATGTTAGAAAAGTGGTGAACGGAAAAACAGTTTCGGTACCTAACCGTTCAGGAAAAGGAGTTTTGTTACTGGTTAACATCTTCAGGCGGTCGGGCGAGCAGGTGGCAGCGATTATGGAGAACCAGTTTGCTGAGGAAGAAAAGGCTTATTCTAAAAAAGAAGTAGAAGCATTGTCTCCGGAGGATGCAATTACGCTAAACATCTTCAGGGATAAATACCGTAAGCAGAGCATACACTTTGCCAACCTGGTAAATAATGAGTTTGTAAATACCGATGGCCGTAACAGTTTGGGTGTAATTGAGCAGGGCGTACAGGTTTTGGCCCAAACTTCGATGCCATCCATCCTGGTAGAAACAGGTTTTATAAATAACCCGGAAGAAGAAGATTACTTAAACTCAGACGAAGGGCAAAACGAAATTGTAAATTCGATTGTTAGAGCAATTAAACAATATAAAAGAGAGGTTGAGCAAGTGCCTCAATAACAACAGTACACATTTAATTCAGCTACCTTGAAAATAAATAACGAAACTAAAATTGGCATTGTAACCGTTGTTGGCCTGGTTATCTTAATCTTAGGATTTAGCTACCTGAAAGGCAATGATGTATTTTCGGGCTCTAACAAATTTTATGCTATATACCG
>CAJYSL010000302.1 GCA_913777515.1 uncultured Mucilaginibacter sp.
TCATATCGGCCGTTGTATTGGGCGGTGTTATTTTGCTGCTCGACAGCCGCTTTTTTATCAGTGTAGCTCCGGTTTTTTACGTCGTCACGGTATTGCTGTTGATGGTGGTACTGGTAGTTGGCCGCAACGTAGGCGGTAACCAAGCCTGGATACCCTTAGGCAGCTTTAAATTACAACCATCGGAGTTTGCTAAGTTTAGCACGTGTTTGTTGCTGGCGCGTTACCTGAGCGGTATTAATATTCGCATTACCGAGTTAAAATCCTTCTTCATAGCGGCAGGTATCATTGCCCTGCCCATGTTGCTTATTATGCTGCAACCGGATACCGGGTCTACCCTGGTATTCTGCTCACTTATTTTCGTCTTGTACCGCGAAGGCCTGTCGCCTTACTTTTTAATTATTGCAGGCTTATCTATCGTACTATTTATCTGTTCGCTGCTGTTTAACCAGTTATACGTTATAGGGGTGTTAGTGGTGTTAACGGTAGCAGGTATCTTCTTATTCCGGTTAAAGCGCGAAACCATCGTTGGCCTGGTAGGCGGTTTGGTGCTTGCCATTGGCTTTATTTTTAGCGTTAATTTTATCTATAAAAATGTATTACAGCCGCACCAAAAATCGCGTATCGATGAGCTTTTGGGTATCTCAAGTGATATAAGGGGGGTGGGCTATAATGTAAACCAGTCTAAAATCGCCATTGGCTCGGGCAAGCTCTGGGGCAAAGGTTACCTTAACGGTACACAAACCAAATACTCGTTTGTACCCGAGCAAAGTACCGATTTCATTTTTTGTACTGTTGGCGAAGAGTGGGGTTTTGCAGGTTCGGTGGTAGTCATTGGCCTGTATATGTTTTTGCTTCTGCGTATTATCATGATGGCCGAACGACAGCGTTCGCCGTTTTCGAGGGTATATGGTTATGGTGTGGCGTCGATTATCTTCTTTCACGTGGTCATCAATATCGGTATGACCATAGGTGTAGTGCCGGTAATCGGTATCCCCTTACCGTTTATCAGCTACGGTGGTTCGTCATTATGGAGCTTTACCATCTTATTGTTTATCCTCATAAAGCTCGATTCGAATCGCTTAGGTCACGTTTTGTAATTGGGGTGCTTTATGCCGATAGGTGTTCAATGCGGCATTTGCATTTTTTAGGTGATGTGCTTACATTGTCACTCCAATTAATTGAACCATGAGCCAAACCGATCCCCGAATTGACGCTTACATCAGCAAATCGGCTGAATTTGCGCAACCCATTTTAAATCATTTACGACAATTAGTTCACCGTGCTTCTCCACAAATTAAGGAAACCATGAAATGGAGTATGCCTTTTTTTGAATACAAGGGCGCGCTTTGTAATATGGCAGCTTTTAAAGAGCATTGCTCTTTTGGCTTCTGGAAAGGCGCCATGCTGGCCGACCCGGACAAGATTCTCAACGTTAAAGAAGATAACAGCATGGGCCAGTTGGGTCGCGTTACCAGCCTCGACGATTTGCCTGCCGATGAATTACTGATTCAGTACATTCATGAAGCGATACTACTGAATGAGCAAGGCGTAAAAGTACCTAAAGCCAAGCCTGTTGCTAAAACCGAATTGTTAGTTCCGGAATATTTTATCGAATTTTTAAAAGATTACCCGCAGGCGCAGGAAAACTTTGAGAAAGGCAGCTATTCGCACAAAAAGGAATATGTGGATTGGATTGTAGAAGCCAAAACAGAGGCTACCCGACAAAAACGCATGCAAACAGCGGTTGAATGGTTAGCCGAGGGTAAATCAAAAAACTGGAAATACCAGCGGTAAAGCACTATTATTGATTCTCCTGATATTCTCTCTGCAGTTCCAGCAAACAATTAACGCATAAACAGCCATCATATAATTCGCTTACGTATTGCACCTCATTAATGGTGAGTTGTACAGCGCTGCACTGACATTTAGTGTATGAATTAGCCTTGCATTCAAAAGTGGTGCGGCAGCGGTCGCATTGAACAGTTTCATGCTTTTGAAAGATGACATACATAGGCTACAAAGATAAAAGCCCTGAAGCGTTGAAACTTCAGGGCTTAGTCATTATTTATTGTGGAAGGTGATACCTTATGTTTATGCAGAACAGGTTACGCAGCCTTCTTCCATTGAACAGGTTGGTCCGGCAGGCACGTCGTCGGCAATTTGAGCCACTTGCGCAGGAATAACCGGGTCCATGTTTTTACCACCCTGGTTTTCGATGGTAAACTTAACCGCTTGTGATGCCGCCTGAGTACGCAGGTAATACATACCGGTTTTTAAACCTTTTTTCCAGGCGTAGAAGTGCATCGAAGTTAATTTAGATGCATTTGGCGCATTGATGAACAAGTTAAGCGACTGCGACTGACAGATATAGGCACCACGGTCGGCAGCCATATCAATGATATTACGCATCTTGATTTCCCAAACAGTTTTGTACAAATCTTTGATATTTTGCGGAATCTCAGCGATATCCTGGATAGAACCGTTAGCGCTGATGATAGTGTCTTTCATGCGGCTGTTCCACAAACCTAAGTCAACCAAATCGCGCAGCAGGTGCTTGTTTACAATCACAAACTCGCCACTCAATACACGGCGGGTATAAATGTTAGAAGTATATGGCTCAAAACACTCGTTGTTACCCAAAATTTGCGAGGTAGATGCCGTAGGCATTGGCGCTACTAACAGCGAGTTACGCACGCCATGGTTCATTACATCCAGGCGCAGGTTTTCCCAATCCCAACGGTTACTGGCCGGTTTAACACCCCACATATCAAACTGGAATTTACCTTGCGACAACGGCGAACCTTTAAAAGTTTCGTACGGACCATCTTTAATAGCCAAGTCTTTAGAAGCCGTCATGGCAGCAAAGTAGATAGTCTCGAATATCTCTTTATTCAGTTGCTTAGCCTCGTCGCTTTCAAATGGCATACGCAAGCAAATAAACGTATCAGCCAAACCCTGTACACCTAAACCAATCGGACGGTGACGCAGGTTTGAGTATTCCGCCTCTTTAACCGGATAGTAGTTATAGTCGATAATCTTGTTCAGGTTTAATGTAGCCTGATAAGTTACCTCGTAAAGTTTCTCGTGGTCAAACTGGTTGTCTTTAATAAAGCGTGGCAATGCTAACGAAGCCAGGTTACATACCGCTACCTCATCGGCAGAGGTATACTCCATAATTTCGGTACATAAGTTGGAGCTCTTAATAGTACCTAAGTTTTGCTGGTTCGATTTGCTGTTAGCTGCATCTTTGTACAACAGGTATGGGGTACCGGTTTCTACCTGGGCATCTAAAACGGCAAACCACAACTCTTGCGCTTTAACTTTTCTGCGGGCACGGCCCTCAGCTTCGTATTTAGTATATAAAGCTTCAAACTCGGCGCCAAAACAATCGGCTAAACCTGGTGCTTCATGCGGACAGAACAAGCTCCAGTCCTCATTGGCCTCTACGCGTTTCATGAACAAATCGCTTACCCATAATGCGTAGAATAAATCGCGGGCACGCATTTCTTCTTTACCGTGATTTTTGCGTAAATCTAAAAACTCAAAAATATCGGCATGCCATGGTTCTAAATAGATGGCAAAAGCACCTTTACGCTTGCCGCCGCCCTGGTCAACGTAACGGGCAGTATCGTTAAATACACGCAGCATCGGGATAATACCGTTGCTGGTACCGTTAGTACCGCTGATGTACGAACCGGTTGCACGAACGTTATGTATGCTCAGACCGATACCACCTGCACTTTGCGAAATTTGTGCAGTTTGTTTTAAGGTGTCATAAATACCCGATATGCTGTCATCCTTCATGGTTAACAAGAAACATGACGACATTTGCGGCTTAGGCGTACCTGCGTTAAACAACGTTGGGGTGGCGTGGGTAAACCAGCGCTCGCTCATCAGGTTATAAGTTTTGATGGCGCTTTCTACATCGTGCTTGTGAATACCTACCGACACGCGCATAAACAAATGCTGCGGACGCTCGGCAATACGGCCATCTAATTTTAACAGGTATGATTTTTCGAGGGTTTTGAAACCGAAGTAGTCGAAACCAAAGTCACGGTCGTAGATGATTGAACTATCCAGCAACTCGGCGTTGGCTTCAATCACGTCCCAAACATCGTCTGCCAGTAAAGAGGCATTTTTACCGGTTTTAGGGTCTTTGTAGTAGTACAGCTTACGCATGGTTTCGCTGAACGACTTGATGGTGTTTTTGTGCAGGTTAGATACTGCTATACGCGAAGCCAGCAATGCGTAATCAGGGTGCTTAGTGGTTAACGAAGCCGCTGTTTCTGCAGCCAGGTTATCCAGCTCGGAGGTGGTAACCCCGTCATACAAACCTTCAATTACTTTTTTGGCTACATCTACCGGATCAACCAGATTCGGGTTAAGGCTGTAACACAATTTTTCTATACGCGCGGTAATTTTATC
>CAJYSL010000303.1 GCA_913777515.1 uncultured Mucilaginibacter sp.
TAGAGCGCCCGGTGTTCAATACCGTGAAAGACGCGGTTGACCAAACCGGCGCCGACGTATCTATCATTTTCGTACCTCCTGCCTTTGCAGCCGATGCTATTATGGAAGCTGCAGAAGCCGGCATCAAAGTAATTGTTTGTATTACCGAAGGTATCCCAACTAAGGATATGATTCAGGTAAAAGAATACTTAGTAGGTAAAGACTCACGCCTGATTGGCCCTAACTGCCCGGGTGTTATTACTGCCGACGAGGCTAAAATTGGAATTATGCCAGGCTTTATCTTTAAAAAAGGTAACGTAGGTATCGTATCAAAATCAGGAACTTTAACTTACGAAGCGGTTGATCAGGTTGTTAAAGCAGGTTTAGGTGTTACTACCGCTATCGGTATTGGTGGCGACCCTATCATTGGTACACCTACCAAAGAAGCGGTTGAACTATTAATGAACGACCCTGAAACTCATGGTATCATCATGATTGGTGAAATTGGTGGCGGTATGGAAGCAGAAGCTGCCCGTTGGATTAAAGAAAACGGTACCAAACCGGTAGTAGGCTTTATTGCCGGCCAAACTGCGCCTCCGGGCCGCCGTATGGGCCACGCCGGTGCTATTGTTGGCGGCGCTGACGATACTGCTGCTGCCAAAATGAAAATTATGGCCGAGTGTGGTATCCGCGTAGTAGAATCGCCAGCCGAAATTGGTGCTGCTATGGCCGAAGAACTGGCTAAATTAGCGTAAGCTTCAGAGAGACAAGAGTCAAGAACCAAGATTTTGCAGGCTCTGTATCTATCATAACATTATATAAATCCCGGTCAGGTTTGGCCGGGATTTTTTGTTTTATACTTGCGAAGCATAGATTTTTGCTTCCAAAAAGCCAGCTTGTGTTCTGAAGCTAATTAACATTCAGATTTTAATATCAATGACTTGCTGCCCAAGCTTAGAATGTCAAAGTTTGTTATTACCTTTCTAATATAATTCAACCTATTCACTTGATGAAAACTTTGCTCTTGTTGTTGAGCCTGTTTATAGCAGCTTCGGGATTTGCCCAATTACCTGCACCGCAAAAAAACACTTATGTAAATGATTATGCTCATGTGCTTTCGAAAAAACAACTTAAGCTGCTTAATGAGCGCATCAGGAAATTTGAAGATAAAACTACTGTACAGTTAGCTGTTATTTTAGTGAATCGTGTACCTAAAAAATATACGATAGAAGAGTATGCGTTGCTTATTGGACGCCGATGGCATGTTGGCACTGCCGATAACGGCCTGGTATATGTTATGGCTATTAAACAGCGGCAACAACGGCTCGAGGTGGCCCGTAAATTACAACCTATTATTGAAGACCTTGACGCCCAGGGTTTTCTAAATAACGTGAAACCTGATTTACGTCAAAAGAGTTACGCCAGCGCTATTCACAACTTGGTTGATGCCGCCGAGCATCATATTGCTGAAAAAAAAGCTGAAGAGCAAATGATACTTGCTGAAGAAAAGCAGAGAATTGTTGAAGAAGAAGCCACCACTAAAGCTCAAAATAACGCTTTGTTAGGCGCCCTAAGAACAATCCTATTGGTAGTAGGCTTTTTAGTCGGAATCTTCTTCATTTTTAGAGCGATTGGCTGGCTGTTTAGACGGTTCATTAATCGAAATCCGGTTAGCAAATATTCAGGAAGTTATTATGTAGAATCAATAAATTACCCTAACAATTACAATGACGATGATAGCAGCTACACGGTCATTAATTCATATAGTAGTCAGATTAATACTATCAATTCTAATAACCAATACAACGACTATCGCAAGATCAACAATAACTATTACGACAGCCGCCCACGGCGTAATAGCTACCACAATAACAGTAACTATTTTGGCAGTCACAATTCGGCTGGCAGCAGTCGCAGTAATGACAGTGACAGCAGTAAATCTGAAAACAGCAGTTACGGTAATTGGGGTAACAGTAGCAGTGGCGGCGGCAGCTCCTCACCGTCAAGTGGGTTTAATGGCGGCGGTGCTTCGTCAAGCTGGTAAATTATAGAAAATCCCTGCACTAATTTAAGGCGTTAGGAATAGGTAATTTTTACTTAAGCCCCTTTTTAACCCTGTAATTCTTATAAATCTTTACGGCCGACATGATAATCATGGCAAAGGCAATCAGCCCTAACATGCCGTAAATCCAGTCGACAGCACTTTTGAGCACGGCCAGAAACACGATGGCAAATAAAAAAATGGTAGCAACCTCATTCCACAAACGGAGCTGAAACGATGTCCATTTAAAAACACCTTTGCGCATTTGCACTATCATATTAGCGCAAATTAAATGGTAACCTACCAGCCCAACCACAAAACAAAGCTTAACCATCAGCCAGCTTTCTTTCATCAAATAAGGCTGCAGAATAACCATCGTAATGCCGGCAATCAGGGTTAATATCATGGCCGGGGTGGCGATGATGTTCCACAAACGGCGCTCAATACGCTCGTACTCAGCTGTTAAGATGCCACGCTCAGGTTCGGGCTTATCCTGTGCCTCGGTATGGTAAATAAACAACCGCACGCCATAAAACAGCCCCGCCATCCAGCTAACTACAAAAATGATATGTATGGCTTTAATGTAGAAGTACATAACTCACGCCCCCAAGCCCCCTAAAGGGGGAGTATAATTTTATTGATTAACAGTTTTTGTTTCATAGTCTCATACTCCCCCTTTAGGGGGTCGGGGGGCTGGTGCTTGATTTATCTATATTCTTTAATTACCTCAACGGCATATTTCACGTTATCGAAAGGGATATCAGGCATAATACCATGACCTAAGTTAAAGATGTAACCATCCTCGCCTTTCATACGGTCGAAAAGGCGGTGAATGCGTTCTTTGATAACCGGCTTGTCGGCATACAAGATATGCGGGTCCAGGTTACCCTGTACAGCTATACCTTGCGGTAACCGGCGCTTCATATCCAACAGGTCAACATTCCAGTCGATAGAAACTACATCAGGTTTGGCTTCGGCCATTAATGGCGCAAATACCGAACTACCTTTACAGAAAGAAATTACGGGAATGTCTTTACGGTTAAGTTTACTGGTAATTTGCGAAATGTAGTTATGCGAAAACTCTTTATAATCATCCCAAGCCAAGGCTTGCGCCCAGCTGTCAAATATCTGCACGGCGTTTACACCGGCTTCAATCTGGAGGTTCAGGTA
Source organism: uncultured Mucilaginibacter sp. (assembly GCA_913777515.1). Taxonomy (GTDB): domain Bacteria; phylum Bacteroidota; class Bacteroidia; order Sphingobacteriales; family Sphingobacteriaceae; genus Mucilaginibacter. The sequence goes on from CAJYSL010000303.1 coordinate 3,191, forward strand.
CTCGGCCGTTACATGGGCAATCTTCTCTAATAACTGATGAGCCAACGCAGGTTGATTGTGCAGCATCAGCTTGGTGAGTTTAAAATCGCGCGATGAACCGCCTTCAACCAAATAGCTCATGACAGTAAATGGTGCACCCGCAAAACCAATAAGCGGTATACGGCCGTTTAGACGCTGCTGTATTACTTTGATGGCATCAGCCACATATTGCAAACGGTCAAGCACGTCAACGCTTAAATTATCTACATCGCCCTGGGTACGTACCGGGTTGGCAAATTTAGGGCCTACGCCCTGGGTAAAGCTCAAATCGCCTCCCATGGCTTCGCCGGTAACCAAAATATCCGAAAACAGGATAGCCGCATCAATATCCAACAAATCAACCGGCAGCATAGTTACATCAGCCGCAATTTCGGGTGTTTTGCACATCTCTAAAAAAGAGTACTTGTTTTTAATCTCCCAATACTGTGGCATAAACCGGCCAGCCTGGCGCATCATCCAAACGGGTGGACGTTCGGTTTTCTGAGAAAACGCGGCTTTAATAAATAACGAATCTTTCATATATCAAAAGCAGGCTTGCGCAGCCTGCTATTATTTACTTAATATGTAGTTGTAATTCCTGTTCCAGTTTAGCTATCACGGCTTTCATTTTAGCGTTTACCTGCTCGCCTTTACCTTCGGCTAACTGCAAATAAGCGCGAGCCTTTTCGTAATTACCCTGCCTGATGTTAATGTTAACGATATGCACCAGGGCGGCCACGTGGTCGTTTACCGAGCGTAAAGGATACTGAGCCGCTTGTTCGTAATGCTGCTCTGCAGCTTGGTACTCTTGCTTGTGCAAACTAACGCCGCCCATCATAAACTCGTAAAAGCCCCGGCGTTTACGGCTCAACCATTCGGGCCGGCTAATTTGCCGCAGCAACGCTTCTGCCTTGTTATAATCTTTAACGTGGAACTGTTTGGCAGCTAAAACAATAGTACCCTCTTTAAAATAGCCCCAAACTAAAAAGCCGGTTAATAAAAGCGCTACAGCTGCCAGTTCGTATGTATGCTGATAGATAAAGAATCCCATCAACAAAATAAAAACGGCAGCCGTAAATATGCGGGCTTTATTGGTAAACATTAATATTAATGGTGGTTATCCGTAAACTTATAACCTACACCACGGATGGAGTGAAAATAAACCGGGTTTTTAGGGTCTGGTTCAAAGTATTTACGGAAGGTTAAAATAAAATTGTCGATAGTACGGGTTGACGGGTAAACGTCGTAATTCCATACCGTTTCTAAAATCTGCTCGCGCGATACGGCCTCGTTGCGGCGCTCAATGAGTAGCTTAAGCAGCATGGTTTCCTTTTTGGTTAATGGGGTAACCGACCCATCTTCGTTAATTAACTCAAACGAGTTAAAATGAATAGTTTTATCGCCTATTTTATAGCTGTTAAACTCTTTCAGGTCGTCACCTTTCAAGCCGCGTTTAACCAAGTTGTTTACCCGTAAAATAAGTTCTTCCAGGTTAAAAGGTTTGGTCAGGTAATCGTCTGCACCTTTTTTTAAACCCTGTATTTTGTCCTCATTGGTATTTTTTGCCGTCAGGAACATAATAGGCACTTCCGAGTTTTCTAGGCGGATGGTTTCGGCTACCACAAAGCCGTCTACCTCGGGCATCATCACGTCCAGTATCACCAGGTTAAAGCGTTCCTCTTTAAACTTCTGAAGCGCCTTTTTACCATTGTTAGCAGTAGTTACTTTATACCCTTCCAGTTCGAGATTTAATTTGATGGCCTCGAGCAAGTGCTCTTCATCTTCGGCCAGTAAAATTCGTTTTTTGTTCATGTAGGTTGTGTTGAAACAAAGGTTTAACTAAAATATAACTTCAAAAACACTGCCAGCAGGACGGTTATCGCGTACCTGTATACTGGCCTGGTGTTTATCAAGCACCTGTTTTACAATGTATAAACCTAAACCCGTGCCTTTTGTGTTACGTGTTTCTTCGCTTCCTACACGGTAAAACCTTTCAAAAATACGGCTTTTTTCTTCATCTGCT
>CAJYSL010000304.1 GCA_913777515.1 uncultured Mucilaginibacter sp.
TTACCAGCTCGGCCAGTGGGTCCATTAAACGCCGACCAATAGATACGGCGCCACGCACGGTAACATCTTTATCCGGAAACTCTTCGCGGGCGGCCTCTGATGCTGAGTAAATGGAGGCACCGCTCTCGTTCACCATTACAATTAACGCACCCGGTAGTTGCAGCCCACGTACAAAAGTTTCGGTTTCACGACCGGCCGTGCCGTTACCAATAGCTATGGCTTCTATTTTATAAGTTTCAAACAGATGCTTCACGGTTTTCTCGGCCTCGCGGGCTTGCCCGGCGCCGGTATGCGGGAAGATGGCAGTATACTCTAAAAGCTTGCCTTGCTCGTCTAAACAAACCAGCTTACAGCCCGTACGGAAACCAGGGTCGATAGCCATGACCCGCTTTTGACCCAATGGTGCAGCCAACAGTAACTGACGCGCGTTTTCGGCAAATACGCGGATAGCTTCTTCGTCGGCTTTTTTCTTGGTCAACAAACGCGCTTCTGTTTCCATCGAAGGTTTAAGCAAACGCTTGTACCCATCGGCGATAGCCAAACGCACCTGGTCTGAGGCGGCGTTGTTAGATTTCACAAACGTACGGTCTAATAACGCAATCGCATCATCCTCCGGCGGCATGATGTCCAGGTACAAAATTTCTTCTTTTTCGGCACGACGCATAGCCAGTATGCGGTGAGACGGTGCCGCTTTAACCGGCTCCGTCCAGTCAAAATAGTCTTTATATTTGATGCCTGCTTCTTCTTTACCCGGCACCACCTTACTTTGAAAGGTACCCTTTTCTACAAACATCTCGCGTAGCTGAGTTCTTACCTCAGCATTCTCGCTGATGGTTTCTGCAATAATATCGCGTGCTCCAGCCAAGGCTTCTTCCAGGCTATTTACGCCTTTTTCGCCATCCACATATTTTTCTGCTTCTGTAGATAAGTCCAGTTTTCCTTGGGCTAATACTGCTTCGGCTAAAGGCTGCAGGCCTTTTTCGCGTGCGGCGGTAGCACGGGTTTTACGTTTAGGGCGGTAAGGCAGGTAAATATCCTCCAGCAACACCATCGTTTCGGCCTCTTCAATCTGCTTTTGCAGCTCGGGCGTTAACTTGCTCATGTCCGTTAGTGATTTCAGGATAGCTTCCCGGCGTTTATCCAACTCACGCAGTTGTTGTATGCGATCGCGTATGGTAGTTACCTGCACCTCATCTAAACTGCCGGTAAGTTCTTTACGGTAGCGCGAAATAAATGGCACCGTGGCACCTTCGTCCAGCAGGTTTACGGTTGCAGTTACTTGTTTAGAGGCTACCGCAAGTTCCTGCGCTATTTTAATGTGATGGTCAATCATGTTCACTTTTCAATTACGAACCGCGAAGTTAATGAAATCCCCCTACCCCCCTAAAGGGGGAGTAATTAGTTCGACTGAATTTATAACTTTGCTTCATTAAACATTTACTAAAAACTCCCCCTTTAGGGGGCTGGGGGGTTAGGCTATTATGGATTCTTATCAAATGCGGAAGTTTGAGTTTAGACTGGAGGAGATTTATAAGAAAACCGAATGGTTGCAGTATGAATTACCACTCAATGAGTTTATTGCCCGGTTTCCGATAGAGTTTAAAAACGACGTCCCTCAACGACCTCATTGGCCCGAAGATTTTGACCTCGACCGCGATACCCGCCTGGCTATTATGGTAGCCTTCAGAGAATCGTTTAGTTAAATCTCAATAAAAACAATGGCCGGATGAGACGTTACCCACCCAGCCTTTGCACAATAAAAAAATATTGCTGATTACATTACCAGTTCGGCCAAGGCATCCTTAGTAAAGCCTTTCAAATCTTCGGTGCGGCCTTCGCGTATCTTTTGTACCCAAAATGGGTCTGACAGTAACGGGCGGCCTACAGCCACCAGGTCAAAATCACCACGGTCCATGCGGCGCAGCAATTCATCCAGCGAGCTTGGGTCGGAGCTTTCGCCTGCAAATGCAGCCAAGAACTCACCTGTTAAACCTACCGAGCCTACGGTGATGGTGGCTTTGCCAGTTAGCTTTTTAGCCCATCCGGCAAAATTTAAATCCGAATCGTCAAACTCCGGCTCCCAAAAACGGCGTTGCGAACAATGAAAAATATCAACTCCGGCATCCGCCATCGGGTTTAACCAGGCTTCCAACTCTTGCGGGTTATGGGCCATTTTACTGGTATAAGCCGTAGGTTTCCACTGCGATAAACGTATAATCACGGCAAAATCTTCGCCTACCCGTTTACGCACCTCTTTAATTACCTCAATGGCAAAACGGCTACGCTCGGGCAGTGTTGCGCCACCATAGCTATCGGTACGCAGGTTGGTGCCTTCCCAAAAAAACTGATCAATTAAGTAACCGTGCGCACCGTGTATCTCTACACAATCAAAACCCAAACGCTTGGCATCGGCAGCAGCCTGACCAAAAGCCGCAATGGTGTCGGCAATGTCGGCATCAGTCATGGTACGGCCGTTGTTGAAGCCTGGGCTGTTTAAGCCTGACGGTCCCTCAAATGGCTCGGCAGGTATCCAGCCCGACTGGTGGTTAGGCATTACACCCATATGCCAAATCTGCGGACCCATGGCGCCGCCTGCTTGGTGCACATTGTTGATTACATTTTGCCATCCGCCTAAAGCTTGTTCGCCATAAAAATGCGGAACGTTTTTGTCGTTAGATGATGAAACGCGGTTAATTACGGTTCCTTCAGATAATATTAACCCCACTTCGCCTTCGGCTCTTTTACGGTAATAAGCGGCTACATCAGCAGTAGGCACGCCATCCGGCGAAAACGAACGGGTCATGGGGGCCATGATAATACGGTTTTTGATATTTAAAGATTTCAGGGCAAACGGCCTGAATAAGCTATCGGTTTTCATGTATGATGTTTAAAATTAAATTTCTGATTGTATAAGTTGGCTCAGCTCGGCAAACGCTTCTTCGTTACGCTGGTAGTAGGTCCATTGCCCTACCCGTGTAGCCTTCACTAATCCTACGCGTTGCAACGTCGACAAATATTCGGATACGGTTGATTGGGTTAAACCGGTTTTTTGCTGTATTTGCCCAACGCAAATACCGTGCGCGTAACCATAAACCGCCTGCTCCGGAAAACTGGCTTCGGGCTGCTTTAACCAGTTTAATATCTGCAAACGGGTTTTGTTAGAAAGCGCTTTAAAAACTTCAACCTGGTCCATGCACAAAGATATATCGACTTTTCTCGATATGCCAAAACCAAGTGCAAGTGTGACATTAGGCTGATACGCCCCAACTGATTGCAGAATGATTATTTGTAAGATTGATTAGTGCTTGTGTTTACGCCAGTTGCGCTATATTTAATCTTCTAAAACCAATACAATCATGTCCAAAAACCTATTAACTCTTATCCTGCTATTCTGCTTTGCCGTCAGCCGTGCACAAACCGTATCTAACGTTAATTTTGATGAGATTAAAGCGACCATCAATAAAACAGGCTCCGATGGTTACAGTAAATTATTAAAGAGAGCGAGTTCAATGGATTCGACCTTGACCGCGCCGGACTATAAAATACTTTATTATGGGCAGGCGTTTCAGCCCACTTACAAACCCTATAGCAATGCTATGGTTTTGCAGCCGGCTATGAAATTGTATCAGGAAGGCAAAGTTGACGACGCACTGGCTTTATACAATACTTACCTGCAATCCAACCCGCTTGATCTTCGGGCAATCTATTCTAAATTGAGTATACTTTACCAGCAACAAAAACAGGCAGAAATGCAACCCCTGATGGTACTACTTAAAAATTTGCTTAAAACTATCACCGACAGCGGTGACGGAAAAACAGTAAAAACGGCTATGGTAGTGATGACAATTAGCGACGAGTATATTGTGATGTCATCGTTAGGTGTAAAACCCGAAAAACAAGCGCTGACGGCCGGCAGCTGCGACCTGATGACGCTGCAACCCAACAATGCCAATCTTACCGAACTTTATTTTAATGTAAGCCAGCCTATGGCTACACTTAGCAGGATGATGAAATAACAGCAATTGTAAAAGGTAGAAAACAAAAAACCCTGTTTGGAAGCCAAACAGGGTTTTTAATATTATTGGTGTAAGGTAACTTATTTAGTTACGTACATTACTTCTTTAACTGCTTTAATTACGCGTTCTGCATTTGGCAGATACTCCTGAATTAAAGTTGGTGCGTATGGAAGCGGCACGTCGCCACCCATAATGCGCAGGATAGGTGCATCTAAGTAATCAAATGCATCTTTTTGTACTTTAAAGGCAACCTCAGTAGCAATTGAACCTAATGGCCAGCTTTCTTCAACCAATACCAAACGGTTAGTTTTTTTAACCGATTCAATCACGGTAGCGTAATCAATAGGACGTACGGTACGTAAGTCGATTACTTCGGCGCTGATACCTTCTTTTTCTAACTCGGCAGCGGCAGCGTTAACCACTTTCATGATTTTACCAAAACCAACCAAAGTAACATCGGTACCTTGTTTGGTTACAGCAGCTTTACCAATCTCGATGTAGTAAGTCTCTTCAGGCACCTGACCTTTGTCACCATACATTAATTCCGACTCCATGAAAATAACCGGATCCGGATCAAGAATGGCTGATTTTAATAAACCTTTAGCATCATATGGATTTGATGGCACTACTACTTTTAAACCCGGACAGTTAGCATACCAGTTTTCGAAACACTGGCTATGCTGAGAACTCAACATACCTGCATTACCGGTTGGGCCACGGAATACAATAGGAACCGGGAACTGACCACCACTCATACTCATCATTTTAGCAGCAGCATTGATAATCTGATCGATGGCTACCAATGAGAAGTTGAAGGTCATGAACTCGATGATGGGACGTAAGCCATTCATGGCCGAACCAATACCAATACCGGCAAAACCAAGCTCAGAGATTGGCGTATCGATAACGCGTTTAGCACCAAATTCGTCAAGCATACCCTGGCTAACTTTGTAAGCGCCGTTGTACTCGGCAACTTCCTCACCCATCAGGTATATTTTATCGTCGTTGCGCATTTCTTCGTTCATAGCTTCACGAAGCGCTTCTCTGAATTGTATTTCTCTCATTATATATTTAGAATGAAAATTTTTCTGGGAGCAAATATAATTAATGAGACTTTAAAAACAACTTGTTATATCCAGATAAAGGCAGACACTTTAAATAATTATTTTTAAAGTATACTATCATCAAGATTGTACCTTTATCTACAAACTAATTTCCTTACACAATGAAACTTTTCTCTTTAAGTGTACTGGCCGAAAGTACCTTGAAAGTACTAAAGCGTTTTACATTCGAAATTGTATTTGCTTTAACCGGATGTATTGCCGCTACGCTGAAGACCTTACATCATGGAGGTTTTTTGGAGTTGAGTTGGTATTGGCGAATAATAGCTGGCGCTAATTTGGGTTTGCTGTTTAGCCTGTCGGTAACACTATATGCCGAAAGCCGTCAACTATCCTCCTCAACAAAATGGCTGGTACGCATTGGTGCCTGTTTTTGCATCATATTGCTGATGTGCTTTCTTAATCCTTATGGCCGGCACACAGATTTTATTAGGTTTTGGTTACTGAGCGCGGCCTTACATCTACTCGTCTCGTTTGCAGCATTTTTGCGTAAATATTCTGCTCAGGGTTTCTGGCAATTTAATAAATCACTATTCCTTCGTTTTTTGACGAGTGAATTGTACAGCTTGGTCTTATTTCTTGGTATAGCTGCAGCCATAGGAGCAACGAGTTTTTTATTTAACTATGATTTCAATTCAAATACTTTCACCATTTTATGGATTTGGATTGCAGGAATGTTTAATACTCTATTTTTCCTGGCCGGCGTTCCGGAACAATACTCACAACTCGACAGTGAACATAATTACCCTAAAGGGTTGAAAGTTTTTACTCAATTTGTACTTATCCCTTTGGCAATTGTATACGTTATTATCTTACTAACTTATGAGGCCAAAATAATTATACAGTGGGAACTTCCTAAAGGAAAAGTTTCCAGTTTAATATTGGGTTATGCTACTTTTGGCATCTTGTCTGTTTTGCTCATATTTCCAATCAGAAACACAGACAAACACAAATGGATAAAAACGTTTTCCCGAAGTTTTTACATTCTTTTACTACCTCTGCTGGCATTACTTTTTGTAGCTATAGGGGCCCGGGTAATTAAATACGGTTTTACTGAATATCGGTATATTTTGATGCTGCTGGCATTTTGGCTACTCTTTATCAGCTTATATTTTTTAGTTTCAAAGAAGCAAAACATCAAGCTGATACCCATTTCGCTTTGCCTGGTTGTTTTACTCATTACTTACGGTCCCCTAAGTGCCTTTTCTGTAAGTTTTCACTCACAAACTTATGTATTGAAGCAGATCTTTAAAAGGAACAGAGCCTTTAGCAATAATACTCTTACTAAAGTAAATACCCGTACAATATCTTACGAAGATGCAAACAGAGCTGTAACTATACTCGATTATTTAGTTGCGCATGACCATTTTACAGATATGCAACCCTACTTTAAAGTAGATTTATACCGATTGTCCAACCGCTTGGCCCATCAGCCTAGCCGCTGGAACGAAGGCTTTGGCGTAAGCTTAGCGGAATTAAATGAGCGTAAATTGCAATGGGTAAAAAAGCAATTAAATCTGGAACAGTTTTACGGCTCAATATACGAATATGATGAGAGAACAATTAAACCAGACAAGTCAACTTACTTCTCGTTTAATAACATTGAAAAAGGGCTCCTCAACGTTAGCGGATATGATTATACAACCACTGCTGAAAACAACAGCATGAATCCTGGCTATAAATCAAAAGACATCATTAATCATCGAATTTTTACTAAGCAGGTTATTACAAAAGGCAAATATCTTTTATCTATAGATGGGCAAAAAATCAATTTCGATGTACAGCTTACTGTAGATAGCTTAATCCAAAAACCTGATAGTCTTAATTTATACAAGGATACTGCTAGAGCAAATGACTTCGATAAAAAATATAACCTGCCTGCCAAAAAACTGTTAATTATAAAGAAAGCAGGCAAACATAAAATCGCTCTGCAAATTAACCAGCTCAATTATGCAGTTCACAAACAAAGAGTGAAGAATGAAATATTATTTATTGATGCAACTTACCTCATAAAACGGTAATAAAAAACGAAAGAGCGGGCTTCGGACCTGCTCTTTGTTTAAATCATAAAAGCCGTTTGGCTTAAACTACTTTTTTCTTTCGCCTTTTATTTTGCCAGCCAGTTGCACCGCTTCGTAAGCGTTTACAATGCCTCCGCTTTTGCATAAAGTAGTAAAATCAACTTTTTCGGTTTGGCTGCCTGGTTTTAATACCATAGTACCTGTAAGGGGCTTGGCCGATTGCATGATGATTTGCTTCAATTGTTTAGCGCTTAAGTCGGGATAGTACTCCAGTAACAAGGCCGCAACACCGGCAGTAATTGGCGATGCAAAACTTGTACCGTCGGCGGTGTTAAACTCGGCGTCTTTATCAACCGAAGTTACCTTTACACCGGGTGCAAACACGTCTACATTGTTTTCGCCATAGTTACTGAAAGTACCCGGCAGGTTTTCGCCCAGTTTGGCCGATGATGCACCAACGCTCAATACGTTGTCCGCATCCTTCACCGAGCCATCCTCAAACATATCGTTAGGAAATTCCGGCTTGGCGTCCACATCCTGATGGTCGTTACCGGCAGCCTGTACCAGCAATACGTCATGGTCGGCAGCATATTTAAAGGCATCATCCACCCATTTTTTGTGCGGCGACAGCTTTTTACCAAAGCTCATGTTTACCACTTTGGCGCCGTTATCAACTGCATAGCGGATGGCTTTAGCAATGTCTTTATCGTACTCATCACCGTTAGGCACTGCCTTAATGGCCATGATACGCACATTATCGGCCACGCCGTTAATGCCGTAATTGTTATCGCGTACAGCACCAATCAGTCCGGCTACACCGGTACCGTGCGAGGCATCGTCAAATTTAAGAATGTTGTTACCGTAAGGCTTGGTATCCCAAACATTGGGGTCATCACCTACAATACGTTTGCGGGCATCCAGGTCAGGATTAATATCGTTGTTTAGTTTGGTTAAGTACTCAGTCAGTTCCTTTAAAATTTTATCATTGCTGGCCGTTGGTCCTTCCTCCTGAAAAACAGAAGTCCATATGCTTTTGCTTTGTGCAATGGTATCGTTAGTAGTTTGTAATTTACCCAGGCTGGCCAAAGTAAAGTTACCATTTGAAGGCAGGTTCAGACCGCGTTTTACATAACCGCTGGTAATCATCAGCACGTTCATCATCTGCGATAACTGCTTGCTCTCGGTGGTCGATTTAGTAATGGTTGAATCGTAAGTAGCTTTTACGGTTTGCCAGTACGCAAACTCCTTTTTATCGGGTGCAGTGGCTTCGGTAAGCGTCAGGTATTTATCTTTTAAACGGTTGTACTCGCGTACCTCTTCGGTAGTCTCGGTAAAATCACATTTACCACCAGGGCCGCCTAAAAAGTCCCAGCCGTGCACATCATCCACATAACCATTGCGGTCATCGTCTTTACCGTTACCGGCTTTTTCTTTTGGATTTACCCATAAAACGCTTTTCAGGTCGGCTTGTGCCGTGTCAATACCGCTATCAATAGTGGCAACTACTACCGTTTTACTTTTTTTACCTTTAAGCGCCTGGTAGGCTTTGTTCAGGCTGATACCAAAGTACCCGTCAGATTTTAAATCCAGTGTATGCCAGTTTTTAGGCAACTCGGGCTGGGCAACGGGAGCGGTTTGGGCATGGGCTATGCCGCCGCACAGGAAGGTTCCGCACAGGGCGTATCCTATAAAATGTTTATGATAGTTAGTCATGCTTGAAATTTGCAGGCAAGATATTATAAATTAACTTTAATTCTTTTTGTTAACGGCAAAGTTTAAGATTAATTGCAGCATAAACCTGTACTTACAGGCCCTGCATAACAAAACACTATCCCCGTGCGTTTTAAACTTAAAAGGCAATTACAACCTGACACTTTGACTATAACCGGCTTTTAGCTTAAAAGCTTACTTTGCGAAGACAAAATAAATCTATAAACATGGCAATTTACTATATATTCATTGTCAACACGTTACATTTATTTTTTTCCACAGCCGGGTAATGTTGAAAACTATATTGCAGCCTGAGCCCTTATAATTGTAATTTAAACTCGGTCACTAACTATTGTAAGCCTAATTTTTGCTATATTAATGGTATAGTTGTTAAAAATACGATCAGATGGAAGATGAATATGAATTTGGTTTTACAGAAGACCCTAAGTTTTCGGTAGAACGCTACGAGGAGATGATCCGCAATCATGATCAGTATTTTTTCGATGCGCAGGCATTTGAAAACATTATTGATTATTACATTGAGAAAAACGACCCGGTGAAAGCGCTCCAGGTAGTGGAGTATGCCCGTAACCAGCATCCGTTTGCTGCCGTATTTTTAATTAAGCAGGCTCAGCTTTTAGTAGTCACTAACAAAGTATCTGAAGCTTTTGCCGCGCTTGATAAAGCCGCGCTGCTCGAAGCCTCGGATGCCGATATCTATATTATCCGCGGTAACTTGTACGAAAGCATGGACCGTTATACAGAGGCCATCGAGAATTACGAGAAGGCCCTAACCATGGCTGAGGAAACCGACGACATATTGCTGCACATAGCCTACGTTTACCAAAACATGGGCGATTACGAGCAGGCTATCCATTACCTGAAGGAGTGCCTGAAGCAAAACATGGAAAACCAGGACGCCCTGTACGAACTGGCTTTTTGCTACGACGTGATTGACAATCAGCAGGAAAGCATCCAGTTTTATCAGCAATACATTGACAATGAGCCATACAGTTACGCAGCATGGTACAATTTAGGCAATGCCTTTACCAAATTAGGTTTGTTTGAAAAAGCGATTGATGCTTA
>CAJYSL010000305.1 GCA_913777515.1 uncultured Mucilaginibacter sp.
GAGCCGGTGCCCGATTTTTATTTACCTGTCGTGCTCAACGCCCCGGTAAAAACTACGTCTTTGCAGCAATTGAAAGGCAAAGTCGTGCTTATTGATTTTTGGGCTACCTGGTGCGGCAGTTGCCTAACCGCTATGCCGCACTTGAGCCAATTGCAGCAAAAATACAAAGGCAAATTGCAGGTATTGGCCGTTACTGACGAGTCGGTAAGTCGCACACGCCAGTTCCTTACTGCGCGGCCGTCTACCTTGTGGTTTGGGATAGATACCGGTCGGACATTATCCGTTTATTTTCCGCATCGGTTAATTCCGCATACGGTACTTATTTCGCCCTCGGGTAAGTTGATTGCCAACACCTCGCCCGAGATGGTAACCGGTGCTGTAATTGACAGTGTGCTGCAAGGTCAGACAGTACATTTACCTGCAAAAAAAGACTTTATGTATACCTCTATCGACGACTTGCTTAAAAATAAATTTCCGGTTGCTGATACTTTAGAAAGTCATTTTACAATGGAAGATGAGTTAACGGGCGCTCCCGGACTAAGCACTAATTACCTTGATAAGCCTTTATGGAAAGGGCGTCGTTTGTCGGTAATCAACTGTGGGCTGAAAACTCTTTATCGATTGGCTTATGGTAACGTACCTTACTCGCGCATCATCGACAGTATAAAGCCTGCAAAAGCTAACCGTGCCTACTGCCTGGACATCATTGTGCCAAAGCCAAATGATTTGCTGCCTACTTTACAGAAAGAATTAAATTCCCGCTTTGATGTACAGGCAAAAATGGTGCGCCAGCAGCGGGAGGTATATGTATTGCAGATTATTGATAAAAATAAATTCAGTCAGCTTACTCAAAATACATCTGGTAAACGTACTTACTTTGCCAACCATGGCGCCATCGACCAGCAAGGCATCACCATGACCAACTTTGCTGACTTTTTAGAAAGCTTTGGCGTCAACAAAATTGTAGTCGACGAGACAGGCGATACAAAAAAGTACGATATCAAATTTATATTTCAGCCCGAAAACCCGCAAAGCTTAACCGACATACTCACCAGCATGGGACTACGCCTAGAAAAGCAAAAAAGAGATATTGACTTGCTGAAGATATATCAATTGTAGGAGGTATGAGAAAGGCAAATAGTTAGAAAGCACTGAATAAAATTTTTATGATGCTTGTGTAAGTGATACATAATTACCCATCAAACCGCCTATCATCAGGCGCAAAGCGCAGCCCAAGAAATTGATAAATTTCTTGTAATACGTCATCATCCAATTCAACCTCACCAGCCAAAAACTGCTGCGCTGTGGTCGAATCAATAAAGCTATGCAGATGTTCGGGCAACATTTTGAACAATGCTAAACGATGCTTTACTGCTTCAAAAGGTTTTAATGCGGGAAATTTTAGTTGCTGAAATTCGTACTGCACAATTTGCGGTAGCAGTGAAATCAACTCATCATATTCCGGTTCGCCGGGTTGGGCTTTAAAAATTTCAGTTGCCCGGTCGAGCGCATGCTTGTATTCTACAACGCTTGCTAATGGAGTTATGCCTGTAAAGTCAGGGCTAACCAAGGCAGGCTCAATGGGATTGTGTATAACTGTTTTGATGACTGGTTTCGCCGAAGTTTTATTGTCAATATTTACTTCGTCTATTTCCAAAGGCTCGGGTGGTTGTATCGTAGTCGTAAATATTTTGGTTATGCGCCTCAGTGTTCCCGACGAGTTCTTTTTCGCTTCAGCGAATTCGCGGTCAAATCTTTCTTCCTGTTCCTTTTCACTTTCAACACGTGTAATCAGCATAGCTTTAGCTGGATTATTGATTAAATAAGTAATACAATAATCCGGGTCTGCTGTGCTGTAACTTTCGCCGATATAATCGTTTGGATTACTGCGGTTAAACATGTAGCGGGATAAATATGCCTGTTGTTTAAGCCATAATAACAATGGCACACGGGCGTCGGGATGCTTTGTTATGTAATCGGCTATTTTATTGGTTGCAATAAGGCTCATAGGTGCAAGTTAACGAATGGGATACCAATATTCAAACACGATATAAAAAAGGGTACAATAATCTAAATTCAACTCTTCATCTAACATAATTGCTATCTTTATTTGTACTTAGTCTAAATAAGTGTTTACTTTGCAGTGTCAACAACCCGCAATTAATGAAAACACGTTTATTCCGTTCCTCTATCTTATTTTCTGCCCTGATATTATTTTTCCCATTCTTTTCTTTGGCTCAACAAAGTGGTACCGTGAAAGGCCGCGTCACCACAACTAACGGGAAAGCAGCCGAATTTGTAAGTGTTTTCCTGCAAGGTCATGGGTATGGAGATTTAACCGACGCTAAAGGTTATTTCGAATTAAAAAAAGTTAAGCCCGGCATTTATACACTCGTTGCCTCCGGCGTGGGTTACGTCGAAAATAAACGGGAAATTACCGTGTCTACCGGCGCAACCATCGAGGTAGAAATCACTTTGGCCGATGACCACCAGGAACTCCAATCCGTAGAAATTACCGGCCGCAAAGAGCGGACCTACAAAACCAAATCGCTTTTTATCGGCAATAAAACCCAAACCGATATTATGGACCTGCCGCAGTCGGTATCTTACGCCAGTAAAGAACTGATGGCCGACCAAGGCGTGGTACGAGTAGGCGAGGTGGTTAAGAATTTTAGTGGCGTCACTAATTTCACTTCTTATGATGATTTAACCATCCGCGGCTTCCGGATAAACGGGCAAAGCAATACACAATTAGTTAATGGTTTACGTACCAGCACCGGCTTTTGGAAACAACCCTTAACCAATTACTTAGAACGAGTGGAGGTACTGAAAGGCCCGGCCTCGGCATTGTATGGCAACGCCAGTCCGGGCGGCGTAGTAAACCGGGTAACAAAAAAACCTTTAGACGAAGACCGCAAATCGATAAGCGTATCCATGGGTAGCTTTAACACGTTGCGTGCCCTGGCCGATTTTACCGGGCCGGCCACCAAAGATAAAAGCCTGCTTTACCGCTTAAATTTGGGCTACGAAGATGCCAACTCATTCCGCGACCTGCAATTCGACAAAAACATTGTTATAGCGCCTTCGCTCTCTTTCATTCCTGATGAAAAGACACGCGTTAACTTTGATATGGTTTACAACGCTTCGCGCAGCAGGCTCGACCGTGGTCAGTCAGTAATCGGCGACGATTTATATTCTACCCCAATATCCCTGGCGCTCAGCACCCCTAACGACCGCTTGAACGAAAACACGTACATGGTTACCTTTTCGGTAAGCAGGCAAATTAACAGTCACTTAAACTTTAGCGCATCATACTTGAAAACCGGTTATGACGAGGATTTGTACGAGCACCGCAGCGCCAACAGCTACGCGGTAGATGGCAGCGGAAAAACCATCAGTAACCTGGTAGCCATGCAGATATTTACCCGCAAGCGTAAACGATACATCGATAATTTTTCGGGCTTTTTAAACTATACCGGTAACACCGGGCCTATCGAGCATAAAATGGTGGCCGGCTATGATTTTGGCAGCGAAAAAACTCCGGTGGGCGCATCGCAATTAACGGCCTCGGGTTACAGAGACAGTGCGAATACTGGTTTTATTGCTACTTACGATAAAAACAAGCCCGGAAAATATTTGCGCAGAAACGGCAACCCCGTACCAAACGTACCGTCTTTTGATTTGAACAATATCCGTGCTTCGCAGCAATTACAGGATGATAGTAAAGCTTTCTTTTCGGTAGCCTCAATCGCCCCGGCATATTACTATCTCAACGCAGGTTACGTGCAAGACCAACTTCGTTTTAAAAGACTCCAATTGCTTTTGGGCGTTCGTTACGAGTATTATACCGATTTTAGTAACTACGCGGCCACCAACGAAGT
>CAJYSL010000306.1 GCA_913777515.1 uncultured Mucilaginibacter sp.
CCCAAATGTGCATATTTGCACCGCTCAAAGTATCAGGTATACTTGGAGTGATGGTCCCGTAGCTCAGCTGGATAGAGCAACTGCCTTCTAAGCAGTAGGTCTTTGGTTCGAATCCAAACGGGATCACTGGAAAAGCCTTCTCACTTTGAGAGGGCTTTTTTTGTTCTACCTAATTATTCTGCTTGCCTCGATAATAGTGGCCGTTACAATGTATAATGACCTTGAGGTATATTTACCAAGGTATAATTTTTCCAAAGCGGTCAACGTAACGTAAACCCGGCTTTCCTGCATTACGGGCAACCACGTCTACCACCAGCGGGATACTTTCAGACACATCCAGCGACGCATTCTGGGTTCCCATGTCAGTTCTTACCCATCCGGGGGCAATCAACAGCATCGCTCTGGAATCACCGGTGTGGCGGGCCGCAAATGATTTAGCCAGCATATTCAGTGCGGCCTTGCTCGAACTGTACAACTCCCAAAAAGCGCTGGCATTGGTTATACTGCCCAACTCGGAAGACATGAGCGCGATTACGCCGTTGGACGTCAAACTTTCGTGAAATAGCTCAACCACGCGCATTGGGCTCAAGGCATTGGTGAGCATCATGTCTATAAAATCCTGCTCGCTGACCTGCAAGGGGGTTAACTCATTGGCACGGCTGATACCGGCATTCACAAAGAGCACATCTAACTTACGCCCCTTAAGCTTTTGATGCAAGGCGCGGACGCTATCCAGGTTTACGATATCCACCTGGTCTTGAATTTCCAGGCTATCGGGGTATTGCTTATGTAAACTTTGCAGCGCAGTAGATTGTTGCCTTACGGTGGCGATGACGTCGAAACCACGTTTGCAATATTCTTCTACCAGGGCTAAACCCAGTCCGCGGGAAGCGCCTATAACTAAAACGGTTTGTTTATTTTCCATAACAATAAAGCAATTTAAATCAAGATTAAATGTTTGGGATATTTGTGAAGACCCTGTTTAGATAAACCCATGCTGACAAAAGCCATATAAACATCATTCAGAGCGCGAAAACAGCGCTGTTGCACTCATCCCGCCGTCGGATACAACATTTTGCCCGGTAATATAAGAAGAGGCATTCATGGCCAGAAAAGCAATAATGGCAGCCATTTCTTCGGCACGGGCAGTGAAAAGCACCTCTGCTCCCAGTTTCAAGGTTTCCATGACGGCAGCACGGCCAATGCCCTTGGTGCCGCCGGTAATCAGTACCCTTTTGTGATTTAAACTCCACATGGTTAAAGGGTTTGGAGTACCTTCAGTATGTCGGCAGGTTCGGCGCGCTTGCGGTAGTCCGTATCTACAAAGGCGTATTTAATCATGCCATCCGTACCGATGACGTAAGTTGCCGGTACAGGCAGTTGGTTGGTGGATACTCCATTGTAATTTTCCAGCTTGTGAAAATCATTGTAAATCTCAATCAGCTCTTCGTTAAGGCTAAAAGCAATACAGAACTGACGTGCTACCTCGTTGTTATAGTCAGTAAGTACTTCAAACCCGAGGTTATTCTTCTCTGTGGTGCTTAAAGATTTATCAGGCAGTTCCGGCGATAGGGCAACCAGGGTTGCGCCTGCGGCTTCGAACTGGGGTAAAAAGCTCTGCAGATAGCGCAACTGAATGTTGCAATAAGGGCACCAGCCGCCACGATACCAGCTTAAAATAATCGGGCCTTTTTGCAGCAAGGCAGATAGCTTTACCGGCTTGTTGAGCGCATTGTTCAGTTCAAAGTCAGGCGCGCTGTCGCCGGTTTTTAATGCTATTTGATTAATGGCCTGTGTTTCTTTAATACCGTTTTCAAATTTATTTTGTAAGCCTGCGGGCGCTTTGGTATTCCATGATTGCTGGAAGTCATTTAATTCCGAGGCTAATGTGATGCCGTATGTGGTTTCAGTAGTCATCTTGAGTATGGATTAAAAAAAGAAAAATGGAAAGGGAGGCGATAAGTACCTCCCAGGGATTATTAAACGGCAGCTGTTTCCAGTTCGGGAGCTAAAGGCCAGTCAACCGGGATATCTGTTAAGGCGTGCAGGTAATTAGTGATGATTTTATCGCCGATGATGATAACCACGTCGATAAGATTAGCTTCTGAATAGCCTGCTGCAAAGAAATTTTCCAGTATATCCGCACTTGCATGACCGCGGTTTTCGGTGGTGCTTTTCACCAGTTTAGCCAATGCATCCAGTTTGGCGTCAAAACCGATGTTAGCACGGCGAACAGCTAATATCTGCTCATCAGTAAAACCGTTCATTTTGGCAAACTGGGTGTGAGCGCTCAAACAATAGGCACAGTTATTTACCTGGCTTACTACTAAATTAATTACCTCGCGCTCCTTGGCACGAATGGATGATTTTCTGTTTTGCAGGGCCAGGTAATCGTTTAAAGCAGTATCAGAATGACCAAAGATGGCGTATAGATTAGGCACAAAACCTACCATACCTTTCAGGTTATCAAAAATGGCCTGGTTTACTGGTGCAACTTGTTCTCTAGTTGGGATGGCGAAATTTTTCATGATTTAATTTATTTAATTTTTGTTGTTGTCTTTTGACATTACAAAGGTGCAGCTAAGCGCAGGGCCAATGAATAGAGAGACTTCCCGACGACATGTAATATCTGCCCTATTGATTGATTTTCTTACCGGCTGTTCGGCTTGGTCAGGTGGTTTGTTCAGGCCTCATCATGGGCTGAAGGCTTTGTTAAACTCAAAAAACAAAGGTCTCCCGGATGAGGAAGACCTTTATATAGTCAAGTTTTGATTGTTGCTTAGAAGGTTTTTTGAGGCACCGTTAAGCAGCAACTAACCGTAAACCCGGAAGCGTTATACGCAAGGTAAAAGAGGCCTGTGTACAAACCATTTGCCGAATCCGTTTATTCATAACCACATTACCTTCTAAGTTTTTGAATAGCTTTAATTTGTTTTGATTGAGCGATACAACGGCGTAGAGACCGAAAAGTCCACCAAACAGAGAGAGCTACGGTCGGCATGCGGCTATTGCCCGGCAGAAAGTAAAGGCATCTTGCCGCTTCTGAAATCTGACGGGGCGTAGCCGGTTTGTTTTTTAAAAAAGTTGCTAAAATAGGAGGCGTCATCATAGCCCAGGTCATAGGCAATTTCTTTGGCAGATTTGTCGGTATACATGAGCAGGCGCTTGGCTTCCAGTATAATCCTGTCCTGTATTACTGCAAGCGGAGACTTATGGTTGTATAAAGCAAAGTAATTAGCCAGCGTTTTGGGCGATTTGTTCAGTTGGTCTGCATAAAACTGCACTGAATGTTCTTTGCGATAGTTGTTCTCCACCATCAGGTTAAACTTACGCAGTACATCCAGTTTATCTTCAGTCAGTGCCTGCTCTTTTAAGTATTGTTTTTTACCCAGCCGGGTAACTATAATGATGAGCCGTTTGAGCAGCATTTGCAACATATCGCGCTGTATAGCGTCTTTGTCCTCAAACTCATCGGTAAATACTTGCAGCAGCAGGTTAAACTTTTTTTGCTGCTGCTCATCCAAAGCGATGAACATGGTTTCGGCAGAGCCATAGAATAAGAAACCTACACAGCTCACCTCCTTATCATGGTCTACAATACAGTAAAAGTTGCGGTTGTATTGCCAGGCAGTAAGCTGTTCAGGCCTTTCAAAAGTAAAGGTTTGATTAACCATTAACGGCAAAATGGTTTGTGCCGGAAATTGGTGCTGGATGCCATCAATAGTTACTGCCTGCGCAGGTCCGTCGTTCCAGGCAATAGTTAAAAACTTATCTTTCCGGTCTCGCTGAAAAAACAAGCGGTCAAAACCAGGTTCATGCATGATCAGATGCAATTCGCCTCCGGAGATAGGGTCAAAATAACTAAGCTTCATGTTCTTTAGCTGGAAGTAAGCGCAAATATAAAGCTGTACATCTTATTGAGGCGGACAGATGACTACCAACAAGTCATTTACCTTATAAACAACAGTTATTCATATTTTAATTTCAGCCCCTTACCCTATACAATCCTTTCTCTCTTTCCCGAGGCAATGCTGCGATAGATGGCGTCAATCACCTTCATATCCCTTAAACCCTCCTCGCCCGGAACGCGGCTCTGTTTTTTCTGCATGACGCATTGGGCGAAGTCGTCCATTTGAAAAGCCTGCTGGTTGATTTGCGGAAAATTCATGGGCCCTTGCGGCGTAAAACCTTGTATGCCGTTATAAGCAAAAGCAGGCTTAAGACCATATTGACCTTTTTCGGCCGTCACATTCAGGTAACCCCAGTTGTTAGCATAACTTGATTTTCCTTTGGTCATCAATCCGCCGGGAAATTCCAAATCCCAGTAGATGGTCTCGTCTACTTCCTTAAACAGCTCCTTATTCGTTTTTTCCTCAGTAGCCTTTACAAATAAGGGTTCCATCCCAGTACTATACCGTGCCCCCTGAATAGAGTATATGCCCATATCCATCAGAGCCCCGCCCCCCGATAAAGCTATTTTTAAACGCCAGGCGTTAGGGTCGCCGCCATACCTGAATCCGTTGCCGGTATCAATACCTGTTACTTTGCCGTAAACCTTTTGCTGACCCAGGCGCATGAGCTCTTGGTTATGCGGTTCAAAGTGCAAACGGTAGCCTATAGACAGCATCCGGTTTGCTTTTTTGCAGGCGGCAATCATGTCCACGCAATCGGCGGCGTTTAAGGCCATTGGCTTTTCACAGATGACATGCTTGCCGGCTTTAGCCGCGCGGATAGTAAATTCTTTATGCATGGAAACGGGCAACACCACATACACAATATCAATATCCTTGTTTTTGGCTATGTCGTCAAAGTTTTGATAGTTATAGATGTTGCTGTCAGGTATCTTGTATTTTTTAGACCATTCATCAGCCTTTGATGGCGTACCGGTTACAATACCTGCCAGGTAACAATGTTTGGTTTGCTGCAAGGCGGGAGCTAACTGCCCGCCGGCATAACCGCCCAAGCCAACCAGTGCAACACCTAACTTTTTACCCTGGGGTAATGCCATGGCCTGCAAGGAGCCAAAAGCCGAAGCCAAAGTGAGCGCACCGGTGCCGTATGACAATGTTTTTAAGAAATCTCTTCTGTTAAATGGTTTCGTTTTCATAGGTATGGTTTAAAGGTGCACCTGTGTTGTAGTCTCAGTTGCTTTTAGATTTTCTCGTCAAGCAGGATTATGTACTTCGCAGGCAATGCCGACAACGGCTTTATGTAAATATCCTTAAAAAATACGCCGCCGGTTCACTTTGTAACTGAATTTTTTCTTTAGGCAACAGAATATCTTTGCCAGAAGAAACAGACTTAAGCTTACAACCTGAAAAGTAAACCTAATTGGATGCTCTGCATATTTTTGGAGACGCCGTTGAACCGGGTTGATTGCACCGCGCCCGACTCTAGGTACAGGTCGTCTACACCGCTGCCTGTTTCGGCGCGGGAGGCCGTAGCGGTGAGCAAGATTGCCAGAAATGGCTTGAGTTGATAATTTACCGACAGCGCATTTTGCAGGTCATAGCCCTGGGCTTTTTGCCTAAAGCTTATCGGATGCTGAAAGGCATCAA
>CAJYSL010000307.1 GCA_913777515.1 uncultured Mucilaginibacter sp.
TTGCGAATACAAAGGCACCGACATCAAATAGGTTGTAATCCGGTATCGGAAAATCGGTGGCATCTTTACTTCGGTTGGTTTGGTACATACCATTTACACCTACCGAAGTTTCTATACCGGCCATGGCTGGCAGGTTGTATTTTACATCATAATTCAGGGTGTTTAAAACCACGTACAAGCCGGCTTGCTGCGGTTGGGTAGGGTGATTGTATTCGCGCCTGATACTTTGCTGGCCACCCACTAAAACATTAATGTTGCCCTCACCAACATTAAAACGGCTGCTGCTGTATAGACGGTAATGCTGTATATGCTGGTAAAGCGGATTGAAGCGGTAAGTGCTCAACTCATTATCGGGTACGATAGGCCTGTTTTTAATATTATCGCCTACGTCTAATACCTGGCGTGTAAACCGCCGGGTGAGCGAGTCGCGGCTACCGTCGGGTATTTCCTGTTTATTATTAAATAAAGTAGCTGCCAGTTGGGTGTATCCCCATTTTTTATCAACCCGCGCCATAGCCGATAAGTTAAGCTCGCGGTAGGCCGTACCGTAAACCCTGCCATCAACACTGTTGGTGTAGTTTTGCGCCCACTTGCCGCTGCCTCGTAAGGTGTAACGCCAATAGTTATGTTTATATGCCAATCCAAGCGAATTGCCAATTAACCTGTTGTTAGTATGATAGTCGGCCGTATATTCACCTTTTAACGCATTACTATCAATGGCCGGCAGGTAAGGTATCATATTAATTACACCCGCCAGGGCATCTGAGCCGTAGGATAAACTTGCCGGGCCTTTAACTACCTCGGCGCGGGTAATACCATACTGGTCAATCTCTATGCCGTGTTCGTCGCCCCACTGCTGGCCTTCCTGTCGTATTCCATCGTACAAAGTGAGTACCCGGTTATAGCCCAGGCCGCGTATAAAGGGCTTTGATACATTGGGGCCGGTAGTTACGGCGCTTACACCCGGCACACCTTTAATTACGGCATCAATAATATTGTTATTTACATGGCGGTCCATATCCTTTTTACTCATTACGGCTACCGGCACCGGGTTTTTGCGTACCTCGGTTGCCCGGCTTACACCCGTTACCACTACATCGCTCAACTGCGATTCGGCCTTTTGAAGTTCAAAATTTAGTACCTGGGTTTCGCCTGATTTTATAGTGACCATTTTTTGTTGCTTTTGAAAACCGACGGCTGAGACATTAACCATGTAGGTGCCGGGCGCCAAATGCTGGATGATGTAGTGCCCGTTATTGTTGGTATGAGTGCCTGATTTAATTACAGATAAGGTTATCGATGCAAAATCAACCGGCTGTTGATTAGCAGTAACCTGTCCTTTGAGAGTGCCATGTTGCGCGAATATTGCTGAACTGTAAATAATTAAATAGATAATCAGGTAGAGTTGTTTTGCCATATCTAATGATTTAATAAAGTAAACCTAAATAATAAAATTAGTTTTGTCTAATTTTATTATTTGTACGTTTAATTTATTTAAGTTTGATATTGCTAAATGTCAGTACCATGAACACTTTTTCGGAAGAGAATTATTTAAAGGCTATATTCAGGTTATCGCAGATGCCTGCGGTGAGTAAGATATCAACCAGCGCTATTGCCGAGTCACTGGGCAATAACCCGGCATCAGTGGTAGATATGATTCGTAAGCTTACCGATAAGCAGCTAATTGAGTACGATAAAAAGAAAGGCGTAAAACTTACCGCGCAAGGGGAAAAAGATGCTATTCAGATTATCCGGAAACACCGTTTATGGGAGGTATTTTTGTTAGAAAAACTGGAATACCGCTGGGACGAGATACACGATATTGCCGAGGAACTGGAACACATTAAGCATACCGACCTGGCCGACCGCCTGGATAAGTTTTTGGGTTTCCCGGAGTACGACCCGCACGGAGACCCTATCCCAAAGGCTAACGGCAAAATGGCTAAATCTTTTTCGGCTTCGCTAGCTGATGGTAAAACGGGCAGTACTTACCGTGTAGCTGCCGTGCGCGATACCAGCAGTGCATTTTTACAATACCTGCATAAACTTAAAATTAGTATTGGTACCCAAATCAGGCTGATTGAGCAAATTGCTTTCGACCAGTCGTTGGTTATCAGTATTGATAATGGCGAGCCTACTACAGTATCTTCTAAATTTGTTGAGAATATCCTTATCAGTTAAACCGCCTTTTTTATATTTGATTTTACAGAGCCATACTTATGCTACCACTCATAGAAGCCGCTGAGCTTAAATCATTAAATAAAGACAACTACGTTTTGATAGATGCCCGAGGTTTCGGCAACAGCCGCGAACGTTACGAGCAGGGACATCTGGAAGGCGCACGCTATGTAGATTTAGAGGAACTGGCGACCCATCCCGAAAATCCGGCTTTTGGCGGCAGGCATCCTTTGCCATCGCTCGAAGATTTTACCGCTTTGCTTGGCCGTTTAGGCGTTACGCCGCAAAGCCATGTGATTGTTTATGATGACAAAGGCGCGGCTAACCCCGCTGCCCGTTTTTGGTGGATGTTAAAAGCCATTGGTCATCAAAAAGTGCAGGTATTAAATGGCGGTTTGCAAGCGGCAGTAAATGCCGGCTTGCCGGTTACCACTGCCATACCATCAGCCTCGGAAACCACCACCTATGATGCCGCACATGATTTTACAGGTACGGTTGTTTTAGAAGATGTGGCCAAAGCAGTAAAAAGCCCCGACAGTATAGTTATTGACGTACGCGAAGCCCCGCGCTACTTGGGCCACACCGAACCGCTCGATTTGGTTGCCGGGCACATCCCGGGTGCTGTTAACGTACCTTACAACACCAACATGGATGCCGCTAACCAATATTTGAAGCCCGAAGAATTAAAAGCCAACTACGAAAAGGTATTTAACGGAAAGCAGCCTGAGCAGGTGATTGTACATTGCGGCTCAGGAGTAACGGCCTGCCATACTTTACTGGCGCTTGAACAAGCCGGTTTGCCGGGGGCCAAGCTATATGTAGGGTCGTGGAGCGAGTGGTCGCGCAGGGATTTGCCTGTAGCTAAAGAAGAAGTATAATTGCTAACCAGTTTTTGAAAACGGATTGCATAAAAAAGCCCGGGAAATCAGTCACGAAACCCGGGCTTTTATTTTAGTAGCGGCCGTAGTTACTGTCATATGGGCCACGGTGCCATCCGCGGTCATGGTGCCAGCGGTCGCGGTCACGGT
>CAJYSL010000308.1 GCA_913777515.1 uncultured Mucilaginibacter sp.
ATAGATACCACGCTAAAAATGCCACCGGCAACACCATCTAAAATCTGGATGCTCACCAGGTAGGCAGGGCTATGGCCCAGCGTGTACAGCACCCCACGGATAGGCAATATAATAAAGGCAATCATCAACAGTTTTTTGCGCCCTTTAGCTGCCCATTTACCGCTCCAAAACGACATTGGCACCATCACCAGTTGCGCAAGCACAATACAGGCTGACATATATAAGGACGCGTTTGAGGCGCGGCTTTGTCCCAATTCCTGCCCAACTAAAGGCAGCATAGCCGCATTGGCAAAGTGGAACAGCACGGCCGAAAACAGCAAAATCAGGAAACCTTTGTTTTTAAGCATATCTAAAAACGAGGTTTCTTTTTTAGCTTGTTTATTCTTTTCGTCCTCTGCAGAGCTCGCCGCCTGGTGGTCGATATCTTCCTCGCGTATGGACAGAGAGAAGATAACGCTCATGGCGCAAAAGATAGCCAGTCCGTAAAATATGCCTGCGTTGTGGGTGAATTTACCTAACAAACCAATCAGTACGGCCGAAGCTACGTTGCCCGCATGGTTAAAGGTTTGGTTTTTGCTGATGGTATTGTCAAACTCGTTTCGGCCGGCAATGCCCATGGCCAGCGCAATCAGCACCGGGCCAAAAAACGCTGCCGATATACCGATGGCAATTTGGCAGGCTATTACCGCATAAAAATTAGGGAAAAACAGCATACAAAAACCGGCCAAACCAATGGCTACCGACACAACAACGACGCCCAGCCGCTTCTTGGTGCTTACATCACACAACCAGCCCGCTGGCGATTGGGCAACTACCGTGGCAAAACTCATGGCGGCAATGGCGATGCCTATTTGCGAAGGGTTCCAGTGCAGGTTGGAGGCCAGGTAAACGGCCAGGAAAGGGCCTAGGCCCGTGGCTACGTCGGCTGCCGAAAAGTTAAGCCAATTAAGGTATGTCAGGCTGTGTTTTTTAGCTATAGGGTTACTCATCGTCAAATAAATAAAATCAGTATCTCGCTCAATGGTAAAGACAACTAAACCTTACCTTAAATGTTTACCTGCTATACCGATATGAAGAAAAATTAATTTGGCTTTCATGTCGGCCTCATGGGGGGTCTCTAATTTTGAGGTATAAAATTTAAACAACATGAAAGAGCAACTGAATAAAGTATGGATGACAGCCGTTTTAGTAACCGGCTTTTTTGTAGCAGAAGCACAACAATTACCTCAGCCCCCAAAAGCACCGGCCGGACCAGAGATGCTGGCCCGCGGTCCGCAGCCGCCACGCCCGCCTAAAGAGCCTAAAGCACCAGCCGGTCCGGAACAAGGCATGAGGCCCGAAGAGCCGGTAAAGTTAACAACCCTGAAAGGTACGGTAGTAAACCCGGTAGCTAACGACCGCTTTGAATACAACGGCCTGCTGGTAAAAACCGCCAACGGCAATACCCAGGTACTGTTTCCGCCGCATTTGGGCGAGCAGATTTTAGCCAAGGCCAAGAGTGGTTCGGCCGTAACCATTACCGGTTTTGAACGCAGCAACCCCGAGGGCAAACCAGAGTTTAGACTGGTTACTGTAAACGTGAACGGTACCTTGATTAGCGATACCCCGCCGGTGGCCCCACAATTATCGGTAGCGCACGAGCAAAAAAGCATCACTGCTAAAATTAAGGAGCTGAACTACTCGCCCCAAAAAGAGGTAAATGGCTTTACCTTATCATCGGGCGAGCGGGTAAACCTGCCGCCGCACATGGCCAGCCAGTTGAGTAATCAGCTTAAAGCGGGCACCGAGGTGGTAGTGAACGGTTTTGCAGAACCAAAACGCCCGGGCGTGGTTTATAGCCAGAATGTAACCATGATTGCCGCCCAAACCATAAGCATCAACGGGCAAGCTTATTTGGTACGATAAAGATAGAATCAGGCACTGCACGGCTCAACTAACCGTGCAGTGCTTTATACTTAGCCGCGACTAAAGATATACATGAAGATACTGCTGATAGAAGATGAGGTAAAGCTGGCCGGTTTTGTGCAAACCGCCCTGGCGCAGGCCGGTTATGTGACCGACCATGAGACCGATGGGGCCGCAGGCCTGCAGGCAGCTATGGTAAACAGCTATGACCTCATTTTACTGGACCTGATGTTGCCCAGCCAAAATGGTTTTGATATATTGAATAACCTGCGTGCTTTCGATAATCATGTACCGGTAATTATATTGAGCGCCCTGAACAGCACCGAGCAGGTGATTAAAGCGTTGGATGCCGGGGCCAATGACTACCTGAAAAAGCCTTTTGAGATGCAGGAACTCTTGGCCCGTGTGCGGGTATTGCAACGTCAAAAAACGGTGAAAAACCAAGCCAAGGTGAAAGTGAACGACTTGGAGATTGATGTGTATACCCGGCAGGTCAAACGTGGCGACAAGCAGATTAACCTCAGCAACCGCGAGTTTTTGCTGTTAGAATATTTGATGCTGAACCCCGATACCGTACTCACTAAAACCCAAATACTGGACAAAGTATGGAATATGAGTTTTGACCCAGGCAGTAACGTGATTGAGGTGCACCTGTACCAGTTGAGGCGCAAAATTAACGAGGGCTTTGAGCATCAGCATATCCAAACCGTCATTAACCGGGGGTACACGCTTAAAACAGTGGGCGTTGCACCATGATAAACCGGCATTTTTATAAGGGCATACGGTTTAAGATAACGCTGGTTTTTAGCGTTGTTTTTTTGCTGATTAACATCGTTTTAAGCAGCTTTACTTACCGCTACTTTAGAAATACCTATCTTAATAATTACAACAAATACCTGTTCAACCGGGCCAAAACCATATTAAGCCGGACCGAAATCAATCCAGATTTGATTGCCTTGCCCGACTCGGGCGAATCTATCCGTATATTTTACCATAACAACGAGGGTAGGGCAGTTACTGTTTTCCAGTCACCGGGACCTATTGCCCAGGTGCAGGTGCCTTACCTGCATGGCGTAACTGATACGCTGGAGCAGCACGGCGTTTACCTGGAGCGCGAAAATTACGATGGCCGGCCGGTAGAAATATTATTGACCGTGCCTAACAAATATATAGTGGCCAGGCTCAGGCACTTATCGCTCATGTTGTTGTTAACTACGCTGGCCAGTGTGCTGGCGGGTTCGGTGGCATCCTATTTTGCCTCCATGTGGTTGTTAAAACCCATCCGTAACCTGGCCCGGCAAGCGGCCGACATTAATACCAACCGGCTGGATAAGCGCCTGCGCATCAGGCCCACCCACGATGAGCTGCAGCAATTGGCCGAAACCATTAACGATATGCTGGGCCGCATAGCCCACGAGCAGGAAATTCAGAATAACTTTTTTGCCGCCGCCTCGCATGAGTTGCGCACCCCGCTGGCCATTTTGCAGGCCGAAACCGAACTGCGCCTCCATCAAACCAATGAGCTGGCCGAGCGGCAATTGTTTAATAGTCAGCTTACCGAAATCAGGCGCCTGCAGCAGGTGGTAGAGCAATTTTTGCTGGTGAGCCAGTTAAAGCACAAAGGCCTGGTGCTCAACACCCACCCAACCGACCTGTCGGACCAACTGATGACCGTGTTTGCCCGTAACGCCCCCTTGGCGCAAACGCAACAAACGCAAACGCTATTAAACTTTAGTAATGAGGTAAATAGCTTTGTGTTAGATGCCGACGCCGATAAGCTGGATGTAGTTTGGCAAAACCTGTTCCAAAACGCCATCAAACATTCGCCCAAAGGAGCAACGGTGAGCGTCGAGGTGTTACCGGCCGAAAACGGATTAAGCGTGGTGTTTACCAACGAAACAGGCAGCCAGCAATTGCCAGTCGACCAATTGATTAACGCCTTTACCACTAATCGTTCGGTTACCTCAGGCTCGGGTCTGGGTTTGTGGTTGTGCCGGCAAATTGTAGAGGCGCACGGCGGGCGGTTGGACTTGTCGGTGGCTGGTGGGAAGTTTTTGGCGGAAGTTGTTTTGCCGGTTCATCAACCGTTAAGGTGACAATCAACCAAGCAACTAAAAATGTCGTTGCCTGGTTAATTGTTTAGTGAGTAAAGCGAATGTAATATCTTAAAACTTTATTGGCGTCGAGGTAGCAGTCCAGTCAGGATTGACTTGCGAGGCAAGTCCCGCTGTTGTGTTGGTTGCAGTAAAAAGGTTGCCTGTCAACACAGTTTTCTGATTTTTTGCAAACGTAACATTCGGGACAGTTTTTTCGGCAATGAAGCCGCCATTAACGTCATAAGCTCTGATGACAATGTTGGTGGCAGTAAAAGTGTTACCAACATAAAGCATAAACGATTTGTTTGTGGCGCCGGCGTCTGCTGAAGTCATAATGAAGTTTTTCGTTGCAGGCATTGCTGGAAAGGGCTTAGTATTGTCATGCAGTATAAATTGATTTTCTGTTTGAATCAAAATGGATATTTTACCTATATCTTTAGGCATAGCATCCGTAATGTTTACTTCCAAACCGCCCACTAACCGTTCTAAAGTTGTGGTTTCTGATATAGCCGAGTTGCTAACCACCAATGATACTTTTTTGCCAAATAAGTCATTCCAATAGCTTAACACGTCCATTGTAAGTCCGGTATATGAAATATCGGGCATGTAAACTTTAGAAGCTGTAAGAATTACGGTATAAGTTCCCGGAGGGAGTTTATCTGATACTGTTCCGAAGTTAGCTGCGCTGCTGGTTTGGTTGATTGAATTTACTAATTCTTTGTTCGCATTATAAACCCGGTAAGCAAAATAGTCTGCGTAACTTTTTAAGTCGGCTGTGGTTGCCATGGTAGCCTTATTTACTGTAGCATTCATTGGTGCTACACTTTTGCTGAAGTCGGCTACTGAAAATTGAACATCGTATTTTTGTTGCTCAACACCAGTTGTGGGTGGCACTTCAGGCTTGTCACCAGATTTTTGACAGCCTTGTAGCATTGCTCCTAAGAGCAGGAAAGGTAAAAGTCTCTTCATAAAGTTTAGATTGCTTTATATTATTAGGACAAAGATATAAATAAAAATTAAGGGCGTCTTGAAATTGTCTTGAATGCTTTTCTCGGGGCGTTTTACGTATTGAAACCTGATTAGTTCTATGGTCTACAAATAAAATATCATAGAGTGTAAACTTGATTTTAGTCTAATATTATCGCTACAGCATAACTCGATACATCATCTAACTCACCTGGTTAAATAATTGGTGCTGCCTGCGGTACTCGCCGGGGGTAAGGCCGGTAATCCGTTTAAACGATTTCGAAAAATAGGGCAGGTGTTCAAAGCCGGTTTGCTGGGCAATTTCGGCATAGGGCAGGTTCATGGTGGTAATTAGATACTGCGCGCGCTCAATGCGTTTATCCTGTATGTACTTTATCGGCCGGGCGCCGGTGTATTCCAAAAACACGCGCGAAAAATAGTCGGGATGGTGGTTGGCCCGTTCGGCCAGGTGGTTTACCGTTAATGGCTGATGCAGGTTAAGCTGTATATAGCTGATGGCA
Organism: uncultured Mucilaginibacter sp.; assembly: GCA_913777515.1. Taxonomy (GTDB): domain Bacteria; phylum Bacteroidota; class Bacteroidia; order Sphingobacteriales; family Sphingobacteriaceae; genus Mucilaginibacter. The sequence continues at coordinate 5,489 of CAJYSL010000308.1, forward strand.
TCCATAATTTTTGACGGGATGTTTTCTAACTGTCCTGTTTTAAACAGAGCCGGCGTTAAAAATCTCGATATCAGCTGCATCAAAATGCCTTGTGTTTCCAGGTAAACGGGCAGACTTTGGCGGTTGTTGAGTTCCTGGTACTCTTTGTAGTAAATGTCTTTTTCGTATATACGTGGGTTGTCCGAGCGGTTAAGTCCGCGGCCGGGGTTAACGACCAGTAAACGTTTAAACTGCTCAATGTCTGCAGGGCCGGCCTCCAGTTGCATCACCGTGCGGTTGGCATGAAACAATGAAATCTTATCGGCCGAATCCTCGAAAAACTGGATAAAATGCTGGCTCAAAAATTCGGGCGTGTGGTAACTGCAAAGCGTAAAACTGGGCACCATGTACAAATAACCCGGTTGCAGGGTAAGCGTATGGTGCGCATCCGACAGCACACCGCTACCGCTATCAATGTAATACATGCGATAATACGGGCTGATAACATTGGTATAATTCCATTGTCGGTCGAGTTTTACCGAGTCGGCATTGAGTAACGAAAAGGAATAAGTGAGCAGCCGGCGTTTCATGGAGGTGTATTAAGTTAAATGTCGGATTTGTATAAAACAAAGTCTAATATAGATAAAAGCTGAATAGCGTCGGTCATTACTTTTGTACTTAAGTGTAAACTGCGGCGGTGATTGGTTCGGGCTGGTTGCCGTCGCGCTTACTTACTCACTAGCCAATTAGGGTAAAGTTGTTTGGCAATTGTGCATCGTCCGATTTGTAAACTAACTAACCGTGTACTTACAGATAAACCTGTTTTTTAAGATTGATAAAGATGGAAAACGCTCAAGAAAAAGTTGTCCGGTTGCCGCATGTGGTGTTTGGCACCAGTCCGTTAGGCAACCTATATGTGGCCAAAAGCGATGACGAAAAGTGTTGCCTGGTGCAGGAGTGGATTGCCGAATCGCCGCAGCCGGCCGTTTTTGATACGGCAGGTAAATATGGTGCAGGCCTGGCACTCGAAAGTTTGGGCCAATGCCTGCGCAAGTTAGGCGTGAAACCGGACGAGGTAATGATAAGCAATAAATTAGGCTGGTACCGCATTCCGCTTACCACGCCCGAGCCCACTTTTGAGGCAGGCGTATGGATTGATTTAAAACATGACGCCGAGCAGCGCATCAGTTACCAGGGCATACTCGATTGTTATCAGCAGGGGCTCGAACTGCTGGACGGTTACCAAACCCAGCTGGTGTCGGTGCATGACCCGGACGAGTACCTGGCCGCCGCCCGTGATGAAGAGGACAAAGCCCAACGCTTTGAAGATGTAAAAGAAGCCTACCGCGCGTTGTTTGAACTCAAGGCTGCCGGTAAGGTAGCTGCCGTTGGCGTTGGCGCCAAAGACTGGCACATTATCAAACAAATAACCGACGTGGTAGATTTGGATTGGGTGATGATTGCCAACAGCATGACCCTGCATAGCCACCCGGCCGACTTATGGGCCTACATGCAGGAGTTGAGCGCAAAAGGGGTAACCATCATCAATTCGGCCGTATTTAACGGCGGTTTTTTAACCGGCGGCAAGCATTACAATTACAAACCTGTAAGCGACGATAACCCGCAAGGCGCCGAATTGCTGCAATGGCGCGAAAAGTTTTTTGCCGTTTGCGAGCAGTTTAACATTACTCCGGCACATGCCTGCGTGCAGTTTGCCGTGCAGGCCCCCGGTGTGCAAACGCTGGCCATAGGTACCACCGTGCCCGAAAAAATAAAGCCGAACATTGCCATGGTAGACCAACCCGTGCCCGAAGCTTTCTGGCGCGAACTTGAACATCAGGGACTCATCAAGGCCGATGTAACTACCAAAAATCTGATTCACTAAATTTAAATACTTATGCAGGCCATCAGGCTTGCCCCAATATATAACAACACCATGAAAATATTAACCTGTACCACCCCCGGTACATTTGATTACGGCGAAACCGAAAAACCGGAACTTAAATCCGGTCACGCCATCATTAAAATAAAGCGCATCGGTATTTGCGGTACCGATTTACACGCCTTTAAGGGTACGCAGCCCTTTTTTAGCTACCCCCGAATTTTGGGCCACGAGCTATCGGGCGAATTGGTAGAAGCCGACGACGCACCGGGCTTTACTATTGGCGAGGCGGTTACGATTATTCCTTACTTTAACTGCGGCCATTGCGTGGCCTGCCGCACCGGCAAGCCCAACTGTTGTGCACACATCCAGGTGTGCGGCGTACATGCAGATGGCGGCATGGTAGAGTACCTGCAGGTGCCCTCATACTCGCTGGTGCATGGCGAAGGTCTGACTTATGACGAACTGGCTTTGGTGGAGCCGTTAGCTATTGGCGCACACGGTATACGCCGCGCAGGCATTAACCCCGGCGATTTTGTTTTGGTGATAGGTGCTGGTCCCATCGGTTTGGGCACCATTGAGTTTGCCCGCATTGCCGGTGGTAACGTGATTGCCATGGATGTAAGCAACGACCGCCTGCAGTTTTGCCGCGAGCATTTAGGCATTACCCACACCGTAAACCCTATGGATGGCAATGCGGTAGAAAAGATAAGGGAAATTACGGGCGGCGATATGGCATCGGTAGTGGTGGATGCCACAGGTAACCTGCGCGCCATTAACGGTGGTATTGATTACCTGGCCCACGGCGGCCGCTACGTGCTGATTGGTTTGCAGAAAGAAGCCTTCAGCTTTAGTCACCCCGAGTTTCACAAGCGCGAAAGCACCCTGATGAGCAGCCGCAACGCCACCCGCCAGGATTTTGAACACGTCATCGCCAGCATGAAAAAAGGCCTGGTTAACCCTGCTACCTACATCACGCACCGCGTACCTTTCGACGCCGTGAAAAACGAGTTTGAAAGCTGGCTCGACCCGGCAACCGGTGTGATTAAGGCGATGGTGGAGTTGGAGTAAGAAAACCGTCATTGCTTCGTATCCTCGCAAAGACGTAATGTATTATTACATGTAAAAAAGGGCCAAAAGACTCATAATCTTTTAGCCCTTTTCTCATAAAATACTGCATCTATTGCATCTCTCCATGCTTTGTCCAAATTAACTCACTGGTATCATAACCTAATTGTTTAGCCTTGGCCAGGTAATCGTTTTTTACCGATTGGGGAATGGTGGTAGTGCGTGATAATATCCATAGGTAATTGAGGTTATTACCGGCCACCAGGGCATGCTGGTAGTTGTCATCAATAGCAATCACATTGTAACCGGCATAAAACGGACCAAAGAATGATACTTTGAGCCGGGCCTCGTTTTCGCTGTTAACAAATTTAGCCTTGCCGATGCTTTCTTTCCATTCTTTCTTTTTGTAGTTGTAACCTTTGTTATCGACCTTAATGCTGCCGTCATCGTTGAGCGAATAGTTAGCGGTTACGTTGCTCATGTTTTTTTCGAATTTGAAATCAAACCGGGCAATTTCGTACCATTTACCCAGGTAACGGTTTTTATCGAAAGGCTGCACCGCACGTGCACCTTTGGGTATCGAAACACAAGAGTTTAAACTGATTACCACTGCCGTAGCCGCCACCCCGGCAGCCAATAAGATAGGCCATTTATTTTTGTTCATCGTCTGCATAAATTTAATTGGAGTGCTGTTGTCGATTTGCGTCGAGCATTTCCAAGGTATCTAACATAAATTATGAACAACAACTTGGTAGGGCGGGATAATGTTTTGGATGGATGAAAAGCGGACAGGGGGGATGTTGTTACTCAATGGGTAGCTGGAATCCCCTAAAAAATAATTTTGTGACGATTACAAACTGCGTTGACAAACAGTTGTCGGGAGTGATTTCTATTTTAGTTTCGAGCCCTTATTGTGAACGGCTTCTTCAATATCTTCTTTGATGAATGCCCACGCTTTACCTCTTACACAAATGGGTTCAAAATCGTCATCAGCGTTTGCAAAGTTCGTGAAGTTTTGATGATTAGTGGTTCATCATGAGTCCACTCAAAACGTCGACGATGTAAATCAATCATGTCGTTCACGGTGTATTGGCTTAGCAATTCGTGCAGGTCCCAAAATCTTTCTTTCTGCCAATGCGCTGAACGATGTCCACCTTCATCGCAATGATTTCTTCGATGGTGGCCAGCCTAACATTATCTTCCTCAATAGCATCCTGCATAAACGGGTCGTTAACGTAAAATAGGTCTAACTTTACCACGTTCTTTGCATCTTCTCCCACCAAATAAGATTTGCCGTTTACAGGAGCATTCCCAAAATCGCCATATACATAGTTAAACGTTTTCTTTAGATACGTTTCAATAGCATTATAGTCAACCGAACCGTAAGGTGCATCAGTGAATAAGTCGATATCAACCGACATGCGGTGCCCGACTAACAAACTTAAGGCCGTCCCGCCAACCAAGCGGTATGGACGCAGCACTTCGGCCTGCATCAGTATTAGTAGGGTTTCTTTCAGTAACGGCGAAACCGTGTTCCAGTAGAGCATTACTCAATAACTTTTGACGATGATGGTAGTGTTTGACGTAATGGCGCACCGTTTTTCTGTTCAGCCAAAACATCTTCTACTTTAGGCAAACCGTAAAACCGGATAGCTTCCTGCTTTTCTTCTTCGTTACCGCGCTCCATAATACGCTTAATAACGGCAGCAGCCTGCTTTTGCCAATCAATTTTTTTGATATCTGTGTCCCAGAATAAAATTTCGCGAAGTTTAGTTAAATCCGGACGCATACCTAAATTACGCAGTCGCTTAACTTTCTGCGTTTCGTAAAGTGCCTGCAAAACGGCCATTGTACCCTCTTCTAATCCGAGCGCCAAATCAATTTTAAGTGCAACTTCCGGCGTTAATTTACGATGCCCCTTAACAATGGCATTAATGGCTTGGGGTTGAACCGCTAACAGACCTGCTAAACTCACCTGGCTCAGCTTTTTCTTCTTCAACTCTCGTTGGATAAATGCCGCCGGAGCAATGCCCTTATATTTATCAATCGCCTTATCCATACTCAAAAATAAACAAATCTGTTTACTTTTAGTGTTTGATTTTTAAAGATTGCTTATGAATTAAGAAAGCGACGGTGATTATTCAAGCTTGAAACATCACATTTATATATCTATCTTCCGTCTCTCAAAAATCTAACTATCATCTACAAATTATGAATAAAATACTAACTACGGCAGTCGCCTTTGCCGGATTGATACTGAGCATAAACTGTTCGGCACAATTGGCGGTAAAGCCGGGCAATACCAAAATTGCTTACATGGGGCGGGTTAAAACCAGCGCTGATTCAACTTCTTTTTACTGGCCGGGCTCGTCGGCTACCATAAACTTTGTGGGTACGGGCGTTAAGGCTTCTATGCGGTCGTTACACGAGGCTGGTTATTATTATGCCATTGTAGATGGCGACGCTGCGAAGGCCTATAAGTTTGGTGCCGACAGCAGCCGCAAGGAGTTTGTGCTTGCATCCGGACTGACGGCAGGTAAGCACACGCTGCAATTATATAAGCTGTCTAACAACACGTCCGAAGATATATTTTACGGTTTTAGTATTGATGGCGATGCCAAACTGCTGGATCGAGCCAAGTTGCCGAAACGCAAAATAGAGTTTTACGGCAACTCTATTACGGCGGGGCATGGGGTGGACGTGCCGCCAGGTATGAAGGAGACCGGCGCGCCTGAATATTTTAACAATTACTACACTTATGCAGCGCTAACTGCCAGGCACTTCCAGGCGCAATACTCGTGCATTGCCCGCAGTGGTATTGGCATTATGGTCAGCTGGTTCCCAGAAATTATGCCCGAAATTTATAACCGCCTCGACCCGACAGACCCAAGCAGCCAGTGGGATTTTGCCAAATACACGCCCGATGTGGTGGTGCTCAACTTGTTCCAGAACGATTACTGGCTGGTGAACAACCCCAACCACGAGCAGTTTAAGCGCCGTTTCGGCAGCACCAAACCTTCCGAAGAGTTTATCATCAATGCTTACCAAAACTTTGTGGCAAGCATCCGCAGTAAATATCCCAAAGCACAAATTATTTGCGCACTGGGTAACATGAACGCCACCGAGCCGGGTTCGAAGTTTCCGGGGTATATTGAGCAGGCCGTTGCCCGTTTAAAAGACGATAGGATACATACCTGCTTTTTCCCGTATAAAAATACCGGCGGTCACCCCAACAAAGCCGAGCAGCAACGCATGGCCGACCAGCTCATCAGCTTTATTGATAAAACCGTAAAATGGTAATTGATGATTAACTATGGTTGCCGGATAGTCAAACCTGATTTGCCTGTTGCGGGAATACAGTTATTGGTCGACACATTGCCGGGTTTGGTCTACTTCATTTTCAGATGTTTGGTTTAAATACTTCTTTCGTTTGTCGCCAGGATGTAGCCGCTTGATTAATAGCTCGTTTAAGGCCTGCGACAGGTGATGCCCTTATTGGCATTGCAGCAGTAAGGCTTTGTGTCCCCACAGGGCAATCGTTTGTATATATAGGTCATCGCCGCTCCGCAATGGGGCGGCGACTTTTTTTAGTGCATGTTCGCAATAATTGATTGAATTTTACAAATAACCGATTGATGCTTGCAAACACACTGGCGGCTTTGTACGTCATTTTTGTAAAAACATTACAACGGATGAAAGACAACAAAAAAATAGCCCTGGTAACCGGCGGCAGCCGCGGACTGGGCAAAGACATGGCCTTACGCCTGGCCGAAAAAGGCATTAATGTAATTCTTACTTACCGTACCAAAGAGCAGGAAGCGCTAGCCGTAGTTGCGCAAATTGAACAAAGCGGGGGCAAGGCAGCAGCCTTGGCACTGAATACCGGCGTGGTATCAAGCTTTGATACCTTTGCCGGGCAGCTAACCCAAACACTGCGCGACCATTTCAACACCGATAAAATAGACTTTTTAGTTAACAATGCCGGGCACGGCGGCTATGTGCCCATAACCGAAGTGACCGAGGAGTTTTTTGATGACCTGCTGAACGTACATTTTAAAGGCGTATTCTTTTTAACTCAAAAAATGCTGCCGTTGATGAACGATGGCGGGGGTATCGTCAACATATCGAGCGGTTTAACAAGGGTATCGATGCCGGGCTCGTCGGTTTACGCCTCGCTCAAAACCGCGGTTGAATCTTTTACCCGTTACCTGGCCAAGGAGTTGGGCTCGAGAGGTATCCGTGCCAATACGGTGGCACCGGGCGCCATCATGACCGATTTTGGCAATGCCCGCCTGCGCAGCAGCGAGGAGATGCAAAAAAACATCAGCAACCTGACCGCACTGGGTCGCCCTGGTGTGGCCGAAGATATTGGTGGCGTAGTAGCCTTTTTGTGTACCGAGGACGCCCGCTGGGTAAATGCACAACGCATCGAAGCGTCGGGCGGTATGATGGTGTAAGTTTAATTAAAGTACCTGGTCGAGGGCAGGGTTATTCAACCTTGCCCTCGCCTTTTTATAGTTGAGTATAAGATTGGCAGCTTATGCTTAACTTTGATATTTGCAAATGAACAACCAATGCCGGTAACTTCCCTGAGCGATTTTTATGAGAGCCACGGGGCTCATCTGCCCGATAACCTGGCCCGCGAAATTGGTCACTTTAACGTATTTGAGGCCGAAAAGCTGTTCGACCAAAAAACGGGCGACCGCACCATGCCTTACAGCAGGCGTGCTTACTACAAAATAAGCTGGCTGCGGGGCAAAAGCCGGGCCGAGTATGCTGATAAGGTGATTGACGTACAGGCCGAAGCCTTGCTGTTTGCCACACCCAAAATACCTTACCACTGGCTGCCGGCCGACGGCAACCAAACGGGTATGTTCTGCATTTTTACGGCTGATTTTTTGTCGGCCGCCAAAAGTGGGGTAGTGCTGGATGATTTGCCGCTGTTCCAGCCCGGGCAAGTGCCGGTTTTTCAGTTGGATGCTGCTGCCGTTACCGAGGTGGAATACATTTTTCGCAAGATGCAGCGCGAGCTGAATGCCGATTATAAATACAAGTACGATTTGCTGCGCAACCTGGTGATGGAACTCGTCCATTACGGGCAAAAGCTGCAGCCCTTATCGGCCATGAGCAATGCCCAAAATGCATCCGAAAGAATGGCTTCGCTGTTTATAGAATTGCTGGAGCGCCAGTTCCCGCCCGAAACCGGTGGCCAGCGACTACAGCTGCGCACTCCGGCCCACTACGCCGACCGCCTGGCCGTACACGTGAACCACCTGAATAAAGTGCTTAAAGAAATTACCGGCAGCACTACCACCCAACTCATCAGCAACCGCATCACCCAGGAAGCTAAAATCCTGCTCAAACAATCCCGCTGGAGCGTAGCCGATGTAGCCTATGTGTTAGGTTTTGACGATATGGCCCATTTTTCCAACTTCTTTAAAAAGCAAACGGGGCTGACGCCGTTGGCGTTTAGGGGGTAGGTTTAGGGTAATACAAAAGTGGTTTGAGCCAATGCGAATAGCTGTTGGGCTATGGTTGACGAAGTGCTTGCTGTTTGAATAAAGCTTTTGAAAACGTCAGAACTTGGATACTGATTGTGCGAAAATGCATTACGCAAACTATTTGCCCAATCTCTTTTTTGTATTGATAAATCTGTTTCCGGTATTGCGCTTAAAATTGTTTTGAAAGAAGTAAAGCCGTCAATTGGATTGATTGGTATGTTATACTTTATGGCCGCTGTTTTCTCAAACTCCAAAATCAACTGGTGTACGTCGATGCGGACTTGGTCAAAGCTATCAAGTTCTTTTTCGATGGTTGATTTTTTGATATTATCATCAGGGTAGTATGGCAACAAACTTTTAAGGCGCCTGTCTTTCATAAATCGCCTTAGGTCTCCGTAGTTTTTAAGTTTGACGTTTTCGTGGATGATGTTTTTGATAGTGTTTTCGCCTTGCAGCGGTAAGGTTATAGTCGCCGTAGTAGACAATATTTCTTTTTCAGCATCAGGTGCAACATCTTTCAATTTAAGTTTTTTGATATCTAAGCCCCCAAAAACCGAACTCTCCAAGGATGCAAGCAAGCGTTTGGCCATTAAAAACATCAGGGTGTCGCATGCCTTGTTTAACCTTAACTCTTTTTCATTATCGTCATAATACTTCAACTGCTCTTTTATTAGTAAACCATCTTCAGCCGGCACTCTGCTAAATGATTCTTTCAGTTTTTTTGCTTCTGCTGTTAATTTTGTCGTATCAAGGTATCTCTTTTCTGGCTTCGCAGGTTTTTTGGATGTTTGCTTCTTTATATTAAATGCTTTGTACGTACGCGGCCAGTTGTAAAAGTCTTGGCTACTATTGATGCTTTTCAGCTCGTTGTATGCTTTGATGAGATAGTTAGTATTGGCACGTTCGGCGGTATTAACGATGTTATTCAGTGTTTCATCATCGCTCTGTTTAAAATAATCAATTATTTTTTTCATAAACAGGCCCCTGGGCAAATTAATGGGCGCAGATATTAGCTTGGCTGCTAAGGTTTTGTAATACGCTTTATCTGCGCGTTTTTCGCGTTCTCCCAAATGCAAAAAATGAAACGACTGGCTGCCAATCCTTCCCATAAGGCATTTCTTTAAGCATTCCTCTAAGTATACTTTTCTTTTAATAAGGTAGTTGCGATAGTAGTCTGTAAATAAGTGGGTTAAAGTGATGTTGTTTAAGAATGGATGCGCGTTTTTGGACTCAATTAAATTGCACTCTTTATAAATATTCTGCAGCAGGTGCTTATCGCGACTGTAAAAGGCAAGCCGGGCTTGCAGTACCTGAAACAAGGTGCCGGTGGCCTTGCCCTTAATCATATCTACAGGGGGCTGCATAAGCATCATGTCTTTGGCCATAAATTCGGCAAGCAGTCCGCTTTGGATGGGTCTGTATTTTTTGCTGCCCGGCTTTTCTTTCGACCGCTCAAGGTCTAATGACAGCCGCTCAAGCCGGTAATCCGTTTCTTCAATCAATTCGCGCAGTCGGTACTCGGCTTTCTTAATAGCAGCGTTAGTTGGTATATCATTTCGTAAATATTCTAATAAAGGTTTGGGTATCTGAGTAATTTTTAGTCCCCGCTTTTCGAGTTCAGTAAGCAGTTCCCTTTCGGTTAAACCATTATCAAAAACGCCATTACTCAAATCTTTAAAAAAGCCTGTAATTGCTTTTTTGTGGTTGCTGATGATAGCGCTCACCCGGTCAAATTTTCTATCGTCCTCTGCTAATAATTGATAAAAAATTAAAGCGGGTAACTCGTAAAGGCTTAGCCAAAACATCGGCTCCATTTTTTTGCTATCCAGCAATTTTTCTTTATCGGTTGCTTGGCCAATGCTTATACCAATTTGATTATTTATAAAATGGTAATGCGGTTCAGTGTACGGTATGTATGGCTCGGTATGATTGGCCTCGAGCTGGTCGGTACTTTTGACCAAGCTTGTCCAATCCTTGGGCATAGCCTCAATTTTAAAATCAGCAGGGTGGCCAAAGCCTTTCATGGGCTTGGCTAAACGCCTTATACGTTTTTCGCCATCTACCGTTTTTTCGTAAATTTTAAAGTAATGGTTACCCAAGTCTACCTGGAAATTGATTACGGGCAAGCTTTTCGTCACCTCCAGATATTTCAATGCAAAATAAGGGAAGCGGTCAGTGCTGCGTTTAAGCACCACATCTGGTTGCTCGGTGTCATCTACGGTTTTAAAGCGTTGCTGATTTTGCGGCGACAGGTGTTCATATAAGTTGGTAGGGCATCTTTTTAATTCTTCGAGCATGTCCAGCATCAATCCGAAATTCGAATCATCGCTTATTATTTTAGGTTGCGGTAACCTAATGTGATTGTAACAAAAGGTTTCGAGCGTTGCTTTATGCTGGGCATTGATACTGCTTTTAAATCCTTTTAACTGTTTTAAAAATAAAAATGCTTGTTTACGCTCAAGCCAGAGGCAGGTAAAAAAAGCTATGCCTTTTAAGGTAAATGATTTAGTATCCTTGTCGGTAAGGGCGTAAGCAAAATCAGGAATATCCTGAATCTCTCTTTGACCCTTCACGATCACTAACTTTTTTCTGACCAGATGCTTTACATCTGCTTCGGTTAAATTAAATCGTTTGCGTACTTCCCGCCGCGACAAATCGAACAAAAACTTAATTGTGTGAATTACTTCCTCATTTACATGATAAGGCCTGTGCAGGTAATGGGTGTAAAAATTCCTGAGTTCGTTGAGTTGTAAAATAAAGACGTACAGCAACTGATAGTAATCTTCGGGCATGTCCTCATTTTGACGACGGCTTTGCAACACTGCCTTCAAAAATGGAAAATGGTGATCAAGCATTTTTATAACATGCAAATTCATGTCAGGTAGCTCGTTACTTTTTAACTTTCTTAATAATCCACTATCCTGCATGCTATCTTCTTCAACGTCTTTAATACCGCCATACACTTTCTCAGTGATGTGCCCAATAGCCATAGCGCAGTTGTTACGGGCCATATTTAAATAAGCAGCCAACAGTGGATTATAATCAAGACCGGTTTCCATTGTAAAAAGTAAGGTTGAAAAAAGGTAATTAGCTTTTAAAATTAAATAAACCCTTGCCTAATAACAACACCAGTTTGATTATCGGGCAAGGGTTTGTTGTGCTTACCATCAAAATTAAGGCTTCCACAACGCAGGTAGCATTAGCAAGGATGTTGAGATTGTTGTGCCCACCCTTCAAAATTAGGGCTTCCAAAACGCAAAGAACTAAATACATGAGTAAGTATGTTGTGCTTACCCTACAAAATTGGGGCTTCCACAACATAGCATCTTTTTTAGCATCATGTAATAAGTTGTGCTTACCCTACAAAATTGGGGCTTCCACAACATTCACTCTTTGCATGGTTAAATAAATAAGTTGTGCTTAACCCTACAAAATTAAGGCTTCCAAAACAAAGAAAGGAAAAATACAAAGTGTAGCTCATCGTGCTTATCCGACAAAATGAGAAATTGATGAAATAAATTTAGATAACTCTGTAAGGTAGCAATCTATTACAGTTCATAAGTTTTTATCAACTTGCACGGCCATTATATATAAACCTATAGGTTCCTTTCATACCAATTAACTTATTTGCTGTCGACCACACCCCATGTATGTACAGGACAGTTAACCCATCCTCATTTTATGATTAGCTAACCCAAAGCTCTATCTTCGGAAACTGAATTTTTATAAACCGAAGCGGCCGGTCGCGGCCTGCTGTTATACTCTGCTACTGATATGAAGAAGAATTTACTGCTCACGGTTGCCTTGTTTTTGGCGGTGTTTACCGCCCGCTCGCAGGACTATGTGATTACCAAATACAAGGTGAGTGCCGATAGCACCCAGATGAATACCCAGGCTATTCAAAAGGTTATCGACATGGCGGCTGCCAAGGGTGGTGGCACCATTGTCATCCCCAAGGGTACGTACCTCACCGGAGCCTTGTTTTTTAAACCAAAAACTAAGCTCCGTTTGTTGGAAGGGGCCAAATTGAAAGGCTCGGATAACATTGCCGATTACCCACTGATTCCGTCGCGGATGGAAGGCCGCCGGCTGGATTATTATGCGGCGGTTATCAATGCTACCAACATAAATGGTTTTGCCATTACCGGGCCGGGCACCATCGACGGTAACGGATTAAAATACTGGAAAGCCTTTTGGGCGCACCGCGACTCCATGAAACGTGCCGGCAAATCGTCGACTAACCTGGAGGTGCATCGCCCGCGGCTGTTGTTTTTGTGGGGGTGCAACAATGTGAACATTAAAAATGTGAAGCTGCACAACTCCGGTTTCTGGACTACCCACCTGTACCAATGCACCAACGTGCTGATTGATGGCTGCGATATACGCTCGCCTTACCAGCCCGTACCTGCGCCAAGCACTGACGGTATTGATATCGATGTGTGCAGCAAGGTTACCGTGCGAAACTGCTACATCTCGGTAAATGATGATGCCGTATGTATCAAAGGCGGCAAAGGCCCCACCGCACACCAGATGCCCGAAAATGGTCCGGTAGAAGATATCCTGGTAGAAAACTGCACCTTTGGCGAATCGCACGGCACGCTCACCATCGGCAGCGAGAGCATCATTGCCCGGCGCATTACCTTGCGCAACTCTAAGGTGGACAATTTGTGCCCGCTGCTCCGCATCAAAATGCGGCCTGATACGTACCAGAACTTCGAAAACATCACCGTGAGCAATATTACCGGTCGCTGCGGTACACTGATAGATTTAAACCCCTGGAAACAGTTTTTTGATTTAGGTGGCAGCACCGAAAAGCCTTACGCACAAGTGCATAATATTACTTTCTCCAACATCAATGTAGATTGCACCAAATTCGGCACCATCGACGGTAACCCGAATGA
>CAJYSL010000309.1 GCA_913777515.1 uncultured Mucilaginibacter sp.
AACAAGATAGCCGCAACAACGGTAAGCGTGATTACAATGGGCCCATGTAAGTTACGCATCCAGCTTACCGGCGTATACCCAATCAGCACATCGCGAATAGTACCGCCGCCCAAGGCCGTAATAAAGGCGATGACCAGCACCCCAAAAGCATCCAGCCGCTTTTGCATGGCAGAAAACGCTCCCGAAACAGCAAAAGCAATGGTACCTAATAGCTCAATGATATTTAAAATATTGAACATTACACCTCCCCTTCCCGCTTGCGTAAAAACCACTCGGCGCTCAGTAACCCCAGTATCAATACGAAAATCCATTTGCTATCCACCAGGTCGGTATACTGCTGGTCGTCATAAACTATGGTTTTGATATTGTCGTTTTTGCGAATCAAATCGGCCAGTTGCCCCATTTGCGCCGGCTGCAGCACCTGCCCGCCCGATTGCCGGGCCAGGTTGTATAATAACTGGTGGTTGGCCGCACTCTGTCTGCTCTCGAAGTTTAAAGCTTTTACCGTAACCTGGCCTTTGACGTTGAATGTTTGGCGGCCCAATTTGCTGGCAGCCGAGTAAGTATATGTACCGGCAGGCAATGTACCTGCATTAAGCTGATAGCTTTGCCCGGCACGGCTAAATAAAAAACTGTAATTTTTGTTGGTGGCAGCGTTTTTCAGCGTGATGTTAACATCGGGGGTGTTGATAAGCTGCAAGGCATCATTGTATAATTCGGCATTAAGCAGAATATTCTCGCCTTCGTCAAAAACGTTTTTGGCCGGGTAAACCCTGAAGCGCTGCCGGTTGGCGTTGGCCGTAAGGTATTGGATGCTTTGGCTAAATAATTCTTCTAAAGCCGCATGGTTGCCATATGTTTCATACTCAGCCAAATTCCAGCGCCATAGTCCCTCACCGGTTAAGGCCGCGGTACGCCGCCCGTCGGCCTCCTGAAAAGCCAGCAAAGGATAAGTGGTGCTAACGCTGCCAATTTTTTGTTTTAACAGCACTGATGCTCCTGCAGCCGACCCATAATTGCCGAACGGCGCCAGCAGAGGCGGAAACTTATTGAGTTTGCTGAGTGTAGAATCGGAAAGAGTAAATAACGAAAAACCGGTTACCGGTACGGCAAATTCTTCCTGCACATCGGTTCGGCCGGCAATAATGCGTATGGTGCTTTGCTCTTCGTTGAAATCATTGAGGTCGCTTTGTGCACCGGCTACATACCATAACGGCACCTTGCTTTGCGCCGCAAAATTTCGTAAAGCCAGGTTATCGCCGGTAGTTAACTGGTATAAAATAATCAAACCATAATCACTCAGTTTTATAGTGTTGATGTTATTAGCCAGAACGGCTTTCAGCTCGTAGTTTTTGTTATGCTCTACCAGTTGTTTAATTACCGTCACGTCGGGATGCGGGCTGTTATATACCAGCAGCACCTTTTGCCTGGCATCCAGCACCTCAATATAGACCGTTTCTTCGTTGTTTTGCACCGATAGCTCGTTGCTCACGGGCGCCAGCTTAATCTGGTATTGATGTACTCCTTTACGGTCGGCATTCAATTTCACGCTCACCATTTTGTGGAAAGCCTGACTGTTTACCGCTATAGTTTGTGTATGCAATACCTGGCCGTTTTCGATTACGGTGAGCCGCATGTTTTCGCCCTGGCTTTGGTAAGCTTCGGCCAGCACCTCAATTATAAAGTCGTTACCTAAAAATGCGGTTTTATTGTAGTTCACATTTCCAATCAGCAAATCCCGCCGTGGCACGGTATCGCCCAAAGCAATGGGGTAAATGCTGGTCTTGAGGTTGCGTGCCTCGTATTGCGGGTCGGCACCCTGGTTGTACAAACCATCGGTAGGCAATATTAATGCCCCCACATTCTGGTTGACGAATTGCTCGTTTAACTGCTTAAAAGCGGCAGACAAATTGGTTTGCTTGCCGCTATAAGCCGTGCTTAAGCCGGTATGCAAATCACGGTCGAAGTTAAACTCGCGTATATCGTAATCGCTTCCTAACAAATTTTTCAGGTTTGCCAGCTGTTTATTAAACCGGCTAACATCAAAGGATTTAGGCTTGAAAGTGGTGATAGATGATGAATTATCTTGTGCAATAAGTACCAGTGGCTTTTGCGGCTGATAGGTAACGGTTTTGATGAGCGGCGAAACCAGCAAAAAGGCAATTAAAAACACCGCAATGGCGCGTAATACAGCCAGCAGGTAACGGATTTTGCCGGACAAATTAACCGGTTGCCGGTACATCAGCCAGGCATACAAAACGCCCAGCAGCAGGCAAACCGGCGTCCACCAGCCCGATACCTGGCCCCAGGTTATCGAAAAAAGCAGGGAAGAATAATTGATTACAGAATTCAGCACCAGGTGATGGTTTACAGATAAAAGCACATAGCCACCCATTACAGGCCTAAAATAGCTTTTTATTTAGTAAAAATACCACCTATTAAATACCGACTAAGAAGTAGTTACGATTTTGATGCGAATGGGGCCTTTTATGTTTTCGGCATCAGCAAGCTTGCCTTTTTGGGTAATGCTTACCTGCCCTGCTCGCTGCAAATCAACAGCGCACTGCCTTACCTCATCCATGTGCTTGCGCCAGTCGGCCGGGAAGAGTGCCCGGGCTACCTCGGACGGGCAAATGGTTTTATCGGCGCCACGTGCGGCAGCCATTTGCAAAATAGTATTGGTAATTAAATGTTGATGGTTCATAGACGATAGGTTAATGTACTATACAACTATCATCCATGAACCATCAAACAAAAAAAACTTACAGCATACCGCCGTCAACAGCGATAACCTGACCGGTAATGTAAGAGCTCATATCTGAAGCCAGAAAAATACAGGCATTGGCAATGTCTTCGGTTTCGCCGGCACGTTTAAGCGGAATATTTTGAGTCCAGCCTTCTACCACTTTAGGGTCAAGTACTTCGGTCATTTCTGTTTTGATGAAACCCGGCGCAACCACGTTGGTACGGATATTACGCGAGCCTAACTCTTTGGCTACCGATTTAGAAAAACCGATGATACCTGCCTTTGAAGCGGCGTAGTTGGCCTGCCCGGCATTACCCTGCACCCCTACTACCGAGCTCATGTTGATGAATACACCTTGACGGGCTTTCATCATCACACGTGAGGCGGCTTTGGTAACGTTAAATATTGATTTCAGGTTTACGTCTAACACTTCATCCCACTGGTCTTCGGTCATGCGCATCAGCAAACCGTCTTTGGTGATACCGGCATTGTTCACTACAATATCCAGTTTACCGAAATCGGCCACAATATCATTGATTAATTTATCAGCCTCATCAAACTTAGAGGCATCAGAACGGTAGCCTTTAACTTGTGTGCCGTGTGCCTGAAGTTCCTGCTCCAACGCCTGGCCTTTCTCTACCGACGACAGGTAGGTAAAAGCTACATTGGCGCCGTGCTCGGCAAATTTTGCCGCGATTGTACGGCCTATACCCTTAGATGCTCCCGTAATTAATGCGGTTTTTCCTTCTAACAGTTTCATATTTTATCAGCGTGATTTTCGAACCGGTGAAGGTAGGTATTTTAGTTTTCAGTTCATAGTTTTAGCCATTGCGTAACAATGACCGTACTTTATGACAGATAAGTTTCGCTGACGGTAATCCGCAGCCGCAAATCTTTATCTTCGAAACATGGAAAGTGTTGAAGCCTTTTACAACCAGCTGAGCAACCGGTATACCGAACTCATCAGCCGCTGCGTGCCCCGTTATGATGAGATATTTTATAACCTGTTCCACTACATACCCAACGACCTACAACCGCAGCAAATTTTAGATTTGGGCTGCGGCACCGGCAACCTCACGGCCGTCGCCCTGCAGCATTATCCCGGAGCATCCATACACGCACTTGATTTATCGGCCGATATTTTACAGGAATGCCGGCAGCGCTTTGCTCAACACAAAAACGTCTTTTACCATCAGCAAGATTTTAGCGAACTCAATTTTGCACCCGAAACCTTCGACCTTGTTATATCAAGTATCGCCATTCACCATATACCCGACGAAGCCAAGACAGGCCTGTATGCGCAGGTACACCGCTTACTCAAACCCGGCGGTATTTTCGTATGGGCCGACCAAACACGCGGCGTTACCGACGAGATTTATCAAAAACACATTGCTCGCTGGAAAGAAGAGGCTTTTAAATTAGGCTCTACCGAGGCCGACTGGCAGTTATGGATGGAACACCAGGAAGCACACGATTATCACACACCGGTGGGCTGGCACCTTATGCAACTGGAAGCGGTTGGCTTTGCTGAGGTGGATGTGATTTGGAAGAACATCATGTGGGCGGTGGTGTGGAGTAGAAAGTAAAAGCGGGATTAAACTGCCTTAGAATACTTTTTTAATTAGGCACTTATTACTTTAAACATAGACAACCGTTCGTTGTTAAGCTACCAACTAATAGCGCAACATCTATGCATACCGCCAAAATTATACGTCACCGGCACAAGTTTCATCATTACATGAATGATGACTTAAAATCCGTTACGGAGGAAACACACTTTAAGATTGTTTTTTCGGAGCCTGCCGAATTTGACCAGTTCAGGGAGTGGATTAAACAACACGACGGAGAGTACAAGTACAACAAAGAAGAAAGTAAACAAGAAGGCAAATTTCCAAAAGTGCCCATGTTTCATGATGAAATTTGCTGGTGCGACATCATGACCTATTATTTACTACACGTAGCCCAGTACAAATTTTACGATACCATCGCCCCCTATAAAGGCGAGGTGTATATTAAAGAGTAATTATTTGAGTAAAGAGTATAGAGTCAAGAGTACAGACTTTTAAATAATTATAGAGTACAAAATCAAGAGTACATATAATAAACCGATATTTTCTGTATTCTTGATTCTATACTCTATAATCTAACACCTATTTTTTCTTCCCTTTTTTCAGTTCGCTTTCGGATTTCAGCACTTTGGTGCCGTCTTCCTGCTTGATTTCATAGGCCGGGTCGTCTTTGCTGGCTTTGCGTTTAATAGTGCTGCCTTTGCTTTGTTTTTTTACCGGCTCTTCGTGTTTTGATTCAATTTTACCTTCGGCTTCCGATTTGCCCCATTTCCAATGTACGGTATCTCCCTTTTTCATAATGTTGATGTTTATGAAGTAAAGGCAAAAGGCAGGCCAGTTTTAGATATACTTTTCCACAAAAGTACATCTACTGTTGAAAACAGATGGGATAATCAATAAAAAAACAGGAATTTGCTTTAAAACAGAAGGTTATTGGTTACTTCACTCTCACCGTATCGATGATACCCGGCTTATTATCGGCACCAACAAACTTTAAGATGTAAATACCGGGATTGGCTGCTTTAAATTTGTAAACAGACGAGCGCTTAACTTCTTTACCGGTACAATCCTCATTGGCGTTAGTAGCTACAAAGAGTTTAATATGCGTAGTATCTTTAACTGTGCTTGTTTTAAAACTCTTAAATTTTTCGCAATTGCCGGTATAAGGCCATGACACGTTAAAGCTTACCTCCTGGTTTACGCTGGCCGTAAGCGGACCATTTACGATAGTGATGGCTGCCTGTTTAACCAATGTTGCTGTATCTGCATTAGCCGGATTGTTCATTTCTGCTTTCTGACAAGAAGCAGTAACGAGCATAATTAAGATGGCAAAAACAGATAAAAATTTATTCATGGTTCGAGTTGGCGCAATGGTTCAGTTAATTTTAAGTTAGACACTGAAAATATAACTGGTTTAATTTGCTTATAAAGCTAATGGATAAATGTTAATTTAACAATAATAAACGACTAAATCTAATATTGTATCGACAAAGTTGCCTGTAAATACGTCAATAACCATTTTTTTGTCTACAAAAAAAGCCGGTCAATTGCTTAACCGGCTCTCTATGATATTATGTTTTATTACTTCATCAACTCAACAAAGTCGTCGAACAAGTAACGGCTATCGTGCGGGCCTGGTGAAGACTCCGGGTGATATTGTACCGAAAATGCCTTCTTATCTTTTACACGAATACCTTCAATCGATTGGTCGTTCAGGTTAACGTGGGTAATTTCTACTTTGTCAGATGCGCGGACAGCTTCCTGCACTACACCAAAACCGTGGTTTTGCGAAGTAACCTCGCAATGGTCTTTGATAATATTTTTTACCGGGTGATTTAAGCCGCGGTGACCGTTAAACATTTTTTTGGTTGGGATGCCGTTAGCCAAAGCCAGCAACTGGTGGCCTAAACAGATACCGAACATTGGTTTATCAGCCTCTAAAATATCTTTTACGGTCTCTACCGCGTATGGCATAGCCGCAGGGTCGCCGGGGCCGTTAGAGATGAAGTAACCGCTTGGTTTAAAATCCTTCTCCATTTCTTCGAACGAAGTTTTAGCCGGATATACTTTGGCGTAAACGTTACGGTCGGTAAAGTTGCGCAGGATGTTTTTCTTCACCCCTAAATCCAGTACCGCTACACGGTAAGGTGCGTTTTCGTCGCCCACGGTGTAAGTGTTATCGGTAGATACCTGAGATGACAACTCCAGGCCGTCCATGGATGGCACTGCCGCCAAACGTTTCTTTAATTCTTCGATGTCCAGTATTTCAGAAGAAATAATGGCGTTCATCGCTCCTTTATCTCTGATGTGACGAACCAACTGGCGGGTGTCGATGTCAGAAATACAGGTAATGTTTTGCTCCTGGAAATAATCCTGTATAGATTCATCAGCTTGTTTACGGCTGTAGGCAATATTGTAGTTTTTACAAACCAGCCCGGCAATCTGAATTTTGTCCGATTCGATTTCTTCTTTAGTAATACCGTAATTACCAATGTGTGCATTGGTGGTTACCATAATCTGCCCGAAATACGAAGGGTCTGTAAAAATTTCCTGGTAACCTGTCATGCCGGTGTTAAAGCAAATCTCGCCGGTGGTTGTACCAATTTTTCCGGCAGCTTTGCCATGAAAAACGGTTCCATCAGCAAGTAACAAAATAGCCGGTAGCTTTGTGTAGTTGGTCATCTTACAAAAAATATAAAAGGATTAAA
>CAJYSL010000310.1 GCA_913777515.1 uncultured Mucilaginibacter sp.
GCTGCCTGCATATTTTGCAGCATTTCGGGCACGGGTAATGATTTGCGGTCAATTTTACCGCTGGGCAGACGCGGCATTTTTTCCATCACCACGATGGTGAGTGGCACCATGTAGCTTGGCAGCAATTTGGCTAAGTCGGTGCGGGCATCATTCTCGTTAAAAAGTTCTGGCTGCGCAAGGGTGACGTAGCCCACCAATTGGTCTTGGTCCTGATTATCTTTTTTTAACGCAACCGCGGCCGATTTAACATTACTGAGGGCATTCAACTGCACCTCAATTTCGCCCAGTTCAATGCGATAGCCCCGCAGTTTAATCTGGTCGTCCAGGCGGCCTTTAAAATCAATACGCCCATCGGCTTGCATAATTACAGCATCGCCGCTTAAGTAAATACGGTCGCCGGGCAGGTCGGTAAGGCCCGCAGGTTTAGCTAAAAACTTTTCGGCCGTTAGTTCCGGGCGGTTTACGTAGCCCTCGCAAACACCTGGACCAGATATAATTAACTGGCCTTGTACGCCGATAGGCAACAGATTGAATTGCTCATCAATAACAGCCAGGTTGTAGTTTGGCAATGGTCCGCTAATGCTGATAGGGTCGGTAGGGCCAAGCGGCACCATGGTTGATGTTACCGTAGTTTCGGTAGGGCCGTAACTGTTGTAAAACACATTTTTGCCGGGTTTGCTCCACCGGCTTAAAACGCCCGTTGTACATGCTTCACCACCGGCATTAACCATGCGTAGGGTGGGTATATCATCATCAATTACAGCCAATAAGCTTGGTACGGCGTGTAATATGGTTATCTGCTCACGGCGCAAAACATCACTCAATTCATCCACCGATTTTGCGGTAACGGCATCAGCCACCCAAATGGTAGCCCCGGCAAAAAGACTAATCCAGGTTTCCTCACACCACATATCAAACGATACCGAAAAGCCCTGGTAAACTTTATCCTCAGGCCGGATGCCTATCACTGCCTGCTCAGAGCGGATGAGGTGACAGATATTACGGTGTAAAATGGGAATTCCCTTTGGCCTGCCGGTACTGCCCGACGTGTAAAGTACATAGGCCCGGTCATCAGCCGTTGGGCCGGTAGGAGGAGTGATGGTCTCTCCGGCACCAGGTTGTGCTGGCATGCGTAGCAAAGGGCAATTCAGTGCTGGTTCAGCTTGCGTAAAACAAGCAGCAGCGCCGACTTCGGCCATTACCGTTTGCAGGCGCTCTTCGGGCATTTCTTTATCCAGCGGCACGTAGGCAGCGCCCGATTTGGCAATGCCTAAAATAAGCACCGGAAGTTCCAGGCTGCGCGGAAACCAAACACCGATGGACTGGCCACGGCCAATGCCCTGCGAGGCTATGTAAGCGGCCACGGCATCGCTCCACCGGTCGAGTTCGATGTAGCTTAACTTTTGTGGACCGAAAATAAGCGCGGTCTTGTCCCTGAATTGAGCAGCCGATGCCCTGTACAGGTCGGCCAGTGTTTCGTCTCGTATAAGTTCTGGCTTCGACTCGCCTTTTAGTAAACTATTGGTTAGCATATATAGGTCGGAACAGTGAATATAGTTTTGGTTGTAACTCGGCTGAAAGTTCTAAAATTGCTTGTTAATATTATAATAAGTGTTTGTTTTTTTCATTGGATGATATATCATCCAAACAGCACCTTAACTAATGGATTTTTAACGCTCATGATGAGGTTATTGTTTAAAGTGGCTAATGAATATTCTGATACAGAAAGCAGGCAGCAACATACGGTGTTTTCTTATTGATTATGATAACGCAATATTACGCTTGTAGTGCTTTTGTAACATTATAATATCCTTAGAAATAATCGGCTGCTTTTAAAATTTAGCCGGGCCGCTATACCTTTACTCACCTGATTTATTTTTCCGGCAGGCCGGTAGACCTGATTGATGAAGCTGTTTTTGTTTTTTTTGATAGCCATGGGCTGGTGTGGTATAGTTGTAGGGCAAACGATTGCGGGACGTGTGGTTGACGAAAAACAACAACCCATCGTAGCTGCCACGGTGAGTTTACTTGACGGACAAGATTCTGTTTTGCAATCCAAGCAGACTGACGGTAATGGCCATTATCAATTTACGCGGATGGCGGCGGGCAAGTATCACACAATGGCCTCGGCTATTGGATTCAGACAGGGAAAATCTGCAATCATCGATTACAAAAATAAAGACGTCATGCTGCCTGATTTGCAACTCGCACCCGATTTGAGGCAATTAGGCGAAGTTGTAGTCCGGGGCCGTAAGCCGTTTTTAGAGCAGCGGGCCGATAAAATGATTGTTAACGTGCAAAGTAGTGTACTGGCTTCCGGGCAAACCGCAGCCGACATATTAAGGCGCGTACCCGGCATGCGGGTATTGAGCGACCGGGTAACACTTACCGGCAAAAACAAACTGGTGATTATGGTAGACGGGCGCCTATCGCAATACCAGGATATGAATGCACTATTGCGGGCAACCCCGGCCAATGCTATTGACCGTATTGAAGTCATTACCGACCCATCGGCTGCTTATGATGCCGAAGGGGATGCCATCATTAATATCATTTTAAAGCACCGGCAGGCAGCTGGCACTAACGCTACTGTTGGTTTTGCAACCGGAGCCGACCCTTATGTGCTGCATGAGGTGAAGCAGGGCGATAAGCTTTATCAGCGTTACAATCCATCGCTATCTATCAATCATCGTGAGGGTAATTTTAACATATTTGGCAGCTACAATTATTTGTACCGCACGCAGTTTGAGGTTAATCTCATCGAACGTAAACATGATAATAGTTTTTACGACCAACGTAATTACAATCCGTCAGCTTATGATGTGCATACCTACCAGGCCGGTGCCGACTATCAGGCCGACAGCCTAAATACCCTTGGTTTAGTAATTAATGGCTTTAACCGAACCGGCAATGGCCATTACCAAAATACATCTACCCAAACCAATCTAACCAACGGGACTTTGTTAGACGCTTTTACCAGTAGTAACAGGCAGAACAACGTCAATAATAACCTGTCTTTAAACTTGAATTGGCGGCGTAAGTTTGCCAAAGAAGGGCAGACGCTGGCAGTAGATGCTGATGCGGCTCATTACCTGCTAAAAAACGTTAGTCACATTCTGGTGTACCCACAAATCGGAAACGTGCTGCATACCTTTCAAAGCATTAACAACCCGGTGAATTTTGCAACGCTTAAGGCTGATTATGTGCAGCCCATAAGCAAAACCATGAGGTTTGAAACCGGTTTAAAAACCAGCCTGGCGAAGATTGATAACAACCTGTTGTTTGAGCAAAACGAGGTGAGGGATGCTGGTAGAACCAATCATTTCATCTACCGCGAAAACATAAACGCTGCTTATGGCAACCTTTATAGCACCATGGGTAAATGGGATTTGCAGGCCGGCTTACGTGCCGAGCAAACCGTTGCCGATGGTACCTCGCACGGGCAAAAGTTGCTATCGCGCAATTTCATCAAGTTGTTTCCGGATGTACTGCTTACGCGGAGGTTAGACAGTGTATTGGCCATTACGGGCCAATTTTCAAAACGTATCGGGCGGCCAAGTTACCAGCAACAAAACCCTTTTGAGGTATATCTCGACCCGCTCACCTACACTAAAGGCAACCCTTTGTTACGGCCGCAGATTACTCAATCGGCCAAATTGAGTTTTACTTACACCGGTTTACCGGTGTTGTCTGTTGCATACGACCGTATCCATAACGTCATTGTTGATTACGCGCCGCAACAAAAAACAGTGGTTGATGCTAACGGCAAGGCCCGCCTGGTAAGCTTTAGCGTGGCCGATAACCTGGCCGAGGCGCAGAATATATCTTTTCAGCTAAATTTTCCTATTAAAGCAGGCAAGGTGATTGACGGTTATGGTGGTGTTATTACGGCATTGCAACAGTACAGTGCCTTTTATAATCACGGATATTTTGAGGCCCAAAAATGGGGGCATGTGTTTTTTGCCCAAACTGATGTACGCATGAGTGCCACCTGGACAGGGCAGGTAAGCGCCTACTATGCTACCCCCAGCCAGTACGAATTTATTAAGGCAGGCCGCAACAGCAGTGTTGATTTAGGCGTTGCCAAAAAGTTGATGAATAACCGTGCTAAACTGAGCCTGAGTGTAACCGATTTATTTTTTGGCGACCGCACCTTGGGGCGCATCAACTACCAGGATATTGATTTACGGCTCAAACAATACAGTAATACCAGAAATATTATCTTAGCTTTTACGTATAACCTCGGTAACCAACAAATAAAAGCTGCCACCAGCCATACCAGCGGATCCGAAGAGGAGACCAAGCGCGTAAAAACCAATAACTAAATAATTTACAGACACAAACCAACGCTATATGCCGAAAATACTGATATTGGAAGACGATTATAAAATGGGTGCCGAACTGCGCCAGTTTTTCATTAACCGCGAGTTTGCATGCGACCAGGTGTACGACGGTTTCCTGTTTTTCAAGCAAATCGAGCTTGAGCAATACGATTTGTATATCCTGGATGTTAATGTGCCTGGTCTTAACGGTTTAGAGGTTTGTAAACGTGTAAGGCAAAGTAATCGCGCCATCCCCATATTAATGCTAACGGCTTACAGCGCGGTGGATGATAAAGTAACTGCACTCGAATTTGGCGCGGATGACTACCTGGTAAAACCTTTTCACCTCGAAGAACTGATGGCGCGTGTAAACGCTTTGCTGCGCCGCAGTGCACACTCGGTTATAGAAGAGAAACACATTTTTCAAATAGAAGATTTGGTTATCAACACGGCCGACCAAAAGGTAACGCGCGGTGGTAAAGAAATTACTTTAACACCGAAGGAATACAAACTGCTCGAACTTTTGGCTTCGGCACAAGGGCGTACGGTATCTAAACAAACCATTGCCAGCAAAGTATGGGATATTAACTTCGAGACCGGTACCAACACCATCGAGGTGTACATTAATTACCTGCGCAATAAGGTAGACAAGGGTTTTGAGCGCCCCATGATTCAGACCCGGGCTGGTTTTGGCTATTACCTTAAATAAGCCTGTCATGAATTTAAAACAGCGCTTTTCAATTGTTTTCAGTTGCCTTTTTTCGGCAGTGCTGGCGGTGGTGTTATTAACGGTTTACTATCTATTCTCAGATTTCAGGCAGGAAGAGTTTGTGGACAGACTGGCGGAAAAGGCCGAAACTACCGCCCGGCTGTTGTTAGATGTACGTGAGGTAACGCCCGACCAGCAAAAAAAAGTTGACCAGAACAGCATCACCCGTTTGTACCGCGAAAAAACGCAGGTTTTTGATGAACGCATGAAGCTGATTTACAGCAGCAGCGATAAAGCTGACGTGCGCTGGAGCCCGGCCGAATTAAGCGAAATTAAAAAAGAAGGCCGTGTATTGAGAAACGTACGCGAGTTTGACGTGTTGGGCTTGTATTACCCGTCGGACGGTAAAGACTATTACGTGCTGATTTCTGCCACGGATACTTATGGTAACCGCAAACTGGCTTATTTGAAGTACCTTTTGTTGGGGGCATTTGCCAGTGGTATTTTACTGGTAGGGCTGTTGTCGTTTAGCGTAAGTAAAAAAAGTCTGGAGCCGCTGGATGTTTTCCGTCAGCAAATACAAGAAATTGCGGAAAATGAATTGACCATAAGGTTACCCAAGGCCCGTCGCGAAGACGAAATTAATGCGCTGGCCAACTCTTTTAACCAGATGATGGACCGCATTGACCAAGCCTATGCCCGACAGCGCGATTTTACCTCGAATGCCTCGCACGAGTTGCGTACGCCCGTAGCCCGCATTGCCGCGCAGACCGAAAATATGCTGCATAGCAGCAAACTGGATGAGAGGACACGTGCTTACATGGTTAGCGTAGCCGAAGATGCTTTTAAGTTATCGGAAATCATTTCATCGCTTATTGCTTTTGCAGAGGTGAACAACCGGCGTAATTCGCTCATGTTTTCGTTGGTTAGGCTGGATGAAGTTGTATTTGGCGCCGCCAGCGAACTGTCGGCTACTTACCCCGACCTGAAACTGAAGTTTGACATCGAAAACAATACCGGAAAAGAAACGGATATTGAGGTTAAAGCAGACGAAGTGCTGCTCAAAATAGTAATGGTTAACCTCATTAAAAACGCCTTTTTATACTCAGATAATGGTGTGGTTGATTGCTGCATCAGGCAAAAAACTAATAGTATACAGGTTATCATCACCAACACCGGTCCGGTGCCAAACGTCATAGATACCGACTTGCTGTTTAGTGCGTTTTACCGCGGCAATAACACCCAAAACCGGTCGGGCAGCGGCATTGGCTTAAGTATTGTAAAAAGGGTGATTGAGT
>CAJYSL010000311.1 GCA_913777515.1 uncultured Mucilaginibacter sp.
CAACGGACAATTACAAAAAAACTAAAATCGAAATCATGATTAATCCTACAATAAAGGCTGCTATTGACGCTGCACTGAATACGTACACTGTTTACGAACCGGTAAATGCCCCGGTTATTGCAGATAAGCTTAAAACCGTTTTTGGTGCCGAAGAAGACTTTTTAGACAAAGCTGATGCCTTAGACGAGGTGTTTGATGAGCATCCCGAAGTAGAGGATTTACGCGAGGTGTTTTTTGATTTACTGATGGTCAATTTTTTTAGTGCGGACATTGACCGCCTGGAAGAAGATTACCTGGACTCACCCGAATGGGCAGAAATTGAAGAAGAAACGCTTGACCGCGGCACTGAACTCCTTAACCTGTTACTGTATTTAAATGAATGCAGCGACGAAGACCTGGAGCCATCACTGGATGATTACCTGACTGAGTTTTTATTGGTGGATGATGATGAGTTTCAGGATGAGCACCAGATTTACGAGCCGATTATTGCCAACCAGATTCTGGTAGAAAGCTCGCCGGAAGAAGTGAACAAAGTTGCCGAGCGCTTATCAGACGACGCGGAACTGAAGGAACTGTTTTATCCAATCATGACTTTCTTCCAAAACACTGAGCCAAACGAAAGCGACAAGTTGGAGGTAGCTGAGCAGGCACCTGATAAGGCGTTTGACATGGCAGTTTATAATGTACTGCTCGCTTTTAATAAAAACTGAGAGTAATTGCCCTGAATGGAAAATTTAGATAAGGCCGTACGATACCAAGGCGCTATACGCGGCTTGTTGTTTGGCGGCCTCATGTTATTAGTAGATATACTTAAACTTTGGTATCTGGCCCATGCGGCCGGATCACCATTGGTTACCTTTATTATCTTATATCCGGTTTACTATATCATTTTATTTGCGGCTTCACTGATGTTTATCAACAGCCTGCGTAATAAAATAGGCCGTTACTGGAGCCTTAAGCAAGCTATTACGGGTATTTTTATCATGCTATTTATTACAGGCATCATCTGGAATAATGGGCTTAACCTATTTGCAGGCAAGGTAGCGCCAGACATGGCCGAAAAAGCGCATGTTGAACTGGTACAGGCCCGAAAAAAAGCGATGGAAAGCAGCAAACTGGCGCCCGAAAAAGTAAATGCCGAAGTTGCTCAAATGGACGAAGCTTTTGCTGCCAGTAAACAATTTTCAATCACTAACTTTTTCAGGTCGTTGTTAGTATCTGCGATTTTAGTGTTTGCCGTTTCGGCCCTGTTAGGTGCGCTGTTTAAACGCGAAAAACCTACTCAGGCTTCCTGACCCCAACCTCTTATTGCATCATCTGGTTAGGGTTGTAAGGGCGCACCGATAAAACACTGTCAACTACAAAGCTGCTTACGCCTCTCCAAGGCAATGGGTTTTTGTATTCTTTGTAATGCAGTTCCAAATAAGCGCCTGCACTCCGGTTTAGTTTCTCTGCCACTTTAGGGTCGGTAACCGAAAACATGAATTCATTCGACTGTATATTGCCTTGTGTAGGGGTACGTATACCCGTTTGGATTAAACGGCCTTCGTAAGTTTTAAACAGGTTACCCTTATGCACAAAATAATTCATGGTACCGGCCTTGGTGCCGTCGCCAAATACAAAGTAGTAACGGTAATAAACAACCCCGGCTAAAACCAGGAAAACGATAATTAAGACGATAGTAACAATGCGCTGTTTCATGATTGTTACTATAACAAGATAAATACCAAATTGTACGGATTATTTTAACTTATCTTCTTAATTAAGAAGCTGTAACGATAATTAATTGCCGTTATAGCTTATCGTTTTAAAGGCTGCGATAAAACCGGTAAACTCAGCAAAAAACTTCAACGCAAAACGGCCTCCCATCAGGAAGGCCGTTTTATTATTTGATGCAAGTGCTTAGCTTACTTTTTCATCAGTTTTGCAATATCACTGCCAAATACAAATACCATCAGCGATACCAGTATCACAAAGCCTACAATCTGCGCGCGCTCCAAAAATTTGTCGCTTAGTGGCTTGCCTTTAATCATCTCGATAAGCAAGAATAAAGCGTGGCCACCATCCAGCGCAGGGATAGGCAACAGGTTCATTAGTGCTAATGCCATTGACAGCAAGCCTACCAGGCTCCAGAAACGCAGCCAGTCAACATGTGCACCAAATAGGCGGGCAATGCCAATTGGGCTTGATAATGCTTTATTGGCTTTAACCTGACCTGTAAACACCTTACCCAAACCTTTGGCATTATCACTAAAAGTACCCCAGGCTTTAGAAGCGCCTACCGGTAATGACCCGAAGAAACCAAATTTCAACGTTTTCTCTTCGGGTAGGTCTGTTTTTACGCGGATGCCAAAGCGGCCGTCTTTAAAGCCCAGCATGCCATCTTTGTTTACATCGGCAATAACAGCTCTGGTTTCATTGTTGCGCTTTACGGTAAGGCCTATTTGCTTGTTTTTATACTTTTGGATTTCTTGCTGAAACTCATCATAAAAATGAATGGTTTTGCCGTTTACCGCAACAATGCTGTCGCCATGCTGCAAGCCGGCTTTTTGAGCATTGCTACCTGTAACTACCGAGTCTACCATAAAAGTGGTACGTGGCACACGGTTAATAAACTCCTCAATGCCCATATCCGACACATCGTTCAGGATATTGCCTGGTACTTTAATATCCAGGTTTTGATTGGCGCGGTGCACATTTAGGGTACTATTGCCCATCAGTACTTTTGAGCTGATGAGGTCTTCAAAGCGTTCAACCTTCTGTCCGTTAACACCGATAACTTTATCACCTGCTTTTAACCCAATTTCCTGACCAATTTTTCCCGGAACAATACCATACTTCAGGGCATCGTTAGGGATATAACTTTCGCCGTATTTAATAGTTAGTATCCAAAAGATAAGGATACCCAGGATGATATTCACAAAAATACCGCCGAGCATTACAATTAAACGCTGCCAGGCTGGTTTAGAGCGGAACTCCCAGGGCTGCGGCGGACCTGACATTTGCTCGGTATCCATCGACTCATCAATCATACCGGCAATTTTTACATAACCGCCCAATGGCAGCCAGCCCATGCCGTACTCAACACCTTTGTAATTAAACTTAAACAGGCTAACTCCCCAGGCGTCGAAAAACAGGTAAAACTTTTCTACTTTGATACCGAAGGCGCGGGCTGCTATAAAATGCCCTAATTCGTGCAGTATTACTAAAATTGATAGGCCCAGTATTAACTGGCCTGCCATTATCACTATATCCATTATTGTTGTACGTTCTAAACCGTCAATGCCTTAAACGGCGTTTTCTTAATTAAATTTTGCGCTAAGATGCGTGTTTCTTTATCAGTATTCAAATAGTCATACAATGTTGGACTATCTACATAAGGCATTTGTTTCATACAAGCCTCAATTATTTCGCTCATTCCCAAAAAGCTAACCTCGTCGGCCAGAAAGCCGGCTACGGCCACCTCATTTGCGGCGTTGATAATGCAAGGCATGTTACCGCCAGCCTTCAATGCTTCAAAAGCCAGGGCCAGATTCCTGAATGTTTCCATATCAGGCTTCTCAAAACTCAGGTTAGGGTAGGCCGTAAAATCAAAACGCTTGTATTGGTTTTTTATACGTTCGGGGTAGCCCAGTGCGTATTGGATGGGTAGTTTCATGTCCGGTAAGCCCAATTGCGCCTTCATAGAGCCGTCTTCAAACTGCACCAGTGAATGTACGATGGACTGCGGATGTACAATAACCTCAATTTGCTCTAATTGCAGATCAAATAGCCATTTAGCCTCAATTACTTCCAAGCCCTTGTTCATCAATGAAGCCGAGTCGATGGTGATTTTGGCGCCCATCACCCAGTTAGGATGCTTCAAGGCATCATGCCGGGTTACGTTAGTCAAAAAGTCGCTGTTTTTACCTCTGAAAGGCCCGCCCGAAGCTGTCAGTATAATTTTTTCGATCGGATTTTGTTCTTCACCCGCCAGGCACTGAAAAATGGCCGAATGTTCAGAATCTACCGGTAGCAGTTTTACCTGGTGCTGCTTGGCCAAAGCGGTAATCAGTTCGCCGGCAACTACTAAGGTTTCTTTATTGGCCAAGGCAATATCTTTACCGGCTTTTACCGCATTAATAGTAGGCTCTAAGCCTGCAAAGCCTACCATAGCGGTCAGTACGATATGCAGCTCGGGCAGGGTTACAATGTTTTTTACCTCCTCATAACCGGCTAAAACGTTCACATCCGTATGGGCCAGAGCTTGTTTAACCTTTTCGTAAAGGTTAACCTCGCAAATAACGGCATAAGCAGGTTTAAACTGCAGGGCTTGCTCAATCAGTAAATCGGCGTTGCGGTGGGCGGTAAGCACATGTGCTTTAAAACGGTCAGGGTTTTCGGCTATTACCTCGAGCGTTTGTGTACCAATGCTGCCTGTTGAACCCAGTACAGCAATATATTTTATATCAGCAGAAAACGAAACAGACATTATGTACAATAATCAAAACCTACGTAAGCTGCAATAGCCTGGTTTGTGATGGGTAATTTAAGTGTGTATTCAAATTATATAATTGGCAAGCGCATCAGCAATCTTGCGGTCGTTTGATAAACGGGGAACTTTATTTTGGCCACCCAATTTGCCCTGCGAGCGCATAAAGTTAATAAAACTATCCGGTTGTAAACTTCTGATTATTAAGGGGCGCAAAATGTTGCCCTCAATTAAGTCAAAGTAATAGATGTTTTTTTGCTGGAGGTTTTTATCTACCTCTTGGGCAAATAGTTGCAAATTTGCCGGTGGTGTGCCAAATTCGATAAACCATTCGTGGTAAGGTAAACCCTCATTAGGGGTAACTTGCGGGGCTACCGTAAACTCAACAATGTCTACACCTTGCTGCCGGGCCACGCTCATCAGTGCATGCTCTACTTCCTCGCCAATCACATGTTCGCCAAAAGCAGATATGTAATGTTTGATGCGGCCGGTAACTACAATTTTATGTGGTTTGAGCGAAGTAAACTTTACCGTATCGCCAATGCTATATCCCCATAAACCGGCATTGGTATTTAAGATAAGCGCATAATTTTTATTCAGTTCTACGTCGGCCAAGCTAAGCCGGGTCGGATTATCATTGTAATACTCTTCGGCCGGGATAAACTCATAAAATATACCTGAGTTAGCCAGCAGCAACAGTCCCTTGTCTTTTTGCGAATCCTGAAAAGCAATAAAGCCTTCGGAGGCCGGGTAAGTTTCAATGGTATCAATACCGAAACCTATACTTTCTTCGATGCGGGAACGGTATGGCTCGTAGTTTACACCGCCGTATACAAACAGTTTAAAGTTCGGGAAAATGTCTTTGATTTTTTTGCCACCGGCTTTAGCAGAAAGGCGGTCAAAATACATCTGGCACCAAGGCGGTATGCCCGAAATCAGGCGCATATCCTGGGTATAAGTTTCCTCTACAATAGCGTCTACTTTTTGCTCCCAGTCTTCAATACAATTAACCTCATAGCTTGGCAATCGGTTTTTTTGCAGGTAAGCGGGTACGTGGTGTGCCACAATGCCCGACAAGCGCCCAACAGCAATACCGGCCTTTTCGCTCATGATGGGGCTGCCCTGTAAAAATATCATTTTACCATCTACAAAATCAGCTTTGCCGGTTTCGTGAATGTAACTGAGCAAGGCATTGCGGGCCGCTTTGATGTGCTCGGGCATGCTTTCTTTCGAGATAGGGATGTATTTAACCCCCGACGTAGTGCCCGAGGTTTTAGCTAAATAAGCAGGTTTACCCGGCCATAAAACATCGGCTTCGCCATCAGTCATCCGGTCGATATAGGAGCGTAAATCTTCGTAATCGCGTACCGGAACGCGGGATTTAAAATCGTTATAATTTTTAATTTGACTGAATTGATGGTCGCGGGCAAAGGCGGTATTAGCAGCCTGCTTTAACAATTGCTCCAGGGTTTGTTGCTGCAGAGCAACTGCGTTATGGCGAAGGTTTTCTATATCGCGGTTTACCCAGGCGGCAAACCATTTGCTCAATACCGATTTTAAACCCATGCTTACAAAGTTTCAGATACGTCGTCGTCTACGTCTTTATGACTGTACACTAACTTACGGTAAGTTGCCATAATCATTACCTGTACGGTAGGGAACGAAACAGCAAACCAGCAAATGGCAGCAATTTTTACGATATAGCCATTGGTTTCAACATCAAACAATAAGGTTATCAGCAAATTGATGATGATGAGCAGCAGCGCGATAAACACCACAACAATAAGTATCAAAGCCACCATTTTGAAAAAGTTATTCCAGGTAATGTAGAAGCTTTGCTTAAGCGATTCGATAGGCCCCGAATCTTCGTCAACAATAAAACAAAGACAAAAAATAGAGCGGATTAGCAGATAAGCCAAACTTAAGATTTCAACTTTGTCTAATATCCTTTGCAGGAGCGGATAGTCGCTTAATTGTAGGTTAATGAAAATGACGGTGCCGATTAATATGGTGTAAAGCACACCTATAGTTACAAAAGAGAGAGCCATCCTAAACGAAGGCAATATATCCCGAAACTCAAATTCATAGTACTCCTTGTCCATGAGCGTGAGTATAAGCTTATAAAAGCTGAGTACTAGATACGACTGTACCAGCATCATAAAAAACACGAAGGCTACTTTGCTGTACTGGTTGTCGTAAATAACAATAAAGGCGGTGAAGAAGTTGATAATTTCGTAGCATATCAATGAAATTATCGAGTACACGATAAGCGAAATGTAATTCTTTTTAATAACATTCCATGCGGTTTTGATAGTGTCGGCAATGGAAAAAGGATGATACATAAATGCTTACGATTTTTTTAAAATTACGCGCTTCCAAAAATCCTGCATGAAGCCTGTACCGTAGGCTACAAGTTGAATGAAGGCGGCCCTCACGCTCAAAAATGCAACTTTTAAAGATTTGTTTTTGTACCAGGAGTGAAAAAATATCAACAAGATAAATAACACCAGTATAACGTGGCCAACACAGGCAATACGCCAGCCCATAATGCTGGCAAAGATGGTGAAATACAAGCCCAAAGTAAAAACAGCCGGAAAAAAGTGAACCAGCTTTAATTCATTAGGGAAAAACTTATAAATGTTGATGCGTGACCTGCCAAAAAAGTGCAGTTGCTTATAAAACTGGCTAAAGCTGGTGCGGCGCTTATGGTATACTTTGGCTTCGGGTATCAAGCCTATCTTAAAGCCGGCCGTATGGATGCGGATGCTGTACTCAATATCTTCGCCCAGGCGGGTAATAATAAAGCCGCCTACCTTTTTCCATACCTGCCGCGAAACTCCCATATTAAAACTACGGGGATGAAACTGCCCGATACCTTTTTTATTACCGCGTATGCCGCCGGTGGTAAAAGGCGAGGTCATGGAGTAACTGATGGCCTTTTGTACATCGGTAAATGATTCATGTGCATCATCCGGTCCGCCGTAAGCATCCAGGTAATCAGTTTGCAGGCGATGATTAACGACTTCCAGGTAATTTTCCGGGATGAGGCAATCCGAATCAAAAATAATAAAGTAATCGCCCCTGGCACGCTCAAAACCGAAGTTACGCGTAAAGCCCTGACCCTCGTTAGGTTTAAAATAATAATGAACGTCTAACTGGTTGTTAAAACTTGCTACAATGTCTTTGGCATCTTTGGTCGAACCGTCCTCAATCACCAGTACCTCAAACTGCCGGTAGGTTTGCCGGGTAAGGCTTTCCAGCAGTTCTTTGATTTCCTGCGGACGGTTAAACAACGGTATGATGATAGAAAAAAACATGTATGATGAGCAGCTTGCTTTGCTAACGTGCAATGTTGCTGGTGGTGTAATTAATAGTTAAACA
The DNA here is from genome assembly GCA_913777515.1 of uncultured Mucilaginibacter sp. Classification (GTDB taxonomy): domain Bacteria; phylum Bacteroidota; class Bacteroidia; order Sphingobacteriales; family Sphingobacteriaceae; genus Mucilaginibacter. The sequence continues at coordinate 7,853 of CAJYSL010000311.1, forward strand.
AACCTGAGCGGGAAATATACCTGATTTAATCGAAACTTTGCCGTTAAACCCGGTCTTCTACCTGGTATTTGTTACGTTCGCTCGAATTGCGTGCTACCAGCTCGGCTACAAAACCGGTTAAAAACAACTGCGAACCTAAAATGATAGCCACCAGTGCCAGGTAAAATAAAGGGTTGTCTGTAGCGTCGCGGTATTTTTCGTTATGAGCAATATGGATAAGTTTTTCGGTAATAATCCAGATAGCCATGACCAAACCCACAAAAAAGCTAAGCACCCCCAGCGACCCGAAAAAGTGCATAGGGCGTTTGCCAAACTTGCCGACAAAAAATATAGATAGTAAATCTAAAAAGCCATTAATAAAACGGCTCATGCCAAATTTGGTAGTGCCGTATTTACGGGCGCGGTGTTCAACCACCTGCTCGCCAATTTTGCTAAAACCAGCCCATTTGGCAATCACCGGAATATACCGGTGCATTTCGCCGTACACCTCAATGTTTTTTACCACGGCTTTGCGGTAAGCTTTAAGGCCGCAGTTAAAGTCGTGCAGGTTATCAATGCCCGACATTTTACGGGTGGCTGCGTTAAATAAACGGGT
>CAJYSL010000312.1 GCA_913777515.1 uncultured Mucilaginibacter sp.
TTGGACAAGCTGACTGACCAGTTGTTTATTGTAGAAGGTAATGGTGTGGTTGATATTTACAACGGCAACTATTCGTCTTTCCGTTTAGAGCAGGAAGAAGCTAAACAGGCCTTAAAAAATAAACCAGCTACAGCTGTACCAGCACCTGTAGCGGCTGCAGCACCCAAGAAAAACAAGCTGTCTTTTAAAGATCAACGCGAATACGAAACATTAGAACAGGAGATAAATCAGTTAGAAGATAAGATCAACACCCTCACTCAACAGATGAATACGGTAACCGACCATCAGCAATTATTTCAAATTTCGTCGGATATAGAGGCTGCAAAAGCCGAGGTTGATGAGAAATCGATGCGTTGGATGGAGTTAGCTGAACTACAATAAACATTATGAAGACATCAGACATTATTGCTTCGGTAGGCGTAATTATACTACTCGTTGCCTTTTTACTTAACTTAATTAAGAAGATTGATGCCGAAAGTAAGTTATATGCCTTAATGAATTTTATAGGTGCAGGCATGTGCGGCTATTCTTCTTATCTAATTAGCTTCTACCCTTTTGTAATATTAGAGGGCATCTGGGCGTTTGTAGCTTTATTATCATTATTAAAAGTTCCACGTGGAACATAATTTTTCAGTAGTAACTTTGTAACGTTCCACGTGGAACATCAGTAAAGAATGTTTAAAAAATACGACGTAATAGTTGCCGGTGCAGGGCACGCCGGCTGTGAAGCTGCCGCAGCCGCAGCCAATATGGGCTCATCTGTGTTATTGATAACCATGAATATGGGAACCATTGCACAGATGAGTTGTAACCCCGCTATGGGTGGCGTAGCCAAAGGTCAGATTGTGCGCGAGATAGATGCATTGGGCGGAAAGTCGGGAATTATTGCCGACAAAACCACTATCCAATTCCGGATGCTTAACCTATCAAAAGGTCCGGCTATGTGGAGCCCAAGAGCGCAAAACGACCGTATGCGTTTTGCTGAAGAATGGAGACTGACTTTAGAGTGCACTGATAATTTAGATATCTGGCAGGACACCGTTACCTCACTCACTATCAAAAATGATACAGTCTGCGGTGTTAAAACTTCTTTAGGAGTAGAGATAGAATGCGACGCTGTTGTACTCACTAATGGAACTTTTTTGAATGGTGTAATACATATCGGAGAGAAGCGTTTTGGCGGTGGTCGTACCGGCGAGAAAGCAGCTACCGGCCTAACCGAGCAATTAGTTGAATTAGGATTTGAAGCTGGACGCATGAAGACGGGTACTCCCCCACGCATTGACGGCCGCAGCTTAAATTACAGTTTAATGGAAGAGCAATGGGGTGATGAAAATCCGGGAAGATTTTCGTTCACCGATGTTGAACGCCCGACTGAAAAACGCTGCTGCTGGATTACCTATACTAATGCCGATGTTCACGAAACTTTGAAAGAAGGCTTCGAAAAATCGCCAATGTTTACCGGCCGTATTAAAGGTTTAGGTCCACGCTACTGCCCATCTATTGAAGACAAAATCAATCGTTTTGCAGAACGCGAACGTCACCAGATATTTGTGGAGCCCGAAGGTTTTCATACTGTCGAAATTTATGTAAATGGATTCTCTACCTCTTTACCTGAGGATGTGCAGTACCGTGCGTTAATGCAAATACCCGGTTTTGAGAATGCTAAAATGTTCAGACCAGGGTACGCCATCGAGTATGATTACTTCCCGCCTACCCAATTGTCGTTGACGTTGGAGACGAAAAAAATCAGCAACCTGTTCCTGGCCGGCCAAATCAACGGTACTACCGGTTATGAAGAAGCAGCCGCCCAAGGGTTGATTGCAGGTATCAACGCACATCAGAAAGTGCATGACAAACATGAATTGATTATGAAACGCTCAGAGTCATACATCGGTGTATTAATTGATGACCTGGTGACTAAAGGTACGGAAGAACCGTACCGTATGTTTACCTCACGAGCAGAACACCGCTTGTTGCTACGTCAGGATAATGCGGATATCCGCTTGTCTCCTATCGGCCATGATTTAGGTTTAATTAATGATGAGCGTTTGGATAAGGTTAAACAGAAGATTAAGAACTCTGATGATATTGTAACGTATGCCAAAACCAAGTCGGTTGAGGCAGCGCAGCTAAACCCTACTTTGGAACAATTAGGTACGACCCCTATTTCGCAAAAAGTAAAATTGGTTTCATTAATCAGCCGGCCACAAGTTGGCTTTAATGATTTGCGTAAAGCTAATGCATCATTAGATACTTTGCTTTCGGCTTACGATGATGAAACGGTTGAGCAGGCTGAAATAAAAATTAAATACGAGAGTTATTTTGACAAAGAGCTGGAGATTGTAGAGCGCATGCGTAAAATGGAGGATAAAGAAATTAATCCTGAATTTAATTATCACCAGTTGGTATCGTTGTCTAAAGAAGCCCGCGAAAAGCTGATGCGAATTAAGCCGCGCACTCTAGGCCAGGCTTCGCGTATATCCGGAGTATCGCCGTCAGATATTTCGGTGCTGATGGTACATATCTCCAGGTAAGTCGAAAAATCGATTTTTTTGACTAAAACAACCATAAAATGGCTTTAATAGAACTTATTAAAGCCATTATTTTTATTTTTTAATATTAGGATTCCAAAAAAGTATAAAATCGCTTATAACGCTTAAAAATGCCCTTATATTTAAAGCATAAATTTTCACTAAACTTTTTTACAGTTATCGGCCTTTGGCTGCTCATTGGATGTGCAAGTGTACAAAGACCGCAGGGTGGACCACGAGACAAGACTCCACCGGTACTGCTAAAAGCATCTCCGCCCAACAAAACCCGGAGGTTTGCTGCCAAACAAATTCAGCTGGACTTTGATGAGTATTTTAAACTCAGCAACCCTTATACCGAAATTACGGTTACCCCATTTATGGAGAAGCAGCCCGAATACATTACCAAAGGCCGCAGCTTACAGATAAAGATAAACGACACGCTACAGAAAAATACCACTTACGTATTTAATTTTGGGAAGGCCCTGGCGGACGTTAATGAGTCCAACGTGCTGAAAAATTTCGCCTACGTATTTTCGACCGGTGATGAAATTGACTCGTTGAGCATTACCGGTAAGGTAAATAACACCATTACAGCTCAAGCCGAAAAAGAGGCCACGGTAATGATTTTTCCGGCCAAGATGGATACAGCGATGTTTGGTAAAAAGAAGCCATCGTTTTTCACCACTACCGATTCATCAGGTAACTTTGCCTTAAATAACCTGCATGCCGGTGAGTATACCATCTATGCACTTAAAGAACCATCGACACCAACACGGATTTTTAAGCAAGACGACTTAGTAGCATTTTTGAAAACTCCGCTGAAGCTTGACAAAAACATTACTGGTGTACAACTCAATCTGTTTAAACAGGAACCGGAAAAATTCAAAGTAAGCACCCGCAAAATGGATAATGAGGGTCGTGGGTTTTTGATTTTTAATAAACCCTTAGAAAAGCCATCAATCAAAATTAACTACCCTCCTGCCATTGATGCGCAAAAGTTTGTTGACTTTAGCAACACCCGAGATACGGCATTAATCTTTTTCCGCAGTATGGAATTTGATTCGTTGAGCCTATCTGTATTAGATAATGGCAAAATATTGGATACCGTTGCACTACGTAAAGGCCGCAACGAAAGTTTTAAAAGGAACTTAGGTGTGCAATATAATATCAATGTTGACAACAAGCTACGCCCCGGAGCCGACTTATTGATGACAGCTAATTTTCCGTTAGAAACCATTGATAATAGTAAAATTAAGCTACTGGAAGACTCTATACCCGTGCCTAACCTGTCTATTATCAAAGACCCGAATAACCCGCGTAAATTTACCATCAAAAATCGCTGGAAACAGGCTGCACGTTATGAACTATCGTTTGCAGACGAGGCATTAACGGATATTTACGGTGATAAAAATAAGGAAAGTACCAAGCGTTTTATGATAGATAAGCCTGAAAATTATGGTACTTTAACCTTAAAAGTAACTGTACCAGATACCGGCCGAAGCTACATTGTACAGATGTTTGACAGTAAAAAGAACCTGATGCGGACAGATGTAATCACCAAAAACACATCACTGGTTTATAAGAATTACTTTACCGGAAAATACCAGATTAAGGTAACTTATGATACCAATAAAAACGGTAAAGGTGACAGTGGCAACGTAAAAAACAGAACCTATCCCGAAAAAACATGGTATAACCCCAAAGAGCTGACTTTGCGGCCAAACTGGGAAATGGAAGAACCGCTGGAAATACCTAAAGAAGAAATTACTACAAAGTAAACCAGCTGGCGTACAAGTTGTAATTGTGCGGCAACTGCTGCAGTAAAGCCAATTGTTCGTCGGTTAAAGGCTTTATTTTTTTTGCCGGGGTGCCGGCATACAGATAGCCGGATTCGCAAATGGTATTCTCTAATACTACGGATCCGGCTCCAATAATAACGTTTGATTCAACTACGGCGTTATCCATCACAATAGCGCCCATTCCTACCAGCACATAATCGTGCAAAATACAGCCGTGTATAATGGCATTATGTCCAACCGACACATAGTTGCCAATAGTTGTAGATGCCTTTAAATAGGTAGCATGTATTACTACACCGTCCTGTATATTACTATGGTGGCCAACGGTAATACTGTTTACATCTCCCCTCACTACAGCATTAAACCACACCGAACAATGGCTACCCATGGTAACATCGCCCACTATGGTACAATTATCAGCTATAAAACACTCCTCACCCCATGCCGGGGTTTTATCTTTAACAGGCAGTATTAGTGGCATAAACTAATAACTATTTGATGTTTAACAATTTATCTAGTTGTTTACTTTGGCGCTTGCTCAGCACTTCAATGGTCATGGATACATCGTTAACTGGCCGGTCGCGCTTGTCTCTTTCTACCGCAGCAATCAACTCTACCATATCAATACCGCTAACCACCTCGCCAAATACGGTATAATTATGGTCAAGATGCGGTGCACCACCAATAGTTTTATAGTACTGCCGCTGCCACTGCGGAATTTTGAAGCCTTTAAGCCGGGTTTGCTCCAAAGTATCCAACTTGCCATCGGTAAAACGTTTACCCTCTACAATGTAAAACTGTGTGCTGCTTGATGCCTTGGCCGGATTATCATCACGGGCTGCACCCAATGCGCCGCGCTTATGAAATAAGCTATCGTTAATTTCGGCCGGTATGGTGTACTTCAACTCGCCGTTACCTAACTCTACGCCGGGCTTGGCATCTTTAGATGTCGGGTCGCCGCCCTGAATCATAAAGTTTTGTATGATGCGATGAAACAAGGTGCGGTTATATAATCCTTGTTTTATGAGCTTCACAAAATTGTCGCGGTGTTTTGGTGTTTGGTTATACAACCGGATGATGCATTGCCCGTAAGAAGTTTTAATACAAACGTATTGATTTTTAGGTGGCTTGGCACTGGCAGATAAAACAGTAAACAAAAAGCAGACTAATAGTAACTTCTTCATATTATGAGGCTTGCATATCTTCAAAATAATTAATGATGAGCGATTTCATCAACATCTCCTGCTCCAATAGTGTATAATTAGGTACAGGTTTTACCAGTTTCCAATGCGGCCAGCCATCCTGGTCAGCACCCTCCAGTTCGTAAAAACCCATCTGGCTAAACAGTTTACAATTGGCAATATGCATCAATTCTTCTTTTTGCCTTTTGGTAAATTTACGCGGCCCCTGCCCTAACTCTTGCACGCCAATTAAAAACAGCATCACCTTGATATCAGGCAAGTCGGTATCAAAGTCTTCAGCAATACGCTGCTGCAGTTCGCTCCATTTTGCATTAATTTCAGCAGGTTTCATAGTTGGTAAAGATACAGAGAATACTGGCAAGACTTTCGCCTAATAAACAATTGCAAAAGGCACTTGTATGTATTGAATGTATAATAAGTTTTGCTGTTTAGTGATTGCACTACTATGGTCGGCTGGAGCATGGGCACAACCAGATACACTTTACATCACGCTCGAAAATATAAAATATCCGTACCCAGTCAACTTTCTGCCGCTTAAAGTAGAAGGCCAGGATGTCCGCATGGCCTATATGGAGGTTAAACCGATTAATAGCAACGGCAAAACAGTAGTGCTACTGCATGGCAAAAATTTTGGCGGCTATTACTGGAATAATGTGATAAAAGCGTTGAGCGAAAAAGGCTTTCGGGTAATTGTGCCTGACCAGATTGGATTCGGTAAGTCATCTAAACCTTTCATCCATTACAGCTTTCATCAGCTGGCCGTTTTCAACAAAAAATTACTTGATACGCTCGGGATTAATAAAGCAACAATTTTAGGCCATTCGATGGGTGGAATGCTAGCTACCCGCTTTACGCTGATGTACCCTACAATGGTTGATAAACTGGTGTTAGAAGTCCCCATAGGCTTGGAAGATTATCGCACCTTTGTACCTTACCAATCCGCAGAGCAGGATTACCTGACCGAGTTAAAAACGAGCTACGAAAGCATCAAGAAATACTATCAGACTTCCTATTTTGTCCAATGGAAACCGGAATACGATTACTTGGTGAAAATAGGAGCCGGTGTAAGCAAAAGTGCCGACTTTCCCCGTTATGCTAAAGTAGCCGCATTGACCTTTGAGATGATTTACGAACAGCCGGTTTGCTACGAGTTTGGACTGCTTAAAGTACCGGTCATTTTGTTTACCGGCAAGCAAGACCGTACTATTGTAGGTAAGGCTTTGTTGAGTGAAGAAGAAAAAGCAAAGCATGGCCAATATCAACTGTTAGGCCCGGCTACAGCTAAAAAAATCCCGAATTGTAAACTGATAGAATTTGACAACTGCGGACATATCCCGCATATTGAAATACCTGAAGTGTTTTTGAAATCACTGCTATCAAATCTTTAATGAATTAAATAAAGATTTGATAGCAGATATCCTCAAATAAACTTAGTTGCTATTTTTGAAAGCATTCCAACCTTGGGCCTTAAGCTCATGTACTTGTCCGCTTTTTGAAATCAGATTACAGCCTGCTGACGCCTCCGTGATATAACCGATGATACTTACGTCCACATCGTGCTTAATTTTATCGTAGTCGGCTTGCTTAATGGTAAATAGCAACTCATAATCCTCACCGCCACTTAGTGCACACACTGTAGGGTCCAGGTTAAATT
>CAJYSL010000313.1 GCA_913777515.1 uncultured Mucilaginibacter sp.
GATTACGATTTTGTATCGGTTGATATGCACTCGCATGTGTTGCCAGGTATTGATGACGGCGCACAAACGGTTGAAGATTCGGCTATCTTGATTAAAGAAATGATGGCGGTGGGTATTAAAAAAATAATTGCCACGCCGCACATCATGGTAGATTATTTTAAAAATGATGCCGACACCATTTTTGATGCCCTTACCCGCTTAAACGAACACCTGCAGGCCGAAGGCATTGATATACCCATTGAGGCCGCCGCCGAGCATTACTTTGACGAGCACTTTTTAAAGCTAATTGATAACGGCCAGCTTATGCTCATCAAAAACCAATATGTATTGTTCGAAACCGGCTTTACGGCCAAACCACCCAACCTGATTTACACCGTACAAAAAATTGTAGATAAAGGCCTCACCCCAATCCTGGCTCACCCTGAGCGTTACCCCTATCTCTCACTCGACGATGTGCAGAACCTAAAGGGATGGGGCTGCCGCATCCAGCTAAATACGATTAGTCTTACAGGCTATTATGGCAGGGAGGTAAAAAGGTCGGCTGAGGCTTTGGTAGATGAAGGTTATGTTGATTTTATCTCGAGCGATATGCACCATCCACGCCACGCCGCAGCATTTAAAAATGCGTTGGAAACCTCGTATCTAAAAAAACTGAAAGATGCCGGTCAGCTGCAAAATACAACTTTACTATAAGCTGAATTTAGACAGGTGTTTTTATAACATCGCTTAGGCCAATTTTAGATTTAATTAAATCCTAATATTCCCTAAAACGCCCTTTATAATCACATGAAGGGCGTTTTGCTTTTTTGGAATCAGTATAAATAAACCTTTTGTTAAATATTTTTAATAAAAACAGGTAGCTTGCTTTACGCAAATCCAATTATCTTATGGAAGACCAAAACAAGGGTTTTGAAGCTGAAAGTAATCTTCAGCCGAAAGACAACCCAAGGCGTGATTTTTTAAAAAAATCGTCGCTGCTTACGGCTGTAGCACTTACGCCTGCCGTAGCCGTAAAGGCCGCCGAAAACCACCTCGATGAAAAAGTTGCCGCCGTATTTGAAAAGCTTTCGCTTGATGTTACGGTAAACGGCGTCGCCCATAAATTATCTGTTGAACCACGGGTAACCCTGCTCGATTTACTGCGCGAGCAACTGCATTTAACCGGCACCAAAAAGGGCTGCGACTACGGTCAATGCGGCGCCTGCACCGTACATGTGGATGGGCACCGGGTTAACTCCTGCCTTACCCTGGCCATGATGGTGGATGGTAAAAAGGTAATTACCATTGAAGGCTTAGCCAACGGCGATGAACTGCACCCAATGCAGGAAGCTTTTATTAAGCACGACGGTTTCCAATGCGGATATTGTACGCCGGGGCAGATTATGTCGGCCGTTGCTTGCATCCGTGAGGGGCACGCCAACTCGGAGGCCGAAATCAGGGAATACATGAGTGGTAATATTTGCCGTTGCGGCGCTTACCCTAATATTGTAAACGCTATACAGGAAGTGAAGAACGGAGGGCAGAAGGTATGAAGCAGTTTCAATACGTTCGTCCGGCCAACCAGCAAGGCGTGCTGGCCGCTATAGCGCAGCCCGGCACTAAAATCATTGCCGGCGGCAGTAACTTGGTCGACTTGATGAAGCATGGTGTAATGGCTCCCGATAAACTGGTGGACATTAATAAACTGCCATTGCGCAACATTTCCGGCATCAGCAATGGTTTACACATCGGTGCCCTCGCTCTAAACAGCCAGGTAGCCGAAGACCAACAGGTGAAAACCAAGTTTCCGCTGCTATCACAAGCTTTAACCGCCGGTGCATCGGCGCAACTTCGCAATATGGCTACGGTAGGCGGTAACATGATGCAGCGTACCCGTTGCCCTTATTTTTATGATACAGCCATGCCTTGTAATAAGCGTGCCCCCGGCACAGGTTGTGGCGCTAAAGAAGGCTTTAACCGGATGCACGCCATTTTTGGCTTCAGCGATAAATGTATTGCGGTACACCCGAGTGATATGTGCATAGCCTTGGCCGCACTGGATGCTACCGTATTGATACAGGGCCGTAAAGGTACAAGGCATTTAAAATTTACCGATTTTCATCGCCTGCCCGGCACTACACCCGAACTGGATAATAACCTGGCCAAGGATGAACTGATTACCGGCGTAGAGATACCCAACAACAATTTTGCACAGCATAGTTACTACCTCAAAGTGCGCGACCGTGCTTCTTACGCGTTTGCGTTAATATCAGTAGCCGCAGCTTTGGATATTCAGAATGGCATCATCAAAGATGCCCGCCTGGCTATGGGTGGTGTAGCACATAAACCCTGGCGTTTAACAACTGCCGAGCAATTATTAAAAGGCAAACCGGCTACCGTAGCCACTTTTGAGCAGGCTGCGCAGACGGCCATGCAGGGAGCTAAGGCATTTAAAGACAATGCTTTTAAACTTCAAATGGCACCGGCCTCCATCACCGAGGCATTAACCCATGCAGCAGGCTTAGTATAATCCATCATCCTTATGAAACAGCAAGAACTTTTAAATATACCGCCATTGACCGAAGGCATTGACCGGGTAGATGGCCGGCTTAAAGTTACCGGAGCCGCCAAATATGCTGCCGAGTTTGAAGTGCCGGGCATGACCTACGCCGTTTTCGCCAACAGCACCATCACCAAAGGCACTATCAAAACCATAGATACTAAGGCTGCCGAAAGAGCGCCAGGAGTTTTAGCCGTGTTTACTTATTTAAACGCACCCAAGGTTCCTGGTTATCAAACCGGTGGCGACCCGAGCAAACCACCAAGCGGCGGCGGTCCGTTAAAGCTTTTTGTTGATAACACCGTAAAATATAACGGCCAGCCGGTGGCTATGGTAATTGCCGACAGCTTTGAAAGGGCAACCTACGCAGCATCGCTGGTTAAGGCCGAGTATACGAAAGAGCCGCATCAAACGGACACCTCCAAAGTTTTAGACAAAGCCGCCACACCCAAAGGTCCGCGCTTTGCCGATTACAAACGCGGTACACCCGACGATTGGCAAAGCGTTCCAGTAAAACTGGAAGCCGAATATGTAGTGCCGATTGATGTGCATAACCCCATGGAGCTAAGCGCCATTATTGCCCATTGGACGGCCGACGATAAATTAACTGTTTACGATAAAACGCAAGGTGTAAAATCAACCCAAAACGCCATAGCACAGGCCTTTAAGTTACCGCCCGACAATGTGCAGGTAACTGCCAAATTTGTAGGCGGAGCCTTTGGTAATGCCCTGCGCACCTGGCCGCACGAAATTGCCGCGGTAATGGCTGCCAAACAAGTAAAGCGGCCTGTTAAACTGGTGCTCACCCGCGATATGCAGTTTTACACCGTAGGTTACCGGCCGTATACCTGGCAAAAAATAAATATCGGTGCCACGGCCGACGGTAAATTAACCAACCTGGTGCATGAAGCCCGCGCGCAAACCTCGAGCTTCGAAGAGTTTACCGAAGGTACTGTGAACATGACACGCTTTATGTATGCCTGCCCTAACGTAGGCACCATCTATAAAATAACGCCGGTTGATGTAAATACCCCTACCTGGATGCGCGGTCCCGGCGAAGCTACAGGCGCTTTTGCATTGGAATGTGCCATAGACGAGCTGGCCGATAAACTCAACATGGACCCCATTGAACTACGTGTTCGCAACCATGCCGATACCGACCCCGAAAACGGTAAGCCTTTCAGCACTAAATATTTGAAAGAGGCTTACCAAATGGGCGCAGATAAAATTGGCTGGCAAAACCGCAAAAGCAAACCGCGTTCGGTGCAGGAAGACGGCTGGTTGATTGGTTATGGTATGGGCTCGGGCGTGTTTGGCGCAGGGCGTGGCCGAGCGACAGTGAAAGCTACCATGCAAAGCGACGGCGTATTGCTGCTGCAAACCTCGGTAACTGATATTGGTGTAGGTACCGGTACCGCCATGACGCAGATTGCTTCTGAAGTATTTACCGGTATCCCGGTTAGTAAAATTAAATTCGAGTTGGGCGACTCCTCATTGCCGCCATCACCTACACAGGGTGGGTCCATGATTACCTCTACCGTGGGCGGAGCAGTACACGATGCCTGCGTGGCTCTGAAAGAAAAATTTCAGCAATTAATAGGTAACGGCGGTACTGATAAGCCGGATTACATTCAGGTACTAAAAGATAAAAATATACCTCAACTGGATGTGACCATTACCTCATCAGGCAATTCGGAGATGCGTAACTTTTCGAGCTATTCGTATTCAGTACATTTTGTACAGGTGAAAGTCCATCCTAAAACCGGTGTGGTACGCATTAACAAAGTGGTATCGGTAGCCGATTCGGGTCATATTGTAAGCCCTAAAACTGCACGCAGCCAGGTTATAGGCGGTGCCATTGGCGGCATTGGTATGGCCCTGATGGAAGAAGGCGTGATTGACCACCGCTTTGGCCGCTATGTTAATGCCGACTTGGCCAATTATCACGTTCCAGTACATGCAGACATTCCGCACATTGAGGCTTTGTTTGTAAATAAGCCTGACTACAAGGTAAACCCTATGGGTGCCAAGGGTATGGGCGAAATTGCTTTAATCGGCATGTCGGCTGCGGTGGCTAATGCTGTCTATAATGCCACGGGTAAACGCGTGCGCGAATTACCTATCACGCCAGATAAATTGTTGGGATGACCCTCCGAATAATCACACCTTATCAAATCCCATCAACATAAAACCTGATGGGATTTTTTATATTATTGACGTAGTGAAAGTCAAGAGAAATTACATTGCCATCGGGCTGATTTTGGGTTTGGCTCTGGGCATTGCTACCCGCAAGTTAGTAGTTGGCCTGGCAATTGGGCTTATGGTTGGCTTTATTATTAACAGCCTGCAAAACCGGAAAGAAAATTAAGAAGCGGTACTTAAAATAAATGCCCTGTTTGCTTTTACACAAACCGGGCATTTATACTTTATAACAATATATTAAGCTGTAAAAGCTTGCAAAGCTTTCTCTACACGGGCAATAGTTTCCTGCTTACCCAACAGCGCCACAATATCAAACACATGCGGACCAAATTTGCCGCCCACCAGCATCACCCGGAGTGGCAGCATGGCATCACCCGGCTTTAAGCCTTTTTCGGTGATTAAGGCTTTAAAATTATTCTCCAAGTCGGCCGGATTCCAGTTTTCAGTTTCCTTAATCTGTTTAATAAAGGTTTTGAACAGCTCTGTTTTAGCCTCGTTCCATTTCGGTTTAACGGCATTTAAATCATATTCCTTCGGTTGCTTAAAGAAGTACCAGGCATGCTCATGAATATCATTGACTAAAACCAGGCGGTCTTTAACCAGGTCAATCGCTTTCGCCAAATACTCATCGCTCTCAACAGTAATGCCCTTATTTTGCAAGGCCAATTTACATTCGGCCACTAATCTTTGGCTGTCTATTTTCTTAATCCACTCGGCATTGTACCATTTGGCTTTTTCATAATCGAATTTAGCGCCCGCTTTACTCACCCGGTCCATCGAAAACTTACTCACCATTTCGTCCAGCGTAAATATTTCCTGGTCGGTACCGTCATTCCAGCCCAGCATAGCCAGCAGGTTCAGGAAAGCCTCGGGCAAAAAGCCCAGCTCGCGGAAACCTGGCGTTAATTCGCCGGTTTTAGGGTCGGTCCAGTTCATGGCATAAACCGGGAAACCCAGGCGTGAGCCATCGCGCTTGCTCAATTTACCATGGCCGTCAGGTTTTAATATCAAAG
>CAJYSL010000314.1 GCA_913777515.1 uncultured Mucilaginibacter sp.
ACCGGATTAAAACCATAGGTAAATTGGTTGTTTACTGATGCTTTTTACTAACACCTTTATATGCTAATCAAAAAAATTTAATTGACCTATTCCCATGAACAAAAAAATTGACGCTCATCAGCATTTCTGGCACTATAACCCGGTTCGTGATAGCTGGATTACTGAGGACATGCAAGCCATCCGGCAGGACTTTCTTCCGGGAGACTTATTGCCGTCGCTGGTCTACAACGGTATTCACGGCTGCATTGCGGTGCAGGCTGTACAGTCCGAAGAAGAAAATGACTTTTTACTGCAACTGGCTGCCGAAAATAACTTTATCAGGGGCATCGTAGGTTGGGTTGACTTGAGGGCCGAGGATGTGGAAGACCGGTTAATCCACTATCGGCAGTATAAAAAGATGAAAGGTTTTCGTCATGTTTTACAAGGCGAGCATCAACGCGATTTAATGTTAACTGATGCCTTTAAACATGGCATCGGCTTGCTGAGCAAATACAACTTTACTTACGATATATTAATTTTTCCGGACCAGCTAAAGTACGCTGCCCAGTTAGCCGCCGCGTATCCTAACCAGTGTTTCGTGTTAGACCATATCGCCAAACCAGATATCAAAAACCAAAAAATGGAAGATTGGAAAACCGACATCCAGGCACTGGCTCAATATCAGAATGTAAACTGTAAAGTGTCGGGTATGGTAACTGAGGCCGACTGGCAAGCCTGGCAGGAAGAAGATTTTACGCCTTACCTGGATGTAGTGTTTGAAGCATTTGGCCCTAAGCGCGTACTGTTTGGGTCAGATTGGCCGGTTTGCATTGTGGCAGGCGGTTATAACAAGATGCTCGACATTGCGAAGAATTATGTGTCGAAATATACTACCCAGGAACAGGCGATGTTTTGGGGCAACAATGCCATCCGTATTTATCAGTTAGATGATAAATAATTTTAGAACGGGCATTTAAGCCATTGGTGATTTATAAGGTCATTTAACAGACCAATTGTACTCATGAAAAATTTTAAAAAGTCGGCTTTGCTGGCAGTGGCATGTTTCAGCTTTTTTGGCGCAATGGCGCAAAACAAGTCGTTGCTGGGTTTTAACAAGCTACAAGATTATGTTACCGAGTTTAACCGCATCGATACCGAAAAGGTGGTTAACTTGGTGCCTAACCAGCAAACGTTCGAGTTTTTATCTAAGAATGTACCGCTGTTTGAATGCCCCGACCCGGTCATTGAAAAGATGTACTATTACCGCTGGTGGACGTTTCGTAAACACCTGAAGCAAACGCCGGACGGCTTTGTGTTTACGGAGTTTATCACCCCCATGAACCACGCGGGTAAGTACAACACCATTAGCAGTGCGCTAGGCCATCACATTTACGAGGGCCGTTGGCTGCGCAATCCGGAATACATCAATCAGTATATCAACTTCTGGCTGTTTGTTGACCCTAAAACGCCCAAGCCGCATTTACATGCCTTCAGCAGTTGGCTGGATGACGCGGTTTACAATTACTACCTGGTTAACCAAGACAAAGCGCTGGTAGAAAAATGGGTGCCTGCGCTGGATGCCGATTACCGCCTTTGGGAAACCGAAAAGCAATTGCCCACGCAAATATTCTGGCAGTTTGATGTGCGCGATGCCATGGAAGAATCTATCAGCGGTTCGCGTAAACTTAAAAACCGCCGGCCAACCATCAATAGCTATATGTATGGTAATGCTAAGGCGTTATCTAACATGGCTGCGCTGTTAGGCAATGATACGCTGAAGAAGTTGTACAGCGCTAAGGCTGTCCAATTAAAAAAGATTGTTCAGGATAGTTTATGGGATAACCAGGCTGCTTTTTTTAAAGTGAAATATCCCGACGGTAAATTTTGCGATGCCCGCGAGGAGTTAGGCTTCATCCCTTGGTACTTTAACCTGCCTGATGATAAGGCCAAATATGCCGAGCAGTGGGAGCAACTTAAAGATGATAAAGGCTTTAACGCCCCCTGGGGTATTACCACCGCCGAAAGGCGCCACCCTTTATTCCGTACGCATGGCAGCGGGCATGGTTGTGAGTGGGATGGGGCGGTGTGGCCTTTTGCCACCTCGCAAACGCTTACAGGTTTGGCTAACCTGCTGACCAATTACAAAAACAAGGATGGCATGTCGGACAGGATATTTTATGATGAGCTGCACAAATATGCCAACTCGATGCAAAAGCGCGGGCAACCTTACTTGGGCGAGTACCAAGACGAAAAAAATGGCGAATGGCTGAAAGGCGATAACCCGCGCAGCAGCTATTATAACCACTCTACTTTTTGCGATTTGGTGATTAGTGATTTAGTAGGACTAAAACCACGTGCCGATAATGTGCTTGAGGTTTATCCGCTGATACCGCAAGGCCAATGGAAATGGTTTTGCCTGGACAACGTTTTGTACCACGGCAAAAACATCTCGATTTTATGGGATGCTGATGGCAGCCGCTACCATAAAGGTAAAGGAATGCACATTTATGCTAACGGGAAAGAGATTGCAAAATCGGCAGACTTAAAACATATTAAGGCAAAGCTGGCATCCAAGTAAGTCAACTGGGGCAATATATTATAACTTTTAGAAAAAATGTTATAGTGTTAAAAAGCCCGCTAACGCTAGTTTTGGCTTTGTAAAACCGGTTAATCATTTTAAACCTCATACCGTATTTGTCTTTAAACTGCTGCTGCACGGCCTATTCCATTTTGCCGGGGTTGCGTTTGTAAGCAAATCGGCTTAACAATAAAGTATGCCAAAGCAAAAATTAGGTCGGCTCGTGGCGGGCCTTTTAGTTTTATGTTTGCCAGTAACGGTAACCGCAAAAAGCACTCCTCCGGCTAAAAGTGTAAGCGTAGTCATTGCTGCCAACAGCCACAATCGCGTTAAATATGGTGCCGCTAAACTGGTGGCCTCACTTAAAACTCATGGTTATAACACTACACTAACCAACCAGTGGCCGGCTATGGCAAAGGGGGCAGTTATTGCGGTTGGTAATATCAGCGATAAGCTAATTAAATCCGGCTTTCAAAAAGTAAAATACAGCAGTATAAAATCGCCGGGTAAAGAGGGTTTTACTATTCAGTCCAACAAAAATACTTACGTTATTGCCGGTGCAGATAATTCGGGTGCCTTGTATGGTTGCTTGGAGTTGAGCGACATCATTAATCAAAAAAATACTTTACCAGCAGACATTCATCAAACGGATAAACCCGAAATGGTGATGCGCGGCGCTTGTGTAGGCGTGCAGAAACCAGAATTGCTACCCGGCCGGGGCACATACGAATACCCTTACACACCCGAAAACTTTCCGTGGTTTTATGACAAGGCCTTATGGTTGCGCTACCTCGACTCGCTGGCCGCCAACCGCATGAACTCCTTGTATTTATGGAACGGTCACCCGTTTTCATCACTCGTTAAAGTGAAAGATTATCCTTACGCTTTGGAGGTTGACGAGGCTACGTTTAAAAAAAATGAAGAAATATATCGCTTCTTAGCTCAGGAAGCAGACCGCCGCGGCATTTGGCTGGTACAGGGTTTTTATAACATCATCATCCCTAAACCATTTGCCGAAAAGCATCAATTGGCTACGCAAGACCGTAACCGGCCCATCGTGCCTTTAATAGCCGATTACACTCGGAAGTCCATCGCCGCGTTTGTAGAGAAGTACCCCAACGTAGGTTTGCTGATTACTCTGGGCGAGGCCATGGAAGGCGTAGGGCAGGATGATGTGGATTGGTTTACTAAAACTATCATCCCAGGCGTAAAAGATGGTTTGAAAGCACTCAATCGTACGGATGAACCACCAATTGTGTTAAGAGCGCATGACAGTGATGCACCGCGTGTGATGAAAGATGCCCAGCCTATCTACCATAACCTGTACACCATGGCCAAATACAATGGCGAGGCATTAACCACCTATGAGCCGCATGGCCAATGGGCAGACCTGCACCGCACATTGAGCCGCATTGGCACTGTACAAATCGAAAACGTGCATATATTGGCCAACCTAGAGCCATTCAGATATGGTTCGGCAGATTTTATACAAAAATGTGTGCTGGCCATGCATAATGTTTATGAGGCTAATGGTTTGCACTTGTACCCGCAGGCTTCTTACTGGGATTGGCCTTACTCGGCAGATAAAGCCGACCAGCGCCTGTTGCAGTTAGACCGCGACTGGATTTGGTATAAAGAATGGGCGCGTTACTCGTGGAATTGCCACCGCGACCGTAAATCGGAGATTGAATACTGGGGTAAAGAATTGGCTGCACGATATGGCTGTACCGAGCAGCAGGGTAAAGATATTTTAGAAGCTTATGAGCAATCGGGCGAAATATCGCCGCAGATACTGCGCCGGGTAGGCATCACCGATGGTAACCGCCAAACCATGACTTTGGGTATGCTGATGAGCCAATTTGTTAATCCCGAAAAATTTGGCCTGTTCAGCTTGTTGTACAATTCGGAAGCGCCTGTAGGCGAAATATTAAGTGAGTATACAGCTAAAGAATGGAACAAAGAGCCGCATATAGGCGAAACACCCATGATGGTGGCAGACCGCATTCCGGTTTACGGTAAAAAAGCGGTAGAGGCTATTGATAAAGCCACGTCGGGCATCAGTCGTAACAAAGCCGAGTTTGACCGTCTAAAAAATGATATGTACTGTTATGATGCCATGGCTAATAGCTATTCAGCTAAAATTAAAGCAGCGATACACATTCTGCGTTACAAATACTCCAACAACGTTGCCGATTTGGAAAAGGCTATTCCCGATATGGAACGCAGCCTGACCTACTATAAAAAGTTAGTCGATTTAACTAAGGGTACTTATCTGTACGCCAACAGCATGCAAACCAGGCAGCGTAAAATACCGGTTAACGGACTAAACGGCGCCATGAAAACCTGGGTGGAGTTGTATCCGCTTTACGAAAAAGAACTTGCCAATTTTAAAAAGAACATCGACTCGCTTAAATCGCCGGCAAACGCAGCTAAAAAAGTTGAGAAAAAGGTATTGGCCAATGCGCAGGTAAACATTATTAGTGGGGGCGATGGTGAATATACTTTACAAGCTGGTACGCAACCGTTCAATGATACTGCCGCCATTGTAAAAAGCGTTGCCGCAGAGTTGGTAGGTTTAAAAGGCATAAAACTGAACAAAGCGCAACAGCTCACCAACGGAACATCCATTAAGTTCAGTAACGCGCAGCCGGTTAAAGTGTTGGTAGGCTTTTTTAACGAGCGAACCAAACGCTACTCGCCAACGCCGCAGTTAGAAACTGATGCCAGCGCCAATGATTTTGGCCAGGCCGATGTGAAGATATCAAACGCGGTATTGATACCTGGTATGCCTGCTGTTAACATCCACACCTACAGTTTTAAGCCAGGCACCAACACGCTTAACCTAAGCAAAGGTGCCGGGCTCATTTTGGGTTTTGTTACCGATAATCAGCAAATACCGGTTTATGATGCCGGTTTGCTGGCCGATGGTAATATAAAAGATTTACGCTGGCTGTTTAATTAATTAAGTAATGCCTCAACACACATATCAGTCATTGCGCCTGTCGGCTGGCAAAGTTTTGTTTGCCGGTTTGCTGTTAGCGTTGTTGTTCAAGCCCTACGCGGTTAAGGCGCAGTCTGCTGACCTTAAGATTTGGTACAACCAGCCGTCGCGTAAATGGACGGATGCTTTACCTATTGGCAACGGCCGGCTTGGCGCCATGATTTATGGTGGTATTGACACCGAGCGCATACAGTTTAACGAGCAGACGTTGTGGACTGGTCGCCCGCGGGCTTACCAGCGCGAAGGGGCCGTGAAATATCTGCAGCCGATACGCCAGCTGTTGTTTGAAGGTAAACGCAAGGAAGCTGAAGAACTGGCCGAAGCCCATTTTATGGGCTTAAAAATAAACGAAGACACTTACGAAGCGCAAAAAGAAACTTGGTTTAAAAAAGTCCGCAATCAAACCGCTGCGAAAGGTGTGGGATTTGATGATAACAACTGGAAAACTGTTGCACTGCCCACCCAGAAAGGCTGGGAGGTTGTACCTGGCTTCGAAGGCGTAGACGGTGCCGTGTGGTTGCGCACTACGTGTAATGTACCAGCCGACTGGACCGGCAAAAGTTTGGTGCTAAGCCTGGGCCGTATCCGCGATATGGATTTTACCTATGTTAATGGTGAGCAGGTGGGGACAACCGCGGGTACTGATTACCGTAAATATGCCATTCCTGCGCGGCTGCTTCATGCAGGTAGTAACACCATTGCCATACAGGTGATAAATTACTGGGACAAAGGTGGTTTAACCAGCGAGAGTAAAGAATTGTCGGTGTATCCCGAAGGCGCAGCACCGGAAAGTGGCATCAAACTGGCTAAAAGCTGGAAATACTGGATACAGGATTTTAACCCACCTGCTTTTCCGCGCTATAATGCCGATTATCAGCCTTTTGCTGATGTATTTTTACAATTTGCCAAACAAGGCGCGGTCAGCAATTACAAACGCGACCTGGATATCAGCAATGCTACCGCTCATGTAAGCTACACCAGCAACGGTGTCAATTTTGCGCGCGAGTATTTTTCGAGCAATCCTGACCAGGTTATTGCCATGCACCTCACGGCAGATAAACCGGGTAGCATTAGTTTTAAAGCCGTACTTAGTACGCTGCACAAAAAATACAACATCCGTAAGATTGATAACCAAACATTGGCCCTGTCGTTACAAGTAAGTAATGGGGTGCTTACCGGAGTAAGTTACCTTAAAATACAAGCTACAGGCGGAAAGGTAAATGTAACTACGGACGGCATCTGGGTTACCGGCGCTGACGAGGCTACGCTTTACCTGGCAGCGGCTACCAGCTTTAAAAACTATCATGATGTTTCGGGCAATCCTGATGCGCTTTGCCGGAATGCTATCCAAAATTTAGGCAACAAAGCTTACAAAGGCATCAGAGCTGTTCACGTGGCCGACTATCAAAAGCTATTTAATACTTTTTCGGTAAACTTTGGCGCCGGCAAAAATGCGGCGCTGCCTACCGACCAGCGTATACTTAAATTTAACAGTATAGACGACCCAGCCCTGGTAGCGTTGTTTATGCAATACGGGCGGTATTTGTTAATCTCATCTTCGCGGCCTGGCACTGGTCCGGCAAATTTACAAGGTATCTGGAATGATTTGCTGACACCGCCCTGGGGTAGTAAATTTACCACCAACGTTAACCTCGAAATGAATTACTGGCCATCAGAGGTGCTTAATCTTTCGGCTTGCAGCGAGCCGTTGTACAATATGATTGACGACCTGATGAAAAACGGCCAGCTGACAGCTAAAGCCTACTATGGCGCTCCGGGTTGGGTGCTGCATCATAATACCGATTTATGGCGGGGTACAGCGCCGGTTAACGCCTCTAACCATGGCATCTGGGTAACGGGTGCAGCCTGGCTTTGTCAGCAATTATGGGAGCATTACGTGTTTTCGCAGGATAAGGCTTTCCTGAAAAACAGGGCTTACCCAATAATGAAAGGTGCAGCCGAGTTTTTCAATAGCTTTTTGATTAAGGACCCTAAAACCGGTTACCTGATAAGCACGCCCTCCAACTCGCCCGAGCATGGCGGACTGGTAGCCGGCCCGACTATGGACCACCAGATTATCCGCGAGCTCTTTAAAAATTGCATAGCCGCCTCAAAAATACTGGGCGAAGATGCCGCGTTCAGGCAAACGCTCCAAACCAAATATGCGCAGATTGCGCCCAACAAAATCGGCCGAGCCGGGCAACTGCAAGAGTGGATGCAGGATGTAGATGATACCACCGATACCCACCGGCATGTATCGCACATGTGGGGCGTTTACCCGGGTACCGACATCACACCTAAAGATACTGCCTTAATGCAGGCCGCCAAAAAATCAATGTACTACCGTGGCGACGACGGTACCGGTTGGAGCATTGCCTGGAAAATTAACATCTGGGCGCGCATGTTGGATGGCAATCACGCTTATTTGATGCTAACCAAACTATTGTCGCCGGCAGATGCCGTGCCCAATCACGAAAAAGGTGGTGTATATCATAACTTGTTTGATGCCCATCCGCCGTTTCAAATTGATGGTAATTTTGGCGGAGCGGCCGGCGTTGCGGAAATGCTGATACAAAGTCAGGGTAAAGACATTGACTTGTTACCGGCCTTACCATCGGCCTTACCCAACGGCGAAGTTAAAGGCATCCGTGCCCGTGGCGGTTTCACTTTGGACATCAAATGGCAAAACGGACAATTGCTGCAGGTAAAAGTGACCTCAACCGCCGGTGACCGGTGTGCTTTGAGATATAAAGACCAGGTTGTGAACATCGCTACGCAAAAAGGCAAAACATACACGTTTAACGCTCAACTAAAGCAGTTATAATCGCATGAAAGTTACTCATTGGCGTAAAACTACTTCGGGGTTTTTTATCATAGCCTTGCTGCAGACGGTCATGCTAATCACTGCAACAATCTGCGTTGCGCAGCCCCGCCAGGATGTTTTGCTTAATAGCGGATGGCATTCGGTAGCACACGACCAAAAGAATCATTACGACGGTTTTGAGCAACCTGCCTACGACGATAAAAGCTGGAAAAACGTAACCGTTCCGCATAACTGGGACACTTACGAAGGATACCGCCGTTTAAAGCATGGCAACCGCCATGGGTATGCCTGGTACCGCAAAACGTTTACTGCCAAACCACTGCCTGCCGGGCAGCGCTATTTTTTATGGTTCGAAGGGGTAAGCTCGTACGCTACAGTTTGGTTAAACGGTAAAAAAGTAGGCTATCATGCCGGTGGCCGTACTTCTTTTACCTTGGATGTTACCGGCGCCATTCACATTGGTAAACCAAATGTACTGGCCGTGCGGGCTGACCATCCGGCCAATATTCAGGATTTACCTTGGGTGTGCGGAGGTTGCTCTGATGAAGTTGGCT
This sequence comes from uncultured Mucilaginibacter sp., assembly GCA_913777515.1. Lineage (GTDB taxonomy): Bacteria > Bacteroidota > Bacteroidia > Sphingobacteriales > Sphingobacteriaceae > Mucilaginibacter. The sequence goes on from CAJYSL010000314.1 coordinate 8,937, forward strand.
TTTCGGAAGGCTCGCAGCCAATGGGGATTTTCAGGCCGGTGCATTTAATGGCAGTCAGCCAGATAAGGGTAGAACCCTTTGGCGTTCATTTGTGGAATGACACGGCAGTATCCGAAAAATCAGCCAACATTAATCTGGAAACCGAAATTAAAAATTACAGCAATAACGCCGCGGACATCGTCGTTGAAAGTAAATTGTTGGATGCGCAGGGCAAAACGGTAGCCAGCGCTAAGACCAGCAGGCAGCTCGCCCCGGCAGCAATAGCGACCATACCTCAGGAAATCAATTTAGTTGGTTCAGTACATTTATGGTCTTTACAAAATCCATATTTATATCGCTTGCAAACGCGCATTATTCAAAACGGTAAACCGATTGATGAGATGAGCACGCCTTACGGCATTCGCTGGGTGAAATGGCCGCTGACTTCCAAAAACGGTGATGGCCGTTTTTACCTGAATGGCAAACCGGTTTTCATCAACGGTATTGGCGAATACGAGCATTTAATGGGCCGCAGTCATGCCTTTACTAGTCAGGAAATAAAGGCCCGGGTTATGCAGGTACGCGCAGCCGGATTCAATGCTTTCCGGGATGCGCATCAGCCGCATAATTTAGAATATCAGCAATATTGGGATAAGTTGGGGTTGCTCTGGTGGCCGCAATTTTCGGCACATATCTGGTACAACACACCGCAGTTCAGAGAAAATTATAAAAAGTTGATTGTCGACTGGATTAAGGAAAGGCGTAACAGTCCGTCAGTAACCATGTGGGGTTTGGAGAACGAAAGCAAATTGACCGAAGACTTTGCCCGCGAATGCACGGAGTTAATCAGAAAGCTTGACCCGACCGCATCTATCCAACGACCTGTAACGACCTGTAATGGCGGTAAGGGTACCGACTGGGACGTACCGCAAAACTGGACGGGCACCTATGGAGGCAACCCTTTGACCTATGCCGACGACTTAAAAAAACAAATACTGGTAGGCGAGTATGGTGCCTGGCGTAGCTTGGAGTTACATACCGAAGGCCCGTTTGTAGCCAACGGCCCCGTGAGCGAAGACCGCATGACGCAACTGATGGAAACCAAAGTGCGTTTAGCCGAAGCTGCTAAAAACGAAGTAGCCGGGCAGTATCATTGGTTGCTGTACTCGCACGAAAACCCTGGCCGTATACAAGGCGGCGAGGGTTACCGCGAATTAGACCGCGTGGGGCCTATCAATTACAAAGGGTTATTTACCCCCTGGGGGCAACCGCTGGATGTTTTTTATATGTTCAGGGCCAACTACGCCGATAAACACCGGGAGCCAATGGCTTATATCGTATCTCACACATGGCCAAACCGCTGGGTATCGCCGGGCGTAAAGGATAGCATCACTGTTTATTCCAACTGCGATGAGGTGGAGTTATTCAATGATGTAAAATCTGCATCATTAGGTCGTCAGAAAAGCAAGGGAATAGGTACGCACTTTCAGTGGGATAAAGTCAACATAAAATATAATGTTCTGTATGCCGTGGGCTATGTAAACGGCAAGCCGGTAGCGCAGGATTATATCTTTCTAAATAACCTACCTCAGTCGCCAAACTACCAACAACTGTTTGCCAACCAGCGCGACCTGTTCAAGCCGGCTACAGGTCAAAAATATCTGTACCGTGTCAATTGCGGCGGACCGGAGTATACCGATTCGCATGGCAATGTGTGGCAGGCCGATGTGCATCAAAGTTCGGCTAACAGCTGGGGTTCAACATCATGGACGGACGATTACAAAGGCATTCCTGCATTTTTTGCGAGTCAGCAACGTACGTTTGATGCGGTGCGTAATACCACAGATGGCAAGCTGTTGCAAACCTACCGTTACGGGATGGAAAAGCTGCAATACCATATCCCGGTTGCTGATGGTACTTACCGAATAGAGTTATATTTCAACGAACCTTGGTATGGCACCGGGGGCGGTATGGATTGCAGCGGCTGGCGGCAGTTTGACGTAGCGGTTAATGGCAAAACAATTATTCCAAAACTTGATATCTGGAAAGAAGCCGGTTACAATACGGGGCTTAAAAAAGTAATTACGGCAACTGTAAAGGGCGGTAGTTTAAACATTTCCTTTCCCGAGGTTTATTCGGGCCAGGCCATCGTTTCGGCTATTGCCATTAGTTCATCAAACGGTAAATTAACAGCTGCGCCATCATCGCCAAGTATTATCAATAATATCACCGCTTCTAAAGTAGTCAAGGCAAAAACGTGGTTGGATATCGGCGACCAGGTTTACGCTGGCGATGGCAAAACTATTTTCAATAAATTGCCGTCGTCACTATACGGAGCGGAGTGGATACAGACGGCCAATGACCCCAAAAGCAAAGGCGCAGGTCAGTTCACCATGGCTCAAGACGGTGACTTGTACATCGCCATGGACGTGGCGGCCGCAGATAGACCCAACTGGCTGAAAGATTTTGAAGTGACCGGCTTGAGCTTACAGCTAAGCGCACAAAGCGGGCATGATATGCCGCTTTACCGTAAGCGTTATAAACAGATTGAGCAGGTTGGATTAAAAGAAAACAAGGGTGCTCTGATGTACATTGCTATAGTGTTACCGACCAATACTTTAGAACCTGCTACCGATTTAAGAAAAACGGTGACTTACAAGGCCGATGATGCATTGGCGCAGGGCAGCGCAAAGACAGATACCCTGAGCGGACGTAAGGTAATCCGTTTTGGTAACAGTCAAAGTACGGCCGTATTTAACATCAGCCCCGGCGTGGCCGATTTATATGCCTTGCGTATCAAGTACTACAATTTTACCAGTCAGACCTTTACCGCAAATATGCAACTGCTGGCGGCCGATGGTACGGTGATGAAAACCGAGCAACTATCGTTCAAACCCGTGCAAAAAGGTAAGTCGGGTACGGCAGCTACAACCACCGGTACCAGTATTAATGCGGGTAATTACCGGGTGGTTATTACAGTGTCTGCAGCCGAGGGGTTGAGTATAGCCAGTATTGAAATGCAGTAACCAAGACTTTTGTAGACCAATGATGAAGAAGTTTTACCTGTTTCTTGTTTTGTTACCCTTACACAGCTTAGCGCAAAGCTTGCAGGTGGGCACTTTAAAATGCGAATACAAAGTCAATCCGCAAGGTGTAGAAACGGAGTCGCCGAAATTGAGCTGGCAGTTGCAGAGCAGCGGGTTAAACATCAAACAAACGGCTTATCATATTTTGGTAGCTGATAACCTGGCTGCGTTACAAAAAAACGCTGGCAACGTCTGGGATTCAAAAAAGGTAAGTTCATCAACATCCATTCAAATTCCTTACCGGGGTAAGTCCTTGCAAAGCGCAAAAACTTATTATTGGAAGGTGATGCTTTGGGATAACCAAAAACATGTCACGGGTTGGAGTACGCCCCAAAGCTGGCAAATGGGACTGCTTGCCACTCAGGATTGGAAGGG
>CAJYSL010000315.1 GCA_913777515.1 uncultured Mucilaginibacter sp.
ATGTGGGATTATTGGGGTTGATGTTGAGTTCGCGAAACCCCTTATCGCAACTCATCATCAGCGCGATACATATGGAGGTTATCGAAAGTATGGTAAACTTCTTCATAACTGTCTTTTAAAATTTCACGTTAAGGTTAAATCCATAGGTGCGCACGGTAGGCAACGAGGCCTGCTCGTAACCGGTCAGGGCATCACCGCTGTAAGACATGGCTTCAGGGTCGATGTTATCTACGTATTTTTTGATAATAAGCACATTATGGCACACGGCAGATAACACCAGGCTCTTCACATATTTTTTGTTAAGCAGGCCTGTCAGGTCATATCCCAACGAGAGGTTTCTGAGTTTGATAAAACTGCTGCTGTAAATAAAAGGATCGAGGATGTTTTGCGAACGGTAGTTAGCGTAAAAATCCTCGGCATTTACAGCTGTGGTATTTGGTGTACCGTCCTGGTTTACACCAGGAAAAATCACACCGCCTTCACGACCGGGTAACGACGCTTTAGACAAGCCCTGGCGTAAAAAGTTGAGGTTGGAACTCGATAACATTTTGCCACCAGCCTTATAGTCAAAATGCACCATCAGGCTTAGCTTTTTATAGTTAAAGTTGTTTACCCAGCCACCGGTAGCCTTGGGCAATGCACTGCCGAATAAAACCGGTGATGTACTGGCCAGCGGTTTACCGCCCGACAAAATAATGTTGCCATTGGCGTCGCGGCGATAAGTAGCACCCTTAATTTGATTTAGCGGAAGCCCTACCTGGTGTACGATGGCGCCAAAAAATTCGCCGGCACCAACCTGTAATTGTTGCTGACCGTTAGCCAGTGCCAATACCTTAGAGCGGTTAAGCGCCGTGTTAAAAGATGAACGCCATACAAAGTTGCGTTGCTTAACAGGCACTACCTCGAGATTAAACTCTAAACCCCTGTTTTGCAGACTGCCCAGGTTTACTGTTGTATTGGTATAGCCCGAGGCATTGGAGATAGCGATGTTCAATATCTGGTTAGTGGTTTTTTTATCATAGGCTGCTACGTCCAAATTAACCCGGTTGTCGAATAAATGCAGCTCTAAACCAACCTCTTTTTCTTTTACAGAAAAAGGTTTTAAGTTGGGATTAGGCGTTACTACATTATTAATTAAGCCTAAAGGCAAACCATTAAACAAATTTTGCTGAATACCAAACGTAAGCGAATTGCTGTAGGCACCAATACCATTCGCGCTGCCTACATAGGCATAAGATGCCCTGATTTTACCAAAGTTAAGCCAGGTTGGCCGTGATTTTAGAAATTCCGAAAACACAAAGCTACCGCTTACCGACGGATAGAAATAATGGTTACTTTCGGGACTTAACACCGAGAACCAATCGTTTCTGCCGGTTAAGTTTAAAAACAGGTATGATTTATAACCCAACTCTGCCGAACCGTACAAAGAGTTAATTTTAGAGCGTGCCACGTTGTAAGACGACGTTGTGGTTACCCCATTACCAATGGTGTATAAATCGCGTACGTAAAAGTTGGTGGCAGTTTCGGTAAAGTTTTGGTAGTACGACGGGAAGGTGTTGCCGCCAAAGCTGGCATCTAAACTAAAATCGCCCCATTTATGCGCACCGCCTACCAAAAAGTCCATGTTTAACTGGCGGTTGGTTGTGTTATTTACGGTATACAAACCGGCATACTGGCCGGCAGGCGCAGGCGATAAGAACCGCGAGCCTGTAGGGTCATTACGCTCAAACGGCGTTACCAGGTAGTCCATGTTTACACGGCCCTGCGCGTAAAGCCAATCAAAAAACTGGTAACGAATGGTTGCCGTGCCCAGTAAATGGTCTTTGGTTTGCTTGTTAAACTGCCGGCCCATTAACCAGTAAGGGTTGGTTAATGTGTTGAAACGCGACGTAGGCGTTTCGTTACCGTTGGCATCTACCGCGCCGTCTCGCAAAACATCTAAACTGATTGAGTTGGAATAGCGATAGATATAAGTAGGTATAGACCCGCCCTGAATACCAATAACCGGAGCATTGTTATTTTGCTCGTGGTCGTAATTGATGTAAACCTGGGTGGTTAGCTTAGGTGTAAAACTATAATTTAAACCTAAGTTGAATATCTTTTTGTGGTAATCATTGTTAGGTACAATACCCTGCGCATCCTGATTAGAGTAAGCGAACCTGAAGCTCCCTTTTTCGTTACCGCCCGACATAGCTAAGGTATTGGTCCAGGAATTAGCCAGCCTGAAAAATTTGCTCACCCGGTTTTTCTCAGGCGCGTACGGGCGTTGAACACCATCAAACTGATAGGTGGGTACATTGTCAAACTTCTCACCAAAACTCCAGCCGCCGGAGCTTTGCGCCTCGCCTTGTGTTTTCGGCCGTACGTTATTTTCGCCCTGACCATACTCATACTGAAAATCAGTAAAGTCGAGTGCCTGGTTTTGCGTAAAGTTTGAGGTAAACTCAATACCAATACCAGCATTTTTGGCGCCGGTTTTTGTAGTAATGATGATGGCACCATTACTGGCCCGCGCACCATACAAGGCAGCTGCCGTAGCGCCTTTAAGCACCGTCATCGACTCAATATCGTCGGGGTTAATTTGTTGCAGGTTATCGCCTAAATCCACAATCTGGGTGTAACTGTTAGCACCGCTGGCCTCTTGCGATAGCGGCAAGCCGTTAAGCACAATCAGCGGTGAGTTATCACCCTGAAAAGAGGACTGTCCGCGTAAACGAACCTTGGTACTACCGCCCGGACCGCTGGCCGGTGGCGATATGTCTAAACCTGCCACTTTACCTTCTAAGGCGTTGGCAAAGTTGGTGGTGCGGTTGGTGGTAATTTCGGCCACTTTCACGGTTTCGGCTGCGTAGCCCAGTTTTTTTGCTTCGCGTTTAATACCCAAGGCTGTTACCACTACATCGGTTAGCGCGTTGTTTTTGGCGGTAAGCGTTACATTTAAAACGTTATTACCTGATACGGATACCGTTTTGGAGTTAAAGCCGATGTAATCGAACGTTAAAACGGCACTTTTATCGGTAACCCGGATAGTGTAATTACCGCCCACATCGGTCACTGTACCTTTAGTCGTACCCTGTTCTTTGATAGAAACGCCTGCCAGCGGTTCCCCTTTTTCATCAGTCACCCGGCCCGATACGGTAAAATCGGCATCTACTAATTTGGCAAGTGCACTGACCGGAGCATCTGTTTTTTTTACGTTAGCGTAAGCCGTTGCCGAAACCGATAGCGAGCAAAAACTCAGCACCAGGCAGGGCATGTAACTCCGCATTAAAACGCAGTTTAAGTAATTCTTCTTCATAATAAAAGCTTCAATTAGGTTAAATCATTGCTTACCGGTCAGATTGGCGCTACCGGTTAACGACTGGAGATTTTGTGATATGGTAAAAGGAAAGTGTGTTAAGTTTTGAGGCGTAAAATCATACTTTAAGTTTTTATGGTTTATATTATTAAATTGAGAATGAGCACGCCAATTAATCCCAGCACCGAAACCATGGTTTCCATAGCGGTCCAGGATTTAAAGGTTTCCTTGAGGCTGAGCTGGAAGTATTCTTTATAAAGCCAAAAGGCAGAGTCGTTTACGTGCGAACCAAAAAGGCTACCTGCCCCAATAGCCAGCACCAGCAAATTGGGATTGGCACCCGAGTGTACGGCAAGCGGATAAAGTATACCAGCGGCAGTCAAACCAGCTACCGTTGCGGAGCCTAAACACACCCGCAACAAGGCAGTAACCGCCCAGGCCAGCACCAGCGGATTGATGGCGTAGCTGCCTAACATCGTGCTTAGCTGGTCGCTAAACTTGCTATCTACAAATATTTGCTTGAGGGCGCCAGCACTACCAATGATGAGCAAAATCATAGCTACATCTTTTACGGCACCAGTATAGCAGGCCATTACCTCCTTCACCGGTTTGCCATGGGCCGTGCCTAGTGTTACTGTAGTCACCATTAAAGTAATCAACATGGCCACTGTAGGGTCGCCTACAAAATGAAAGGCAGTAGCCCATGCACTTTTCGGTGCGGCAAAAAGAGGTATTATACAGGCGATAGCTATTAGCAGTACAGGTAAAATAGAAGAGATAACACTGTTAACCATACCGGGCAATTGGTGCTGGCTTACCTTTTCGGCAGGGGCCGATATTAACCCTGAGTGCCTTACAAAATTGCGGAAACGCCCGGCAAACACGGGCCCGGCAATAACAATGGTGGGGATGGCGATGATAAAGCCGTAAAAGAAAGTTTTAGTTAAATTGGCATTAAAAATACCAATCAGTGACATAGGCGACGGGTGCGGCGGTAAAAACCCGTGCATTACCGAGAGCGCCGTGAGCATAGGCAAACCGATATACACTGATGGCAGCTTGTACTGATAAGCAATAGAGAAAATAATAGGTACAGCCAGGATGAAACCCACGTTATAATACAGCGGTATACCTATAATTAAACCGGTAAATGCCATGGCATACCCGATATATTTATAACCAAATATGCGATGCATTAAAGCGCTGATTTGCAGTGCTGCACCGCTTTCAGCTACTATTTTACCCAGCATAGCCCCAAAGATGATAACCGCCGCTACCGACCCTAAACTATCGCCGATGCCTTTGTTTACCGACTTCATGATATCGCCGGCAGGCATGCCCAATAACAGCCCGGCAACGATGGAAGTACACACAAAACTGATAAAGGCATTAGCCTTTACCCAAGTAATGAGTACCACCAGCAATAAGATACAAGCAAACAGCGTAAGTAAAATCATCAAATTGACGGTACTATTTAGTGTGAATCGCGCTGTACGTTAGATCCCGAACTACCCACCAGAAAGTCTAAATCTGCTCCCTTATCGGCCTGCTGCACATGGCGCTGGTACATAGATACATAGCCCCGGTCGGTATGGTAAGCCGGTTTAACCCAGGCAGCGCGGCGCCGTTCCAGTTCTTCGTCAGATACTTCGAGGTGTATTTTGCGGGCGGGTACATCCAGCGTTATCATATCGCCGTTTTGTACCAGTGCCAGCGTACCGCCAATGGCAGCCTCTGGCGATACATGCAGTACTACCGTACCGTAAGCCGTACCGCTCATACGCCCGTCGGATATCCGTACCATATCGGTAATACCTTTATCTAATATCTTTTGAGGCAAAACCATGTTGCCCACTTCGGGCATACCGGGGTAGCCAACCGGCCCTACGTTTTGCAATACCATTACGCAGGTTTCGTCAATATCAAGGTCGGGGTTATCTACGTTGGCATGGTAATCTTCGATGGTCGCAAACACCACCGCCCGGCCGGTATGCGTCATTAAGTGAGGCGATGCCGCCGAGGGCTTAATTACGGCGCCGTTTATCGCTAGGTTGCCTTTCAATACAGCAATTCCCGCTTCGGGCAACAACGGCTGTTTGTAAGGAGCAATAACGTTAGTGTTGTAACAATCTTTCAGGTTACTTACATTTTCGCCGTGTCCATGGCCTGTAACCGTAATAGTTTCCATATCCAGCCCATCTCTCAATTGGTCGATGATGACCGGCAGACCACCTGCGTAATAAAAATCTTCCATGAGGTATTGGCCCGATGGCATCAGGTTAAGCAGCAGCGGTATTTTACTACCCAGGCGGTCAAAATCGTCCAACGTTAACTCTACCCCTATCCTACCCGCTATTGCGGTGAGGTGAATCACAAAGTTTGAGGAACCACCGATGGCTGCATTTACTTTAATAGCGTTCTCGAAGGCGGCACGGGTCAGTACTTGCGAAATTTTCAGGTCTTCTTTAACCATTTCCACAATACGGCGGCCCGACATGTGCGCCAACACTTTCTTGCGCGAATCTACGGCGGGTGTAGCCGCCGAGCCAGGCAAGCACATGCCCAACGACTCTACCATACAAGCCATGGTGGATGCCGTACCCATGGTCATGCAATGGCCCGCACTCCGGGACATACAGCCCTCGGCGGCCAGATAATCATTTAATGTTATTTTGTTGGTTTTCAGGTCGTCGGTTAGTTTCCAAACGGCAGTACCTGAGCCAATGTCTGTTCCTTTATATTTGCCGTTTAGCATCGGTCCACCAGGTACCACAATGGTCGGGATATCTACACTGGCGGCGCCCATAAGAGTGGAGGGCGTTGTTTTATCGCAACCGGTTAACAGCACCACGCCGTCAATCGGGTTACCGCGGATGGATTCTTCGGTATCCATACTGGCCAGGTTGCGAAAAAGCATCGCGGTAGGTTTAAGTAGAGTTTCGCCTAATGACATGATGGGAAACTCGACAGGGAAACCACCGGCTTCTAACACGCCGCGTTTAACCGACTCGGCCAGGTCGCGGAAGTGTGCGTTGCAGGGTGTAAGTTCTGACCAGGTATTGCAAATACCGATAACCGGCCGGCCATCAAACATATGGTCGGGTATACCCTGGTTTTTCATCCAGCTGCGGTATAAAAAGCCCATTTTGCCTTCTTTACCAAACCACTCTGAACTCCTGTATTTTGACATAAATTATGTTATAATCTTAGATGGATAATTGGATTACTTGCTGATTTAAAGCTGATAGATGGCCTCCCGCCTGAAGCTTCAACTACTGGCTCACCGTATTGGTCAATGTGCCAATATGCTCAATAGTGATACTTACCTTATCGCCCACATTCAGCGTAAAATCATCAGGCGGAACAATGCCGGTGCCGGTCATCAAATACACGCCTGACGGAAAAAACATTTCCCGGGTTAAGTAATCTACCAGTTCCTGGTGTTTACGCTTCATGCGGCTGATGCGAATTTCGTCCTGAAAAACGGTTGAATGCCCACGGGTAATTTGCAATTGGATGAGGGTATCCTCGGCAATAGGACTTTCCGGCACATACAGGCATGGGCCCAAAGCCGCGGCGCCGTCGTAAGATTTTGCCTGCGGCAGGTAAAGCGGGTTTTCTCCTTCAATATCTCTCGACGACATATCGTTACCCACGGTATATCCTTCAATAGTGCCGCCGCTGCAAATAAAAAGTGTTAATTCGGGCTCAGGCACATTCCATTTTGAATCTTTACGGATGCGTACCGGCTGCTGGTGACCGACCACGCGATAAGGTGCCGATTTAAAGAAAAGTTCCGGACGCTCGGCGTTGTAAACCTTGGCATAAAAATCTCCGCCCCCGGCATCTTTCGACTCCTGCATACGGGCCTCGCGGCTACGCAAATAAGTTACGCCCGATGCCCACACCTCTTGTGATATTACCGGCGCGCCGGCTTCGTTTATTTCTGATATATCGGTATTCTGCTCGGCTCCCTGTAAGTCGGACAGGATATGCTGATGAAGACCGGAACGATTGATAAATGCGTCCCACGCCCATTGTTCTGAGGTGTAAAATACATCCTGATGTTTTACGATGGCCTTGCCTTGGTGTTGATATAGATGCATAAGTTGCCTTGCGTACTTGCGTACGCCATTTAAGTTAATAAGGTTAAAAGCCGGGTTGGCTATAATTGATTACCTTACAAAGAAGAAAAACTTAAAGAGCAGATACTTCCAAAAAAAACCAACGTAGAATTTTGTACAAATTATTAAAGCGAATAAAAGACTATAAGCTGATTTATTAGGCTTTAGCTATGGCTTTTTATTTAAACGCATAGTTAGAGTGCAATCTTTTTAATAAAAGCTTAAAACTTTTAGTAAACACGAAATCGGCACTTACGATTTAATATATCCCGACCAATAATAAACAATCACATAATAATTTGACTGCTGATACTGCTGTTTTCCAATCATTACAATCTTCGCATTTAACTGTATGTCAATCATTTACTTTGCAACGCCGCCAACTGGTCAAACTCATCACCTAACTTAGCAATCAGGCTTTCAAAAATTTCGAAGTATTGGCGGTAAACCTGGTGCGCTTTGGGGTCGGGCAAAAAGGTTTCGTGCATTTGTACCACTTTGGAGGCCTGCTCCAGGTCAGGGAAAATGCCCAGCTCGGTAGCGCTCAGCAAAAATGCCCCCACCCCAATACTATCGCCATGACTCAGCGTATTTACCGGACGGTTAAACATATCGGCTATCATTTGGGTGCAAAACGGTATGGAAGCAAAACTACCGTTGATGGAAAGACTACTGATTTCGCGATAATTTTCCAACGTTTTGCCAATGCTCAGCATTTCGAACAAAATACCCTCGATAGTGGCTCTAATGATGTGTTTACGCTCGTGCCTGATGTGCAAACCAAAATAACAGCCGCGTGCGTTGGCGTTCCAGATGGGCGCCCGCTCGCCCAGAAGATAGGGCAAAAACAGTAAGCCATCCGAACCGGCAGTCGCCGTTGACGCCTCTTTAACCATCTCCCGGATGGTCTTATCCAAGTCATAGCCCAAACTGGCATCGCCAAACTGGTTGGCAAACCACTCAAAAATTACCCCGCCATTATTGGTTGGCCCGCCCGAAACAATTAAACGATCGGTAAGCCGGTAGTTAAACAGGCGTTGCGCCGGGTCTTCGATGATTTTATCGCCAATTACCCTGAATGCCCCGCTATCTTCGATAGTGATGGTGGCGCGGCCCTGCTCCCACACCCCGGCACCCAATGTGGCCAAACATCCATCACTCGAGCCGATGAGTATTTTAACCGAATCTGACAGCCGTAAAGATTTTTGATATTCACGTTTTAAACGGATATCTGAATAGGTAACCGGCACCAAATCGGGCAGTTTATCAGCGCTTATACCTGCAAACTCAAGTGCCGATGCATCCCAGTTTAGGGTATGGATATTCATTAACCCGGTTGCCGAAGCAATACTATGGTCGATGATGCAATTGCCGGTAAGCTGCTGTATGACATAACTTTTGATGGACAAAAACTTTCGGGTCTGGCTGAATTTTTCGGGGTCATGATTGCGCATCCAGGCAATTTTCACCAAAGGCGACATGGGGTGGATGGGCGTGCCGGTAGCCTGGTAAATGGCGTCTCCCACTTGAGTACCTTTTAATGAGCCGGCCTCTTTTTTGCCGCGGTTATCGGCCCAGGTAATGGCATTGCCCAGCGGTACGCCATCCTCATCAACCGCCAGCAAACTATGCATCGACGAACTGAAGCAGATACAGCTTACCCCATATTTTTTGGGATATACCACCTCATTGAGCAACCGTTTAAGCACATAAAGCATCGTAATAAACATCTGCTCGGGGTCTTGCTCGCTATGGTCGGGCTCGTCGTGAAACGTGGGGTACGTGCCTTTCTGAAAGCCAATAACCTTTCCCTGAAAATCAAAGGCAAACACACGTACAGCGTTGGTTCCCAGCTCAATGGTGATGATGCAGTTCATAATAGTTGGTGATGCTTTACTTAAACAGATTTTTCTTACGATACTCGCTCGGTGTGTAACCGGTTAATTTTTTAAAAGTGGTAGCAAAGTGCTGCGACGAATAAAAGCCGGTAGCATGTGCAATGGTAGTCACATTGGCTTCTCCGCGTTTAAGCATTTTAATAGCTTCGGAAATGCGTATATTAATTAAATAGTTAATGGGCGAAAAGCCAGAAAATGACTTTACTTTTTCGGTAAACACGGTGGTGCCCATGCCGGTGAGCACGGCCATTTCGTCCACCGTCCACTGGTGGGCCAGGTCTTTACGCAATATTTGCTCGAGGTTAAAAAACGTTTGCGGAAAGTCGCGCCTCAGATTACTCTGGCGTACCAGTTGCCTGCAGGTGTACACAAAAAGCTGGTCGAGAAAGTGGTTTACCATACTTTGCCTGCCAACCTCCTCGCTTTTAAGCTCAGTTAACAGCGCCTGTATCAGGGTCTGAGCTTCTTTTAAACTCACCACGGGCGTTTGCCTGTTGTGCGTTAATATCTGGTTAACTGATAGTTTCTCTTTGTGGTTGAGCATGCTCCATTTACCCAGTAACACCCGGCTTTGGTCTTGCGCGGTAATTTTAACTGAGTAAAATGACCCGATGTTCAAAATATCGTTATCACCGGCAATGGTTTGACCAGGTAGCAGCAACACCAAATCGCCGGGGTAAACAACGTAAAGCTTGCCGTCAATCAGCCAGTCAAACTTACCTTCGGTTACCAAACGTAAACCAATGCCTTCAGAGCATTCCTGCAAAAAAGAATTAAGCCTAATGGTGGTATTTTTAATCAACCCAATTTCCTGCAAATGCGGAAACATAGCAAGCTCAGGCGATATATCATATTGAAACATCGTCCGTGTCATGCAGTTACCGGTTTACCTTTATAATGGCGGTTTATATTGGTCATACTTCACCAACTGGGGAGCAGAGCAATAGCTATGGTGATAGGCCGGATTGCTCAAACTTTTGGAAAAGTAAATAATATTATCGAAAATATCATCTTCAAAAAAGTATTACGCCCTGATTGGCAACCGCTTGCATTAAGCTTTAATATTGGAATACTCCTGTTTCCAGTAAGTGGGTTGGCTATTGTACAACGCCTGGTTAGCTAAATGCACACAAATGGCGGTTTTGGCGCCCGTATAAATGTTCGAGTCGGGCAGCGAATTAGTTGCTACCTTTTCATAAAAATCTTTGAGGGCATACCAGGTGCCGTCTTTGGTGCGCTCGGGCAATATAGGTACACCGCCCTCCTTGTCCCAGGTAATTTTGGTGGCACCGGTTACGCCATCTACCAAACCACGCTCTTTGAGCAAATCTTTTTCAGCATAAAACATGCCCTGGTCGGTCAATAAAGATACGGTGCCTTTGGTACCCTTGATTTTGAACAGGTATCCATCGCGGGCGTTGCCGCAGGTAGCCCCAAAATTGCCCACCATTCCTTCGTCGCCATAACGCACTACTACCTGTACGTTGTCATAAGTTTCGCGGCCGTCTTTATACAAATCTATTCCGCCCGCCGCCTGAAACTGTGTGGGATGTGTATCAAACGCCCAGTTAATAAAATCCATTTGATGCGAGAGTAATTCCGCCACCAGGCCGCCCGAATATTCTTTATACATTCGCCAGTTAATCTGCCTTTCTAAACCCGGCTCGGGCACTGCCCTGCGCCAGCTGCCGTTACGGTCCCAGCGGCAGTCAACCTGGGTAACTTTGCCCAAATACCCTTTATTGATGTATTCTTTAACTTTATAATACAACGGGGAATAGCGGTACTGGTGGCCCACTTGCACAACCTGCTTGCTACGCCCGGCCATCAGCTTTACCAAATCCATCGCCTGACTGGCGTTGTAAGTCATCGTTTTTTCGAGGTACAGGTGCCGCCCCGATTTTATAACGGCCGAGGCAATGGGGTAATGCATATTTAAAGGCACCGATATAATCACAGCATCAACATCTTTATCGTCCAGCACCCGGCGGTAATCGGTATACGTTTTTACCGGGCCTGCCTTACTGATGTTTTGAGCAGCCTTTAAACGAAAGTCGAGCACATCGCAAATGGCAGTTACTTTAAACAATGCCGGCAAATCGTTCATCACATACATAATGCCTTTACCCCGGTCGCCACAGCCTATGATGGCCACTTTTAGCGGACCGGCATCGGCGGCGAATGTGCGCTGATTAACCAGCAAACCACCTGCAAGTAAACTACTATGTTTTAAAAAAGCTCTTCTTTCCATTTTCAAATTACTTTTGGTACCCTTTAAAAGCCGGGGTAACTGTATCGCGGACGGCGCCGTTTCTATCCCGATAAACCATATAAGCACCTATATCTTTACGGCCGGCTAAAAAGCCTAACGCCCGGTTTAAGCCCATGGCCAGCAAGCCGTTATCGTACCCATCGGCCGTAATTGCATCTTTAGCGTAAACCGTTACACTGATGAGTTCATTTTGCACCGGATACCCCGTGAGCGGATCGATGATATGCGATATCTCCTTTCCGCCAGACTGGTGATGTTTGCGGTAGTTACCTGATGTGGTAACCGCTCCATTGCCTGGCTTAATCACTTTGCGCATCGGTTCTGCACTTGCAGCATCGTCATTAACACCCTCAATACCGATAGCAAAAGGCTCGCCGCCGGGCTTGCTGCCCTTAATCCGCAACTCGCCGCCTAACTCAATCAAATAATTACTGATGTGATGACGCTCCAGCAAGCCGGCCAGCAAATCCACCGAATAACCCTGGGCAAGACCATTAAGGTCTAACTGTACGCCGGGGCGGTCTTTGTACAGGTAATTGCTATTTAACTTTATATGTTTCATCCCAACGTTTTGCAGCAGAGCTGTAATTTGTGCAGCCGAAGGCTCCTGGCTGGGTTTAACCACACCAAAGCCCCAGGCATCTACCAGCGGTTTTACCGTAGGGTCAACCAGGCCTTCGGTATCTTTATAAATTTGCATCGACTTGGTAATCAGTACCCTAAAATGCTCGTCAACCACCAATCCATCAGCCGACCGGTTAAATTGGTTAATGAGGGATGACGGCTCGTAAAGCGACACCGATAAATCCAACTTACGCAGCAAACTATCCGTTTGCTTTAAACTGACCAAACTATCCGGCGCGTAATAAATAACCTGATACGTAGTACCCTGCGCAAAGCCGCTTAGTTCGTAACGTTTAAGCTGATTACCATTACTAAAAGCAAATAAAACAACCGCTAACAGACAAACGCCGGTTGCCTGAATAAGCCTTTGCGTTATTACTGAAATAGACGTTAATGTCATGCAGTTGATGGGCAATAAGTTATTGCTTGAGGGATTGTATTCATACACGATGGCTCAAGCATCAGAACACATTTAGCCCCTGTTACTTCAACGTTTTAATTTTGATATTGCGGAAGCTGACTTCATTGCCATGGTCCTGCAACAGGATGTGCCCTTTGTCGGCTTCACCAAAATCTTTCCAAACTTTGTATTTGCTCATTTTAACCAATTCGCGAAACTCAGGCGATTTACGCTCATATTCTAACACCTTTTTGCCGTTAAGCCAGTGCTCTACATGGTTGTTCGGATAAACGATAACTTTGCCTGTATTCCACTCGCCTATCGGCCTGACTACACCCTTCTTGTCGGCTGTTTTTAAATCGTAAAGCGAGGCCAGCGTGCGGTTACCGTCGCGACCCAGTTTGGCGTCGGGATGCACGTCATCGTCCAGTATCTGGTATTCGAGGCCGATGGCCGAACCGTTTGATTTTTCTTCGAGGGTAACAAAGTATTTAACCCCACTATTAGCGCCGCGGGTGAGTTTAAAATCAAATGATAGCTCAAACGGGCCATATTCATCAACCGTAATAATATCGCCGGCATTTTGCGACTCGGCACCGTTAGTGCCCTGTATGGTCAGGATGCCGTCTTTCACCACCCAGCCAGGAGAGGCCGTAGGAAAACTCTCGGACTTGGCGCTGCGCCAGCCGTTGGTGGTTTTGCCGTCAAAAAGTAGCTTCCAGCCTTCCTTTTTTTCTTTAGATGTCAGGGTATTGTTTTGTGCGTTGGCTAAACCGCCTACCGTGATGAACAGGACAGCCAAAGCGGATGCTTTATAAAGTTTTTTGATATTCATGGTGTAGTGTAATGTGTTGACTGTTATTTTTTGATGGTATGCAAAAATTTAATGCTTTGAGGTACCTGCTCAATCGAGGCGCTGCTTTCGTCCTCAATGTAATAATGCTTCACGCCCACAGCTTTTGCCGTGCGTATCACTTCGGGAATATTGATTTGACCTGTACCTAATATTACATCATTGTTGGGGTCAGTTCCACCGGAGTTATTGCCAACAACGCCAACCTTTAAATCTTTTAAGTGCAGCGCTTTGTAACGGCTACCGTAAGTTTTTAAAAGCTTGACCGGGTCCTGACCAGGAAAAAACGCCCAAAGAATATCCAGTTCCAGACCTACATACTGCGGGTTAGTTTCTTTAACCATGTAATCGTAAAGCGTTCCGTTTTCGTAAGGCTCAAACTCAAACCCATGGTTGTGATAAATTACCATTAAGCCGTATTTATCTTTAAGTATTTTGCCAACGCGGTTAAAATCGGCAATGGCTTGCTTAGCGTTATCCAGCGTAAAAGAGCCTTTGGCGTGCGGGATACCGGCTATACGTACGTAATCAGCGCCCAGGGTTTTAGCATCGCGGGCCACCTCATCAGTTTTGTCGACCAAGTCGGTATAACTCACGCCATACGACGAACATTTTAAACCGCGCTCATCCAGCATGCGGCGCAAGTCTTCAGATTTTTGCTTAAACAGGTTGGAGAACTCAATATCGGTAATACCGTTACTCTTGATGATATCGAGCGTTGCAGGCACATCCTTGGCAAAATTGTTACGATAAGTGTAAGAAACAATACCCGGCGCTTCCGGAAAAATCAGCTTCTTACTTTGCGCGTTTGCCTGGCTCCCGATTAAGCTCAAAACCAAGGCAGTTGCCATCCATAACTTTACTTTACAGTTCAGCTTTCTCATATTGCTTAATGGTTTTGAAAAATTAGTGTTTAGCAAAACTGCCGGCCATAGCGTTTAGCTGCGCTGCATCAGGCGTTTGGGCACCATTGCTAATGACTACCCGGTATTTAAAGGTAACCGACTGCCCCGGCTGCAGCTTCAAGTTTTTGGCCGATTTGCCGTTAGTAAATATCTTTTCGCCCAATGGGTTGGCTGCAAATAGCCCATAGCCGCGGGCATGCCAAAAGGTGGGATAATTAGGATTTTGCGGATGGTCAATTATCGCCACGCTCACGGAATCGGCTCCTATCTTACCAAATACTTTGCACCACGTACCGCGGGTACTCCAGGCCGCATCGCCGGTTTTACCCTCGCTGGTTAAGTAATTGCCATTGGGTATTTTGTCAGTGCCTCCTTTTACTACCGTCACAATGCCCTTGCTGTCGGTAAATTTTTCGTCTTTAGTGGTAGGCATCTGCAGCTCATGCGCCAGGCGTAAACCTAGCATGCCGTCTTTGGCATCGGTAAATAAGGCCTCTTTAACTGCTTTAAGTGTGGTAATACGGTCAACAATGCGTTGGTTTTGATTGCCGCTAAACTCTAAACGAGTGTTTTCGGTAAGGATGACCTCTTTGTTCTGGTTTGTCCAGTTAGCCTGGTAGACCAGTACGCCGGTGTTGCCGCTTTTAGCTTCGGTAATTTTTTCGGTTCGTATCCAACCGTACTGTTTTTTACGGTCGGCGGGTATGGCATAAGAGTTATTCCAGAAATCCAGCCCGTTCAGGTTTTCAAAGTTGAACCATAAGCCGATGTGATGCGGGTGGTCGGTCGGGTCGCCGGGTTTGGGGTTGAGCGGAAAACCACGGGTAACCACCGCGCCGTCGGCTGCAATAAGCGGGTAAAGCACCGGCTTTTCGAGCGTGTCGGGATATAAAAAAGTGGTGAATGGCTTGCCGCCTATCATCACCTCCACTTTTTTTTGCTGGTCGTTGCGCTTTACGGTAACCGGCATTTGCTGCGCCGTAGCCTGAACAGCGATACCCATAGCCAAAGTTAAAGTGCCTAAACGTTTATGTTTGAGCATAACTTTAATATTTAAATACTTTACCGTTTACCATCACCTCCTGCTTGCTATCATCAAACGTGGCCTTGTAACCGGTATGGGCGGCAGCTGTGGTCATGATATTGGCTATACTGTGGCTATAACCCGCCTCGATAGGTGCGTTAGGTTGTTTGCGGCTACGCACGCACTCCATCCAGTTACGCACGTGGTTGGAGGTTAGCTTATCGCCGCCAGTGTTGGCCGATGCCACTACCGGTTCAGAGTTATCCAGGCTAATTTCGGGCAGCAGATTGGCTTTCATGCCCATGGCCGCAGCCATCTTTTCTGTTAAACCACCTTTGGGCGATATTTTATTGGTAATCAAATTAAGCTCGCCGCCGTTTGAGTAATATATTTCGGCCGGATGCTCATCACCGTTATGCATGCGCGAACCAAACGTTACCTGGAAGCCTTGCGACATATCATCCAGCGGACCATAATCAAAGGCAGCCAGGATAGTATCCCAATTGCGCCGGCCATCCTTCCATTGATAAATGCCGCCATTGGCCACCACACTGCGCGGATGTTTTAACCCGGTAAACCAATGCACGGTATCAATCTGGTGACTCATCCACTGGCCCGGCAAGCCCGACGAGTACGGCCAAAATAACCGGTATTCGAGATAAATACGTGGGTCAAATTTTTCGTAAGGGCGATTCATCAAAAAACGTTTCCAGTCGGTATCTCCTTCTTTCAGTATAGGCAGAAGTTCAGGGCGGCGCCAGCGGCCGGGTTGATTAACGTTCCAGGTAAGTTCTACCATGGTAATCGGTCCGAACTTGCCCGATTTAATAAATTCGTTGGCGGCATGGTAGTTTGCACCGCTGCGGCGTTGCGAACCAATCTGCACAATTTTATTGGATTCTTTAACTGCCTTAAGCGCGGCTTTGTTATCGGCCATGGTTTCGGCAAAAGGCTTTTCTACATAGGCATCACAACCGGCCTTTACCGCCTCTATGGTATGCAGGGCATGCTGAAAATCGGCCGTGCTGATAAAAACGGCATCCACCATTTTGCTACCATACATTTCTTCGTTATTGCGAAAAGCTTTCACATCATTCTGCATCTTGGCCTTCCACATGGCCGCACCATCTTCCCGCCGCTTTTTCCAGATATCGGAAACGCCCACAATCTCAAAGTTCAGCTCTTTATAATGATTCATGAAGCACGGCATATGCGAACTGCGGTGGCGGTCTGAAAAACCAACCACACCAACCCGCACCCGGTCGTTAGCACCAATAATGCGCTTATAGCTTTTGGCACTCCAGCTGGTTTTGGAAAGCATTACTCCGGCCCCGGCAACAGATGCCTGCCTGATGAATTTGCGGCGAGAATTCTCCATCATCTTTAATTTAGATTTACTACAAGAAGTATAATTGGTACGTCCGGCTATAGGCACCGGCTTAAATCAAATATCTATGAATTTACCTCAAAAGCAAGTAACTTATTTGAGACATTATGTATAATTGAACAATTTGTAGCGGGTGCGCTCCTCTTAAATAAGTTTTCACGCTGAGCTTGCATTTTAAAATTAAAGGTTGTTTTTAAACAACACTATTCTATAAAAGATAAAGACCATTGATTCAATCAAAAATTAGCTGAATAATTGCTAATACCAACCAGTTATTACCATTTTGCCACCTATTGAAAAACAAGATTTATATTTACTTTATAAAACCCAAAAAGTGTTACACCTAACACTTTTCGCTGTCACTAACATTAAATTACAGCCTTACCATCAATGCTATCGATTATAAAAAAACCGATTCTTGTAAGTCTTATTGCTTCCGGATTTGCTGCGCCGGTTTGTGCGCAGTCGTGGCAAGCGATTGAAAAGAAGCCATCTACCCTGCACCTGGAACAGGGTATGCACCAGTACCAGACCAAGTTATTTAAACTTAAGCTGGTTAACTCGTCGCAAACCATGGCCGCCCTGTCGCCACTTGCTGATACGAGCTTTAATTACGCACCGGGCGACCGCCTGCAACAGCGCGACAAAGACAGTTTATATCATTTTGGCGATATCCGCCTGCGGGTCAGAACCGGTAATGGCACCTGGAAAAGTTATTCAACGGCGTACCGCCGTCAACCCGTAAAAGCGTTACCTGTTACTGCCAATGTATTGGCTGCCGCCGATTTAAGCCCTACTCTGCCAGCAGACCTGCCGCTTAACGTTAAACGTTACTGGGAAACTGAAAACGGCAACCTGGTATTGCGCTTTCTGATTACCAACAACTCGTCAGCAGATGTAGAAATCGGCGCCTTAGGTATACCGCTTATTTTTAATAATATACTGGAAGGTAAAAAGCTGGAAGAAGCGCACAAAGACAATGTTTTTGCCGACCCTTACATTGGTGCGGATGCCGGTTACCTGGAGGTGAATCGCCTGCATGGTAAAGGTGCAAGCTTATTGGTGTTACCTTATCAAAATACACCACTGGAGGCTTACAACCCGCTCAATGATGACTTGACGCCGCGAGGTATTGCCTTCGAGGGTTTCCACGAATGGATGGTAAACTCTAAAGCTTATGCAGAAAACGAGTGGAAAAGAGCAGAGCAATGGAATAATCCTACCTCTACCGTCCTTAAACCGGGTGCAGCTAAAAGCTTTGCACTAAAATTTGTGCTGGCACCGTCTATCAGAACGGTAGAAGCCGAATTAACCCGCCAAAAACGCCCGGTTGCCGTAGGTTTGCCGGGGTATGTTTTGCCGATGAACGAAACCGGCAGGCTGATGATTAACTACCTTAAACCGGTAAAAAGCATATCAGTTTATCCCGAAAATGCACTGACCATCACTAAAACAGCCAAAACTAACGGCGGTTACCAAGGCTATACGGTTAAAGGCAACACCTGGGGCAGAGCGCGTGTAAGTATTGTGTATGACGACAACACACTGCAAACCATCAGCTACAAAGTGATTAAATCGCAGGATGATGCCGTAAATGATTTAGGCAACTTTTTGACCACCAAACAGTGGTTTGACGAGCCAAACGACTACTTTAAACGGTCGCCATCGGTAATTAACTACGATTACCAGATGAAACGGCAGCTTACCCAGGAGCGCAGAGCGTGGTTTGCAGGGCTGAGCGATGAGGCCGGGTCAGGTAGTTGGCTGGCCGCTATCATGAAACAGTTATTGGCACCTAACATGCAGGAAACGGAAAAGCTTAAACGCTTTGCCAACGAAACCATATGGGGACACCTGCAGGTAGACTCCGGTCCGCAGAAATACGGCGTTAAGAAAAGCTTGTTTTACTACGAACCGAAACTGGTTCCGGCCGGAACGTATAATGACAGCATTCGCTATACAGGCTGGACAGCATGGCCTAAAAAAGAAGCCGACAACCTAGAACGGTCTTACAATTACCCCCACGTGGCAGCAGCCCATTGGGTAATGTACCGCCTGGGCCGTTACCATAAAATGGATGACATTGACTGGAAAGCCAGTTTAGAAAAGGCCTACCATACCACGGTGGCCATGGTGAATATTGCCCCCTACTACGTGCAATTTGGCCAGATGGAGGGCTCGGTATTTTTATTTATTTTGAAAGATTTGCAACGCGAAGGTATGACCGCCATGGCTGCCGACCTGGAAAGCAAAATGAAAATGCGGGCGCAGCACTGGCGCACCTTACAATATCCGTTCGGCAGCGAAATGCCCTGGGACTCTACCGGGCAGGAAGAGGTTTATATGTGGACTAACTACTTTGGCTATAACGAAAAAGCCGACGTGACCTTAAATGCTATCTTAGCTTATGTGCCTGCTGTACCGCATTGGGGTTATAATGGCAGCGCCCGCCGCTACTGGGACTTTTTGTTTGGCGGCAAACTGGCCCGTGTTGAAAGACAGTTGCACCACTATGGGTCGGCGCTTAATGCTATTCCATTGTTAACAGCCTATCGTAAAAA
>CAJYSL010000316.1 GCA_913777515.1 uncultured Mucilaginibacter sp.
GGTTGATGATGCCGTTTGAAGCTGTTAATTTGAACGCGGTTGACGTGAGCATCATCAAAGTATATGAAAATAACGTACCGCAATATTTTCAAAGCAATGGTTTTGACGGGCAGGAGCAATTGCGCCAGGTAGCCAGGCCGGTAGTGCAAACTACTATCCGTTTAGACCAGGACCGCAGCCTGAACCTGAACAAGAAAAACCGCTTCATGCTCGATATTGACCACCTGATGCGTACCGAGCCGGGCGCCATTTACCGGGTGGTTATCGGTTTCCGTAAAGATTACTCTCTATACAATTGCAGCATCAAAAGCAAAACTGACACTACCAGCAACAGTGAAGATGAAGAAGAGGGTGAAGGTGATGGAGAATACAGCTCAGACTATGCAGGCAGCAATAGCCAGGTAGATGACGACGAAGAGTTCTGGCGACGTTATGATAATTATTACCCCGAAGGATACAATTGGAATGACCGCGATAATGTGTGCTCGGACTCTTATTACACTAAAGACCGCTGGGCCACCCGTAATATCATTGCCTCCAACATAGGACTTATCACCAAACGCGGCAACGATAACAGCATGCTGGTTGCCGTCACCAATATTCTGGATGCGCAACCTATGTCGGGCGTAGAGTTGCAAATACTCGATTATCAGAAACAGGTTTTATGGACGGGCACATCTGATGGTGACGGCTTGGCTAAGCTGGATTTAAAACGTAAACCATACCTGTTAGTCGCTAAAAAAGGCGATGAGCGCGGCTATTTAAAGCTGGATGATGGCAGCGCGTTACCATTATCGCGCTTTGATGTGAGCGGTGAGGTGGTACAGCATGGTTTAAAAGGTTTTATTTACGGCGAACGTGGCGTATGGCGGCCTGGCGACTCCATTTTTGTGTCGTTTATTTTAGAGGATAAGCTTAAAACGCTCCCAGCCGACCACCCGGTAGAGTTTGAGTTTTATAATCCGCAAGGGCAATTGTACAGCAAAATGGTTCGCACCTCGTCGGTTGATGGTTTTTACAGTTTTCATACGGCAACCACTACCAGTTCGCCTACCGGTACCTGGAATGTGAAGATTAAAGTTGGCGGGGCTTTGTTTCAAAAAGGCATCAAGGTAGAAACCATTATGCCTAACCGTTTAAAACTTAACCTAAGTTTTGGCAATCAAACCGAATTAACCAAAGGCAGCACCAACGGTGTGTTGAGTGCCCGCTGGCTTTTCGGCGGCATTGCTCAAAATTTAAAGGCTAAGGTAGATGCCTTTTTGTCGCCGCAGCAAACCAGCTTTAAGGGCTTTGATGGTTATAGTTTTGACGACCCTACGCTGGCCTTTAGTACCCAAACACAAAATATATTTGATGGCAGACTGGATGCCAATGGCAATGCCAATATACAGGCCGATATTAACCTCGAAAAACAAGCTCCCGGTCAGTTAAAAGCTAATTTTTTGGTGAAGGTATTTGAGCCGGGCGGTAATTTCAGCATCAACCAAGTTACCCTGCCTTACAATGTATACCCCGGTTACGTAGGCATCAAGGTGCCCGAAGGCAGCCAATTAAGCGGCATGCTGACCACCGATGCCGACCATGTAATTGATATTGCTACCGTAAATACCAAAGGCGCTTTATGGAGCGGCACCCGCAATGTTGAGGTAGAGCTATACAAAGTGCAGTGGCGCTGGTGGTGGGACAAAACCGATGAGGAGTTAACTAACTTTACCCAAAATCAGTACAATAAATTGGTGCGTACCCAAACCGTAGCGGTAACCAACGGTCGCGGTAAATGGACACTGCGCGTACCACAGGCCGAGTGGGGGCGCTACCTGATTAGGGTAACCGACCCGCAAACCGGGCATACCGCCGGAAAGATTATTTACATTGACTGGCCGAATTGGGCCGAGCGTTTGCAGCAGGACAACCCTACCGAGGCAGCCATGCTTTCGTTTACAGCAGATAAAAAAAGCTACAAAATAGGCGAAGAAGGAACTTTAACCATACCTACCAGCAACAACGGGCGGGCACTCATTAGTTTCGAAAACGGCAGCAAAGTAGTTAAAACTGCCTGGACGGATACCCGCAAAGGGCAAACCCAGTACCGCTTTAAGGTAACTGAGGACATGGCTCCCAACGTGTTTGTCAATGTAACGCTATTGCAGCCACATCACCAAACACTGAATGACTTACCGATACGCATGTATGGCGCCATCCCTATTGCAGTTGAAAACCCGGCTACCATACTAAAGCCGGTAATTACCATGCCGGATAAAATAAGGCCCGAAACACCATCGGAAATTACGGTATCAGAAGCATCGGGCAAGGAAATGACTTACACCATTGCTTTAGTGGATGAAGGCATTCTGGACCTGACCAATTTTAAAACACCAGACCCGCACCAGGCCTTTTATGCCCGCGAAGCTCTGGGTGTAAAAACATGGGACTTGTTTGATTATGTTATCGGGGCCTTTGGCGGTGGTTTGGAGCGTATTTTAAGCATCGGCGGCGACCAGGCCATCGGTAACAATAAAAATGCAACAGTTAACCGCTTTAAACCGGTAGTGAAGTTTATGGGACCTTTCCGTTTGGGCAAAGGCGAAAAGCAAACTAAACGGTTCACTCTACCGCAATACGTTGGCTCGGTAAGGGCCATGGTGATAGCCGGGCACGATGGTAGTTATGGCTACGCCGAAAAAGCGGTTGCGGTTAAAAAACCATTAATGATACTGGCCACCCTGCCGCGGGTATTGGGGCCGTCAGAAAAATTCCAGTTGCCGGTTACGGTGTTCGCGCTCGAAAATCAAATTAAAACAGTGAGCATCCAGGTGCAGTCGACCGCCTTAAACAGTACCGGAAGCACGCAAAAGGTAGTGGCCTTTGCCAAACCCGGCGACCAGGCCGTTACGTTTGATTTGGATGTAAAAAACTTTGTAGGCATAGGCAAAGTCTGCATCATTGCCCGCAGCGGCAGCGAAACGGCTATAGAAGATGTAGTGCTCAATATACGTAATCCTAACCCGCCGGTTACCCGCACCCAGGTAAAAGAGCTGCGTGCGGGCGAAACTTGGAACGTAGATTACATGCCGTTTGCCATGGCTGGCACCAACAAGGCCACCTTAGAGGTATCAGGCATTCCGCCTATCAACCTGGCCAAGCGTTTAGGTTACCTGGTGCATTATCCTTATGGTTGTGTAGAGCAAACTACCTCATCGGGCTTCCCACAATTATACCTTAGCCAACTGGTTGATTTATCAGCCAAGCAAAAAGCTGAGGTGGAGCGCAATATCAAGGCTACCATTACCAGGCTCAATGGTTTCCAGGTACCGGGCGGAGGCTTGAGCTATTGGCCTAATGGTGGCGAGGCCGATGAATGGGGTACCAATTATGCCGGGCACTTTATGCTGCAGGCGCAGGCCAGGGGTTACAGTTTGCCGGCCGGCTTCATCACCGGCTGGAAAAAATTCCAGCAGCAAAAGGCCTTAAACTGGGCACCCGATTCGCGCAGTTTTTATGGAGCCGACCTCATGCAATCCTATCGGTTATATCTGCTGGCTTTCGCCGGTGTGCCCGAACTGGGTGCCATGAACCGCCTAAAAGAGTTTAAATACATTAGTGTAAGTGCCAAGTGGCGTTTAGCGGCGGCCTATCAGCTGGCCGGCCAGCCGGAGGTGGCTTTGCAAATGATTCGTGGTTTACCTACGCAGATTAAACCGTACAACCAGTTAGACTATACCTACGGTTCGGACGGGCGTGATGAAGCCATGATTTTGGAAACACTTACCTTACTGGGCCGCCGCGAGCAAGCCTCGGCGGTATTGCGCTCGGTTGCCGCACAATTGTCTACCGATGAATGGTACAGTACCCAAACTACGGCTTACGCATTAATGGCCGTTGCCGAGTATTGCGGGCAAAGTCAGTCGCCTTACAAGCTGCAGTTTACGTACCAGGCACCTGGGGCAAAAGGCACCGTCACATCACCGGCTTACGTGTGGCAAGCACCGCTTGGGGCCGCCAAGGGGAAATTGGTATTTAAAAATAACGGCAAGAATCTGCTTTATGTACGGCTGATACAACAAGGGCAACCAGCACCGGGTGACGAACAGGAAACCGGGAACAACCCCGATATATTGCGCATGAACGTAGCTTATCTGAACATGAAAGGCGAGCCTATAGACGTGGCGCAATTAAAACAAGGTACCGACTTTGTGGCGCAGGTTACCGTTAAAAATCCGAGCGGCAACGGTGACTACCGTAATATGGCGCTTTCGCAATTATTCCCGTCGGGATGGGAAATATTAAATACCCGCATGCTGAACAATGACGAGGTATTTAAATCGTCACCGTCGGATTACCGCGACATACGCGACGATAGGGTGTATACTTATTTTAGTTTAGACCAGGGCAGAGAGGTCACCTATTATGTAATGCTCACCGCAGCCTACGCCGGGCGGTATTATTTGCCGGCCACTTACTGCGAGGCTATGTACAAAGCATCGGTAAATGCATTGCAAAAAGGCAGGTGGATTGAGGTAATAAAGTAATGCAGCGTATTAAACGGCTTTTACATAACAAAGCCTTTGTGGCAACGGGGCTGGTATTGCTGACCCTGTTGCTTGCTTTTTGGTTTTGTTTACCTTCGAGGCTGTTTAAGTCGCCCACCTCATTTGTACTGAACGATAATCAAGGTGTGTTGCTGGGGGCTTCTATTGCTGCGGACGGACAGTGGCGTTTTCCGTATGATGCAAAGGTGCCCGATAAGTTTAAGCAATGCATTATTGCTTTTGAAGATAAGCGCTTTGAGCATCATCCCGGGGTAGACATCTGGGCTATGGGCAGGGCATTCAGGCAAAACTGGAAAGCGGGGCGGGTAACCAGTGGCGGCAGCACCATTACCATGCAGGTCATCAGGCTGGCTACCCATCATCCGCGCAACTGGTGGAACAAACTATTGGAAGCGCTAATGGCCCTGCGCCTGGAGCTAACGCATAGCAAAGCCGAAATACTGGCCCTGTATACCAGCAACGCACCTTTTGGTAGTAACGTAGTAGGGCTGAATGCCGCCTCGTGGCGATACTTTGGTCGCAGTCCGGATAAGCTTTCCTGGGGCGAGACGGCGGCTTTGGCGGTTTTACCTAATGCGCCATCGTTGGTGCATCCGGGTAAAAACCGATTAGTGCTTCTAAAAAAGCGTAACCTACTATTGGATAAACTTTACCATACCGGAGTTATAGATAGGAATACCGCTATGCTGGCCCAACTAGAGCCGGTGCCCGACAAGCCCGTACCATTACCTGTAGAGGCACCTCACTTACTGGCCCGCATTGTAAGCGAGCATCAGTCAGGTCAGGATTCGGACACCCGCATCAGTAGTACCATCAACAGGCATCTGCAACAGCAGGTAATACAAATTTTAGAGCGCCATCACACCGTATTAAGTGCCAACCACATCAATAACATGGCGGCCATTGTGCTGGATGTGGAAAGCGGGGCCACACTGGCTTACGCAGGTAACATCTATCATCCGCAGGAGCCGCAGTTGGAAAGCAGCGTAGATGTGATTGGCGCACCGCGCAGTCCGGGCAGCACCTTAAAGCCCTTGTTATATGCCACCATGCTCAACGATGGGTTTATTTTGCCGCATAGTATAATTCCGGATATTCCTACCCAGATTGCCGGTTATCAGCCCGAGAATTTTGATTTAGGATACGATGGCGCCGTACCTGCCTCAACCGCATTGGCCCGTTCGCTCAATGTGCCGGCCGTAAAAATGCTGCAAAAATACAAGTACGAACGCTTTTACGATTTTTTAAAGAAGGCAGGCATCACCACCCTTAAACAGCCTGCCGATTATTATGGACTTTCTTTAATTTTAGGCGGTGGTGAAAACACGCTTTGGGAGCTGGCCGGGTGCTATGCCGATATGGCCCGGGTGCTGAATCACTATAACCAGCATGGTAGCAGGTACAATCCGGCCGATTACCACCCACCGGTATATCAAACTGAAAAAGCCCTGAAGCCCGAATGGCAAAAAGATGGTTTACTGGATGCCGGCTCTATTTATTATACACTGGAGGCTATGGAAGAAGTGATGCGGCCTGGCGAAGAACTGTTGTGGCAGCAGTTTGCCTCATCGCAGCGGGTAGCCTGGAAAACCGGCACCAGCTTTGGTTTTAGGGATGGATGGGCTATTGGTATTACGCCCAAATATGTGGTAGGTGTTTGGGTAGGTAATACTACCGGCGAGGGACGACCAGGCCTGACGGGTATC
This sequence comes from uncultured Mucilaginibacter sp., assembly GCA_913777515.1. Classification (GTDB taxonomy): domain Bacteria; phylum Bacteroidota; class Bacteroidia; order Sphingobacteriales; family Sphingobacteriaceae; genus Mucilaginibacter. Next base: position 6,260 of record CAJYSL010000316.1, read on the forward strand.
AGCACTGCGGCGCCTGCACTTTTTGAGATATTCAGGTTGTTGCCTGCCACTCGTAATTGGTTCGAAAAACCAACGGCAGCTATGGTGAAAGTTAAGGTTTGCCACGAGAGCGGCTACCGGGCCGGCCAATACTGCAATCATACTGAGGACATGTGGATACCACCCGCCGGACTAAAGTCTCCTATTTGTACCTATCACCAGTTAGTCCATTTGGATGGCAGCAAACAATGGCAGGTAAGCAGTAACTGCGTTTCGCCCAGTCAGATTGTTACCC
>CAJYSL010000317.1 GCA_913777515.1 uncultured Mucilaginibacter sp.
ACCATTGGTTACCTGAATCAGGATTTGCTTTCATACTCGTCTGATAAATCAATTTTGCATGTGGCTATGGAGGCTTTTGAGCGCCAGAATCAACTACATACTGAAATTGAAAGTCTGCTTAAAAAGCTGGAGACCGATTACAGCGAGGAATTGTTGAATAAGCTGAGCGACAAGCAACACGAGTTTGAAGCGCTGGACGGCTACAACATCGAATATAAAGCGCACGAAATTTTGGCGGGTTTGGGCTTTGCCGATACCGACCAGGAGCGTAAGCTAAGCACTTTTTCGGGTGGTTGGCGTATGCGTGTAATGCTGGCCAAAATACTGTTGCAGTCGCCCGATATACTGTTGCTCGATGAACCTACTAACCACCTGGACTTACCGTCCATTCAGTGGCTGGAAGATTATTTAAGGGATTTTGAAGGCGCCGTGGTTATCGTATCGCACGACAGGTGGTTTTTAGATAAGGTCATTAATCGTACGGTCGAGTCGCGTAAAGGTAAGCTTACCGTTTACGCCGGCAATTATTCATTCTACCTGGAAGAGAAAGCCTTACGTGAGGAGATACAGCGGGGTGAATTTAAGAACCAGCAATCTAAAATAAAGCAGGAAGAGCGTTTGATTGAACGTTTTCGTGCTAAAGCGTCAAAGGCAAAAATGGCGCAATCGCGTATTAAGATGCTTGACAAAATGGAGCGTATTGATGATGTGGATGATGATAACCCATCGGTTAACTTCACCTTCAAATTCGGCAAGCAATCCGGTCGTAACGTGACCACGATTGAAAACATCAGCAAGAGTTATCCCAACCTCGAAATATTAAAAAATGCCAACGCCATTATCGAAAAAGGAGATAAAATAGCTTTGATTGGTGCTAACGGTCGGGGTAAATCAACCTTGTTGCGTATTATAGCCGATGCTGATAAAAATTTTACCGGCAAAAGCGAAACGGGTTACAACGTTACTCAAACGTTTTTCGCCCAGCATCAATTAGAGTCATTGCATCTGGAAAGTGAGATATTGCAGGAATTGCAGTCTTTCGCACCAAGACATACCGAAACAGAACTGCGCTCTATTTTAGGTTCGTTTTTGTTTACAGGCGATGATGTATTCAAGAAAATCAAGGTACTGTCGGGTGGCGAAAAATCGCGTGTGGCATTGGCCAAAGCGTTGACCGCCGATGCTAACTTTCTGATACTGGATGAGCCTACCAACCACCTGGACATGCAATCGGTAAACATCCTGATACAAGCCTTACAGCAGTATGAGGGTACCTTTATTGCTGTATCGCACGATAGGTACTTCCTGGATAATATTGCCAACAAAATTTGGTTTATAGAAGATTACCAGATTAAGGAATACCCGGGCACCTATCAGGAGTATGAGGAGTGGCAATCTAAACGCAAGCTGCAGCAAAAAGCAGCTGCCCCCGCACCTCAGCCTAAAAAGGAAGAAAAGAAAGAGCCGGTTAAGCAGCAGCCCACTGAAGATAAATCTAAACAGCTGAAGAAACTGAACAACGATTTAAGCCGGATGGAACAGCAAATTGCCGATTTGGAAAATGAGGTGAAACAGCTGGAAAACCGCCTGGCCGACCAGGATATTTATAATAACGCAGCTAAGCTTAAAGAAGCCAACAGCACTTATCAGCAAAAGCAAAACGAGGTAAAACGATTGCAGGACCAGTGGGAAACCCTGGCCGAGCAAATTATGGAACTGGAAGCTTAAATTAAATAAATAGATAAGCCATGCTGACTCAGCATGGCTTTATTTTTTTGATGATGAGATTATTAGGATTGGTTGGGATTTTAATGATGCTGGTGTTTTACGCATACCCGCAAGGCACTGTTTCTTATACCGACCAGATTTACCGAGGCAGCATTAAAAGTGTGGAGTGTTATAACGCTGCCAAGCAAGGTTCGTTTCCGTTAATCCACTTTCGCACCGACGAGCAATTGGTGCTGGCTTTTGATGATTTAGAAGGCCGTAGCCGCAATTACTACTACACCATAGAGCATTGCGATGCGCAGTGGAATACCTCCCGCTTATTGCCCGCCGAGTATTTGCAAAGCTTTACCGAAGACCGCATTATGGATTATAGTTATTCCAGCGGTACGGTTCAAAAGTATATTCATTACCAGTTAAGGTTTCCCAATGCTAATATCAGTCCTAAGCTGCCCGGTAATTATCTGTTAAAGGTTTATGAAGATAATGACCCCACCAGGCTCATCATCACTCGCCGTATATACGTTGCTGCCAGTGCGGTAAGCATAGGGGCAGAGGTGGTACCGTCGGCTAATGTGGCACTGCGTGCTCAAAATCAGAAACTTAATTTCCAGGTCACGTACGCGGGTTTAAATGTTCAAAACCCGTACAACGATATCAAGGTAGTCGCTATGCAAAATGGCCAGCAGCAAACGGCTCAGCTAAACACCCGGCCAACCTATATCCGCGGGTCTCAGCTGATTTATAATGATGTTAACATCAACGATTTTGCCGGCGGCAATGAGTTCAGGCACTTTGATACCCGTACCCTAAAGTTAAATTCAGAGCGTATTGCCCGGATATTTAAAGATACCGCTAACACCGTATTGCTGTTGGGAGATGCGAGCCGTAATGACAATGCTTATATGTTTCAGTACGATAATAACGGCAGTTTTTACATCCTCAACCAGGATGGTCGCGACCCGGCTACGGATGCAGATTATACCTATGTTTATTTTAATTTTACAGCACCGGTAAGTTTGCCTAAAGGTGATATTTACGTCACCGGCAAGTTTAACAATTACAATTTAGACCAAAACAGCAAGCTGGTATATGATGCAGCACGTAACCGCTATACGTTGGCCACACCGCTAAAACAAGGCGTTTATGATTACCAGTACGTTTGGGTAAATGCAGCCACGCAGCAGGACGACAGCAAGCCGCTGGAAGGTAGTTTTTTTGAAACAGAGAACGACTATCAGCTATTAGTTTACTATCGAGCTCCAGGCGCACGTTGGGAAGAATTAGTAGGGTACCAACTCATCAATACCGGCAGGCGTTAACATCGATTATCCATATTTTAGAAAAGTCTGCTGAGTCCGTAACAACCGCTTAAAATCTTATCTTTGTTGCTATGCAAGCCAAAAAGCCCCAGGAGTCTTTAGTAATTATGAATGAGTTGGTGTTACCCAACGATACCAACATGATGCATAATTTGATGGGAGGGCGCTTATTATATTGGATGGATATTGCAGCAGCCATGTCGGCACAAAAGCATAGCAACCGTTTGGTGGTAACTGCATCCGTAGATAATGTTTCTTTTCAGCAATCCATCAAACTGGGCGATGCGGTAACTATCGAAGCTAAAGTTACCCGGGCCTTTAACAAGTCGATGGAAGTGCGGTTGGATGTATGGGCACAAAACATCCCTTCAGGTACTAAAATCAAAAGTAATGAGGCTTATTACACCTTTGTAGCGCTTGACGATGCCGGCAAGCCTGTTGCCGCGCCCGAACTGGTACCCGAAACAGACGAAGAAAAACTAATGTTTGAAGGAGCTTTACGCCGTCGCCAGCTTCGCCTCATTTTAAGTGGTCGTATGGAGCCCAACGATGCCACCGAAATTAAGGCCCTGTTTATGGCGGCTAAGCACGATGTGTAAGTTTTATTCAATACTTGTTTACTATATTTTTTCTTTCAATCTTTAGTCCCCATGCTTTTAGCCGTGTAGGGAAGTAGCTGCATGGCTTTTATTTGAAGCCTATATCTGGAGGTGTTATTGGCGAAATAAGCAAACTTCTTCGTTGCGTTGATTATTGCCAGTATGTAGTAGAATAGTTTATTGCATAAAAAAACCTTGTTAGTTTAGCTAACAAGGTTTTTTGGATTTCTTAAAATAAGAACAGTAGCTTACTTAGCAGAAAGTTCAGCTAAAACAGCATTGTTTTTAGCAATTTGGCTGCTTGCTTTTTCTTTAGAGCGGCTTCCTGGTTGCAGGTTAGTAGCTAATTTCAAAAACTGTACTTCTAAG
>CAJYSL010000318.1 GCA_913777515.1 uncultured Mucilaginibacter sp.
CACAATGCTACCTGCTACCAGCAATACCACAGCGGCAATACCGCCAATGGTCATTAAGCGCTTACTGTTCCACTTTTTTTTCTCAATTACTCTGTCCACTTAAAATAAGATTGTTTGCATTAGCTTACATAAACCTTGTGCCATTGTGTAAAACACTGTATATCAGCACAATTTACAATACCGGGCAAATTGCGCGTACGCTTGTGTTACAAACAGTGTGCGGTAACGATACAATGTAAAAATTGTGCATTGTAAAAAGGCCGTTGATATACAAATAGTTATATTTTTGGATACGCAATTGCCCTTTAAGGCATGTTAGGGCAGCAAATTTATATGCTTACCTTTAGATGCTGCTATTATATACAATAGCTTGATGTAAACTTAATTTCTTACACAAAATACTCCATGATATTAAAAAAAGCTACCATACTGGTTGTTGATGATGATACCGATGTGCTAACCGCAGTAAGGCTTTTGCTGAAAACGGAAGTACATGAAATTATTACCGAAAAAAATCCGGAAAACATTAACTCGCTGCTTACCCGCAACCAGGTTGACCTGGTGCTGCTTGACATGAACTTTAACAGCGCCATGAACACCGGCAACGAGGGTATTTACTGGCTGCGCAAGGTTAAAGAGTGGAGGCCCAACGTTTGTGTAATAATGATTACGGCCTACGGCGATATCGACCTGGCCGTGCGTTCACTGAAAGAAGGTGCCAACGATTTTGTGGTGAAGCCGTGGCATAACGAAAAACTGATTGAAACCATCCGCGATTTACTCGACAAGCAGGAAGGTCCCAAACGCCCTAAAGTGGCGGTTAAGGGCTCAGCCGGCAGTACATCTATCCTGGGCGAATCGGACGTGATGCAGGATATTTTTTATAAAGTCAACAAGATTGCCCCTACCGATGCCAACATTTTAATATTAGGCGAAAACGGTACAGGTAAAGACTTAATGGCCAAGGCTATTCACGAACGCTCGCTGCGTGCCAATAAGCCTTTTGTTAAGGTAGACGTAGGCGCTCTTACTGATACTTTGTTTGAGAGCGAACTGTTTGGCCACAAAAAAGGCGCCTTTACCGATGCCCGCGAAGACCGCATGGGCCGGTTTGAAGAAGCCGAGGGCGGTACCTTGTTTTTAGACGAGATTGGTAACATCAGTTTATTACAACAGGCTAAGCTACTCACCGTGCTGCAAAACCGCCAGGTTACCCGCCTGGGCACCAATAAGGCAGTGGACATCAACATCAGGCTGATTTGTGCTACCAACGTACCTTTGCAGGAACTGGCTAACGAAAACAAGTTCCGTAAGGACTTAATTTACCGCATTAACACGGTGGAGATTACCATGCCCCCCCTGCGCCGCCGTAATACCGATGTGCCGCTGCTGGCACGCCACTTTGCCAAGGTTTACGCTACCAAATATTTAAAACCGAATGTTGATTTTAGTGCCGCGGCCCTGCAAAAGTTGCAGCAATACAGCTACCCCGGTAACATCCGCGAATTGCAATACACCATTGAGCGTGCCGTGATTATGGCCGAGGATGCCACGCTGCAACCCGACGACCTGATTTTTTCATCGCTCGAAACGGCCAAACCGCAAACCGCCGAAGATGCCGACAACGTGCCACTGAGCGAGATGGAAAAAAATGCCATTTTGCGGGTGATTGATAAGCATAGCGGCAACATTACCCGCGCCGCCAAAGAACTTGGCCTAACCCGTACCGCCCTTTACCGCCGACTGAACAAGTATGATATTTAAGCGTTACGAGTGGCAGTTGCTGCTGCGCATTTTTATGTTATTTGCGCTGCTTTGCGGTGCTGCCTTTGCCATTACTACCCAGCGTTATGTTTATGCCGCTGCGCTGGCGCCGTTTGTTATTTACGTGGTGGCCAGCATTATGCAGCAGTACGGCAAAATACAGCAGGAAGTGCAGGAGTTTGCCGAGGCAGCCCAGTACCGCGATTTTTCGCGCCATTATGCTGTGCAGAGTGCACCCACCAATGTGCAGATGCTGCGCCAGGGTTTTAACGAGATTAATACCACCTTTAAAACCATCAATCGCGAGCGCGAAACGCAGTACCATTACCTGCAAAAAATACTCGAACTGGTGGGCACGGGCATCTTGTCGTACGAGCTATCAACCGGCGAAATTGGCTGGGTAAATGAATCGTTTAAAAACCTGCTGAATATCCCCTATCTCAAAAACATCGAATCGCTCGAAAGGCGGAATGCAGAGATATTTAACGAGATTATCAAGATAAAATCGGGCGGCAGCAGGGTGATTACCCTGGTTAAAGACCAGCAGCAGGTGAAGCTACTACTGATGGCCAGCTTATTGAAAAGTGAGGACAAGGTTTACAAATTGGTAGCGTTCCAAAACGTAAGTGATGCCATGGACGAGTCGGAATCTAACGCGTGGTCGAAACTGCTAAACGTGATGACTCACGAGATTATGAACTCGGTAGCGCCTATCTCATCACTGGCCGACACGCTGAAAAACCGGCTGAAACGCCCTGACATAGCCAACAGCGCCGTAGGACCCGATTTGGAAGATTTGGAATTGGGCATCGACACGATTAAACGCCGCAGCGAAGGTTTGCTCAAGTTTACCGAAAGCTACCGCAGCTTAAACAAAATTACCAAGCTGGAAATGCAAAAGGTATCGGTATACGACCTGTTCGAAAACCTCAATACCTTGATGCTGCCTACCCTCGAAAAGAAAAACATCGAACTGGACATCATCCTGCGCGACCTGAGCCTGACCATCGACGTGGACATTAACCTGTTGGAGCAGGTACTGATTAACCTGTTGGTGAATGCCATCGAAGCCGTTAAAGACCGCCCCGAACCCATCATCACCCTATCGGCCGATGTGCAGCAAAACAAAACCCTGCTCAAAGTAACCGACAACGGCCTGGGCATGTCGGCCGAGTTGATGGAAAAGATTTTTATCCCCTTCTTCAGCACACGCAAAACAGGTAGTGGCATTGGTTTGAGCTTGTGCAAGCAGATTATGCTGATGCATAAAGGGAATATTCAGGTACAGAGTACGGAGGGTGTGGGTACGGTGTTTACGTTGCAGTTTAATTAAGTTCTTCAATTGGTTTTTGACAAACAAAACCTCCTGTCATTTCGAATGCTAATGAGAAATCTTGATACTTGCAACAAGTGTTTAAACAAATCACGTCATCCTATGTTTGTGTAGGCCTTGTTTTAGTGAGGAAAAGGAATAAATTTAAAGTAGAAGAAAACGGGTAAAGAGAAAAGATTAAGTGTCGTCGTTGGCTGTAGGAAGCCGTTCGCAA
>CAJYSL010000319.1 GCA_913777515.1 uncultured Mucilaginibacter sp.
ACGGCATCTACCTGTCCGGGAGTGGCGCCATAAGTAAAACGGCTTAGCAAATGTGCTGCCGCCTGCCGCTCGGTTAGCCCGGCTACCTGGTAAGGAAACTTTGCAACGCCTTTGTAACTGCCGGGCACGTTGTAAAATGCAGCAGATAATAAACCTGCGCCTGCAACAGAAGCAGCAACAGCCCATTGTTTTAACCGGATTTTCATAAAGCCTGACAGATTTGAAGTATGACTGATAAAACTAACTGAGGTTTAATTATTTAAATATACTAAACGGCAAATAACTGGTCTATATTTTTAAAAGCTTTAAACTCACGCGCATTGCCCGACGGGTCGCGGAAAAACAGTGTAGCCTGCTCGCCTGCCTGACCTTCAAACCGGATGCCCGGTTCTATCAAAAAGTTCACGCCGAGATTTTTGAGCCGGTCTACCAATTGGTGCCACACTTCCCACTCCAGCACAACGCCGTAATGCGGCACCGGTACCTCGTGGCCATCAACCGAACTTTGATGTGGTCCGGTGTAGCCTGCAGGTTTAGGTTTGAGGTGGATAACAAATTGATGCCCGTACAGATTAAAATCAGTCCAATGGTCAGAACTACGGCCTTCGGTACAGCCCAAAATATTACGGTAAAAGTTGCGCGCTTCCTCTAAATCGTATACAGGAACCGCAACGTGGAACGGGGTTAATTGACTCATGAATTTAGCGTGTAAAATCAAATTTATATATAAATTTATGATAAACCTGTTGTTATAAAAACTGATTTTTACGCTATGGATAAGGCCGATTATTTTATCAATTCTATCCGTGAAACACTGAGTGAGCGACCTGATGTGGAAGAGAAAAATATGTTTCAGTGCGTAAGCTTTATGGTAGACGATAAGCTTTGTATAGGTGTACGCAAAGATGCCCTGCTTTGCCGCATTGGCCGGCAACAGGCCGAAACTGAATTGGCGCAAGGCCACTGTACGCCCATGATACACAATGGCCGAACTATGAAAGATTTTGTTTTTGTTGACCTGGATAGCCTGACCGGTAACAGGCAACTACCTTATTGGATTGATTTATGCCTAAAGTTTAACCCGATAGCCAAGGCATCTAAAAAGAAAAAGTAATCATCCGGCCGCTATAGTGAGATGCCAAGATAATTACTTTTAATGACACCCCTTATTTTAAAAGCGGCTGCACGTTGGTTAAGCCGAAAATACCTTCCAGTAAATCATCGCTTGGGTTTACCTTGCAGGTTTTCGAAAACAGGTCTATAAATAAGGTATCCTCACTGTCTTTAACCATAAAGCGCAGCGTACAATTTTTAACGTCGTATTTCTGACTATTCACCTCTACCATTTGCTCCAGGCGACTCACCATTTGTTCGGTGAGGCTATGCAGGTGCAAGCACACGGTGAGCGATTTGGTCATTTTATCGCGCATTTCCGACAGCAGGTTAATGCCTGCCAGACGCATATCCCAGTTGTCTTTCTGCCGGTACTTTTCCTCGACAGTACCTTTCAGCTGCACAAAGTAGCCATCGCCTAAAAGGTTACGGAACTTGATGTAATCGTCGCCAAATAAGGCAAACTCGTAACTGTCAAAGTAATCCTCAATCACAAAGGTGCCGAAAGGCTTACCGGTCTTAGTCATTTTATGCTGTACGTTGGCCATCAAGCCGCCAATACTGAGCTCTCCCATTTTACGCAGCTGCGCAAAACGTTCCATGGTTTCGGGCGGGGCTTCGCCGTTTCGCATGGCCACCAGCACTTTTAAATCTGATACTTTATTCTGGCAGTATTTTTCGAGCTCGAGTTTGTAATTATCCAGCGGGTGACCTGTTAAATAAATACCGATGACATCCTTTTCATACTTCAGCTTTTCAATCAGCGGCCATTCTTCACAATCGGGCATAGCCGGCTCCGGAATATAAGCCTCAACCGTACCGCCAAATAAAGATGACTGCGAACTGGTTTTAGTATTTTGATAATCGTTGGAGTATTTAATTAAACGCTCTACCCCGGTAAGCAGACCACTTTCGGTTTTGGCAAAAAACTGTGCCCGGCACAAGCCAAAACTGTCAAAAGCACCGCTGTATACCAGGTTTTCGTAAGCTTTTTTATTAACGTTACGGGTATTACTGCGCTGCGCAAAATCAAATACGGATTGGTACGGGCCGCTTAAGTTTCGCTCGTCAATAATACTTTCGATGGCCTTTTCGCCCACGCCTTTTACACCGGTTAAACCAAAGCGAACGTCTCCTTTTTTATTTACGGAGAACGCCATATCCGACTCGTTTACATCGGGCCCCAGCACGTTGATGCCCATGCGGCGGGTTTCTTCCATAAAGAAAGATATCTTCTCGATGCTGTTCTGGTTATTTAAAACCGCCGCCATATACTCGGGCGGGTAATGTGCTTTTAAGTAAGCCGTTTGATAAGCTACAAACGCATAACAGGTAGAGTGCGACTTGTTGAATGCGTACTGCGCAAATGCTTTCCAGTCGGTCCATATCTTGGTCAGTTTATCTTTGGGATGCCCTTTAGCAACGGCCCCTTCCATAAACTGCTTTTCCATTTTATTAAGTACCTCAATCTGCTTTTTACCCATAGCCTTACGCAAAACGTCGGCATCACCTTTACTAAAGCCGGCCAGCTTTTGCGACAAAAGCATCACCTGCTCTTGGTACACGGTAATACCATAAGTTTCGCCCAAGTACTCTTCCATGTCGGGCAAATCGAAAGCTACAGGCTCTAAACCGTGCTTACGCTTAATAAAGTTAGGGATATACTCAATCGGGCCCGGACGATACAGGGCGTTCATGGCAATTAAATCCTCAAACCTGTCGGGCTTTAAATCGCGCAGATACATTTGCATACCGTCACTTTCAAACTGGAACGTACCGTTGGTATCTCCGCGCTGGTACAGTTCGTAAGTTTTCTGGTCGTCGAGCGGTATATAATCTATATCTATTTCAACATCGTGGTTTTGTTTGATGAGGCGCAGGGCATCCTTAATAATGGTTAAGGTTTTTAAACCTAAAAAGTCCATCTTAATTACGCCGGCATCCTCAATTACACGGCCGTCATACTGGGTAACCAACAGGTCAGAGTCTTTTGCCGTAGCTACCGGTACAATGTTGGTTAAGTCATCGGGTGCGATGATAATACCCGCCGCGTGCACACCTGTATTACGTACTGAGCCTTCCAGTTTCTCGGCTTCGCGCAGTACAGTTGCTTTTAAATCGGTACCGTTTTTAATAGCCTGTAGTTCGGGCACCTGTTCTATGGCGCCTTTAAGCGTAATACCCAAAGTATCGGGCACCAGCTTTTTCATGGCGTTTACCTCGCTTAAAGGCATATCCAGTACCCGGCCCACGTCCTGAATACTGGTACGGGCAGCCATCGAACCATAGGTAATAATCTGGGCTACCTGGTTTTTACCATATTTCTCAACTACGTAGTCAATTACTCGCTGGCGGCCGGAGTCGTCAAAGTCAGTATCGATATCAGGCATCGACTTACGGTCGGGGTTCAAAAACCTCTCGAAAAGTAGGTTGTACTTAATCGGGTCGATGTTGGTAATACCTATACAATAAGCTACCGCCGAACCTGCCGCCGAACCACGACCCGGACCGATAAACACGCCCATATTACGGCCCTCTTTAATAAAGTCGGCCACAATGAGGAAGTAACCGGCAAAACCCATGGTTTTGATAGTGAAAAGCTCAAAATTGATACGCTCCTCTACGTCGGGTGTAATTTCTTTATAGCGCTCGCGGGCGCCGGTATAGGTTAAGTGTTTGAGGTATTCCCACTGGTTTAGTACGTCGGCATCCTCACCACCTTGGTGTATCTGAAATTCG
>CAJYSL010000320.1 GCA_913777515.1 uncultured Mucilaginibacter sp.
AAAAGTAAGCCTATTTTCGGCTTTTGTAAAATTGTTTTACTTTTGCTGACTGATAGTGGACTGATTTGAAAATGTTGCTTTGAGCAACCGGATTGCAACCACGTAAAAAAGTGCTAAAACCTACGTATTCCTTTTTTACTCAATCCTTTTCTTTTCTGGCCACTTGATTGCAACTTTTAATTTTTGATAGAAATTTTATGCCTTATTTATTCACTTCAGAGTCCGTTTCAGAAGGACATCCGGATAAAGTGGCCGACCAGATATCGGACGCGTTGATTGATAATTTCCTGGCTTTTGATGCCGACTCGAAGGTGGCCTGCGAAACGCTGGTAACTACCGGACAGGTGATTTTGGCCGGCGAGGTAAAATCAAAAGCTTACTTAGACGTACAAAAAATTGCCCGCGATGTAATTAACCGCATTGGTTATACTAAAGGTGAATATATGTTTGATGGCAGCTCTTGCGGCGTGTTATCGGCCATTCACGAGCAATCACCAGATATTAACCAAGGTGTTGACCGCCAAAACAAGCAAGAACAAGGCGCTGGCGACCAGGGCATGATGTTTGGCTACGCTACCGTAGAGACAGACAACTATATGCCTTTGGCTTTAGATATTGCCCACGCTTTATTAATTGAACTGGCAGCTGTTCGTCGCGAAATGACGGATATTAAGTATCTACGCCCGGATGCCAAATCGCAAGTAACGTTGGAATACGATGACAACAACCTGCCGCAGCGCATTGACGCCATTGTTATTTCTACTCAACATGATGATTTTGATGAGGATGAGGCTATGCTGGCTAAAATCCGCGAGGATATCATCAACATTTTGATTCCACGTGTTAAAGCCCGTTACCCTAAATATGCTCACTTCTTTAATGATGATATTAAATATCACATTAATCCAACCGGCAAATTTGTGATTGGTGGTCCGCATGGCGATACCGGCTTAACCGGCCGTAAAATTATTGTAGATACTTACGGTGGTAAAGGTGCACACGGTGGTGGTGCATTTTCGGGCAAAGACCCATCTAAAGTTGACCGTTCGGCTGCATATGCTACCCGCCACATTGCTAAAAACCTGGTAGCTGCCGGTGTTTGTAAAGAAGTACTGGTACAGGTGTCATACGCTATTGGTGTAGCACAACCAATGGGTATTTATGTAAATACCTATGGTACAGCACAAGTTGACTTACACGACGGCGAGATAGCTAAAAAGGTAGAGCAACTGTTTGATATGCGCCCTTACGCCATCGAAACACGCTTTAAATTGCGTAATCCTATTTACAGCGAAACTGCTGCTTATGGCCACTTTGGTAAAAACAGCGAAACTGTAACCAAAACCTTTGTAAGCCCTGAAGGCCGTGAGGTAACCAAAGAGGTAGAATTGTTTACCTGGGAAAAATTAGACTACGTTGAAAAAGTAAAAGAAGCTTTTGGTCTGTAATAACTTTTAAAATATGAATTTAGGGCGGCAGAAATTTCTGCCGCTTTTTTTGTGCATGCGTGTTTATATCCCTTTATCTTTACCCGCATGCAACACCCTGAACACAATCCGTGGCAAATAACTTCAGAAAAACAGGTTTATGATAATCCCTGGATAGACTTAACGCATTACGAGGTGATTAATCCATCGGGCAATGCAGGAATTTACGGTAAAATACATTATAAAAACCGGGCAATCGGTATTGTGGCTTTGGATGACGAGATGAATACTTACCTGGTTGGTCAGTTTCGTTTTACGCTGAACCAATACAGCTGGGAAATTCCAGAAGGTGGCGGCCCCTTGGGTACCGACCCGCTGGAGGCCGCGAAGCGAGAGTTACTGGAAGAAACCGGACTGAAAGCCAAAGAGTGGACAGAAATTAACCGCATTCATCTTTCCAATTCGGTAGGCGACGAGTTTGGTTACATTTACCTGGCCCGCGGCCTGGAACAGCATGAGGCTGAACCCGAGGAAACAGAAGAACTTATCGTACGTAAGCTGCCCTTCAGCGAGGTTTACCGCATGGTATGTAACAGCGAAATTACCGACTCTATTACCCTGGCTGCCATTATGCGAGTGCAACTGATGCTCATGGAAGGCACCATCAAGTAAATTTAAACAGGCAGGCTATCATCTATTGGCCCGAACCACTCATTGTTAACGTTTTACCTTCAGGTTATTTTATTAACTTTGGTGTTTTGTTATGAGAAAACTGTTAGGCTATATCCTGTCTGCCATTCATTATCCGGCTTTTGGTTTCTTACTCCTGCTATTTCAACCTATACAATGGTTATGCTATAATTTGGGTGGCTACGGTCCACATAAACGGTCGGTAGATATACTGAATGGCTTATTAACCAGCACTTATTATTTATTAGGCAACCGGGTTACTTTCATAAATCAACAACAACTACCTGAGGGCCGTCCCATTATTTTTATAGCCAACCATCAAAGCATGTACGATGTACCGCCGCTTATTTACTATTTACGCCGTTACCATGCCAAGTTTATTTCTAAAGTAGAGTTGACCAAAGGCATTCTGTCTATCTCATATAACCTTAAAGTAGGAGGCGGTGCTAACATCAACCGTAACGACCCACGCCAATCGATTACTGAACTGTTAAAGCTGGCCGGCCGCATGAAAGACAACAATTGGTCGACTGTAATTTTTCCGGAAGGTACCCGGTCTAAAGACGGGCAGGTGCGTACTTTTCAGTCTGCAGGTATTGCTACCATACTAAAAAAATGCCCCAACGCTTTACTCGTACCTATTGCCATTAACAATGCATGGAAAATGGTGCAATACGGTATTTATCCGCTAAGCACTTTTGAACATTTAACTTTTGAAGTACTTACAC
>CAJYSL010000321.1 GCA_913777515.1 uncultured Mucilaginibacter sp.
ACACTACTATATCTATGGATAACAACGATGCAAAAAAGATCGTCATATTTGATGACGATGAAGACATCCTGTCAATTTGTGCCTATATTTTAGAAGAACAGGGCTGGCAGGTGCATACCTACACCGACTGCAATAACATTGTAGAGAAGGTATCGGCCGTAATGCCAAGCGTTATCCTGATGGATAACTGGATTCCGGATTCGGGCGGCATTGTGGCTACACAAACCCTTAAGAGCAATGAGGAGTTAAAGAATATTCCGGTTGTTTATTTTTCGGCTAATAGTGATATACAGTTACTGGCAGACCATGCCGGTGCCGAAACGTACCTGGCTAAACCTTTTGACCTGGACGAATTGGAAAGAACCATTAACGACGTATTACAAAAAGTATAATTTTTACTTTATTATAAAAGAAAACCCCGGCTGAATTAATCAACCGGGGTTTTCTTTTACAGGTCATTGGATTACTCCATATTTGGGCCGCCTGGACCACCAGGACCTCCGCCCGGGCCACCCATACCACCACGGTCGCCACGACCGCCAAAGCCACCACGACGCTCGCCACGCTCATCTCCACCCTGCATAGGTGATCGGCCGGCAAACTTCTGTAAACGATAAGTAAATGTTAACAGAAAGTAGCGGCCTAAACGGTTAACCTGCGACTGAGTAACCACGTTGTTGGCAACAGTTTGTGAAAAGCCTGTATTTTGATTAAATAAGTCAAAACCTTGTAAGCGGATTGTCGCTGCGTTTTGCTTCAGGAATCTCCGCTCAAGATATACGTTTAAGATATTAGGATTGGGTACCGCAAAACTATATCCGTAGTAAACCTGACGGCTAAAATCATAACTAAATGTCCAATCTTTAAGAATATAGTTTTTACCGTTTAATCCTAATGCTAAGGTTCTAATGTTAGTATTGGAATTAACCGGACTTAGTTGTAACGAGTTGGTTGTTTTGTTTATAGTGTAATTAACACTGGCTTCAAGATCTATTTTGTCCAATATGTTTACTCTGAAACGGGTGCCAGGGGTGAATGCCCAGTTTTTAGCAATATTTTTAAGTAGTGGAGAAGTTATATTATTGGCGCTAACACTATCTGTAAAAGCTACGTTGTTGGTATAAGTAACGTTGCCGTTAAGCAAAAGCGTATACTTACGTGCAGACCAAGGCTTAGCAAACAAGACGTTTGCCGATCCAGTGTAATACCCGTCGGTATTTAAATAATTTTGAAAGTTTGTGTTTTGTAACTTTTTTAATCCTGGATTTTGCGCTAACACAGATGGATTAAATTCTTTTGGATATATAGTAGACTTAGTTACTATTTTATCA
This sequence comes from uncultured Mucilaginibacter sp., assembly GCA_913777515.1. GTDB lineage: Bacteria > Bacteroidota > Bacteroidia > Sphingobacteriales > Sphingobacteriaceae > Mucilaginibacter. Next base: position 1,332 of record CAJYSL010000321.1, read on the forward strand.
TTAGTTTGTGTAAAACTAAAATTAGTGAAGAAGATGTTACCTGTTTCAAAGCTGAATTTATTGTAACGTAAATTAAAGTTGTTAGTAAACTCTGGATTTAAGTTAGGATTACCTTGTACAGGGTATAGGGCATTTGAAAGATTTACTACCGGTACTAACTGATTATAGGTAGGCTGATTATTACTTCCGTTATAATTAAAGTTTAAGTTTTGGCTTCTGGAAAAATTATAAGTAAATCTTGCTGTTGGAACGAAATTAAACGTAGTCTTTTTGGTCACTGGATTTACTGGCCGCTCATTAAGATCATAAGACAATCCAGATCCATCTAACACACTTGGCAGTACGCCTGCACCTACAGTCAAATTGTACTTTGGCTCAATTAATCGGTAGTTTAACCCAACACGATGAGTTGTAAAGGTGTAATCATAATTGTTCGTACCAGTTGGCCAGGTATTAAAGACATTGTTAGTTGCCAGGGTGTCAGTTTTATTATCGTTTTTATTATATGTATGGTTAAATGCATAGTTAAGTTCTAAAAAAGAAACTTTACTTAACGGCTCGATGTACGAAAAACTAATACCCGATGTATTTGAACGATAATAAGTGTTTACCAATTGGTTAACCGGCACATTTAAACGACTAAGTGTATTTACATCATATACATAAACCGGGTTATCAAAATTAAAATTTCGCGATGAATTGTAAGATCCATTGATGCTTAAATTTCTGCCACGTGCATTAAACCGGTGATTGTACAATAATACAGCGCCGTAATTAGGCGCAGAAGACGTACTGTTTGATGTTGTTGTATAAGACAAGTTTTGCGTGTTATTACGAGATGATTTAAGCGATTCATCACTAACAACATTGCCGCTGCTGTATGAGAAGGTTGGTGTAAGCTTAAAATAATTCAGCGTATCTGGCCTGTACTCCATATTCCAGGTTGCACGGTGATTGGTAGTATGATTAGTTTCATTACTTAACTGATCACTGGTTATGGGTACACTAGTGTTATTGATTTGTAAGTTTCTACTTTGTGTGTAAACCTCTTTGTCCTCAAAACTATAGCTACCATAAACTGACATTTTACCCCACTGGTCACGGAAGTTAGTACCAATAGTTTTGGTAGTATTTATACCCGCCTGGTTACTGGTTTGGCCGCCACCGCCACGGCCTGCATTACCTCGGCCGCCACCACCGCCACCAAATCCTCCACCACCACGGTTACCGCCGCCACCAAATCCGCCACCACCACCGGTTGGGCTACCGAATGAGAAAGTATTTACGTTGGTGTTGTTCAGGTTACCCAATACTGCTATTTGCTGGTCGTTATTAAATTTAAATACATTTAGTAAACCTACATAACGGTTATCATTACTTACGCCGGGGTTTTTAGGTAACGCATCGGTACCGTCACCTGCGGTGGCCTGTCCGAAATAACCGTGGTTTTTATCTTTACGGATAGTGATGTTTAACACTTTGTTAGGCTCACCGGTTTTGATGCCGGTTACGTTGGCCTGGTCGCCGTAATCATCCACAATCTGGTAGCTTTCTACCAAATCGGCAGGTAAGTTTTTGGTTGCGGTTTGCACATCACCGCCAAAAAAGTCCTTACCGTTAATACGCACTTTGGTTACCTGCTTGCCTTGGGCACTTACATTACCTTGAGCATCTACATCCACACCTGGTATACGTTTCAACTGGTCCTCTACCGGCGAATTTGCCCGTACTTTATACGCACTGGCGCGGTACTCTACCGTATCTTCTTTAAGTGTTACCGGGTTAGTACCAACTACGGTTACCACGCCCAATTGGGTCGATTGTGCTTTCAGGGTAATAGTGCCAACATCAGCCGCCTTACCGTCGTTTTCTAAAGTATAATGTTTAATAACTCCCTCAAAGCCTATAGAACTGATAGCTAAGTTAAGCTTGGTACCTTTAACGCCTGCAAACGAAAACCGACCTTCGCCGTTAGCAATAGTGGTTGCGTTGTCATTGGCATCTGAGGTTAACTTAATGGTGGTACCGGGTAGAGCTTGCTTGGTCGAATCAATCACCATACCGTGTACCTCGCGGCCGGTTTGTGCATTGGTGAAGGTTGCAAAGCCTACCAGAAGAGCTAAGAGAGTAAAAAAACGTTTCATAAATGATTATAGTCGCTGTCTGATATTTAAGATTTTACTTATTACAGCGTCGGACTGCAAAAGTTCAATTTCTTTTACTTAAATACTTAACAATCATAGGATTGTTACATGTTGCTGTTTAAAATCATTCTAAACTCTACACATTGTGTAGCTGCTTCTTTATAAGTTTTTAACCACTTTTTAATCAAAAGTTTAATATTTGTAACTGATAAATTGTCTTTCACGTCTTTAATATTCGTTTAACTCTACTCAGATATTAGTCTGTGACTGACAACCAATTACCTATCAATTGGTCAGAAGTGTATACTATAACATAGCTGCTGTATACAATAAGCTATAGTCATGCTTTAAAGCATACTTCATCTTATACTATATTGATTATCAGCATCTATTTTGTAAACGTGGCATGAATTGTGAGCAATTTGTGCGCGGTTTTTAAGTAGCCATATTAAAACGTCCCCTTGTTGCGTTATTAACTGAAGGTTACGACTTAACCAAAACAATTAACCTGTTGTAATACTCCATTGTAAAAAGACAACCTATGAGAACCCTGCGCGCAAATTTACAATCCAAGGTCCGCGACTGGACGAAATTGATGGGCTTTAGACTTAATTCATCACAAACCGACCAAAAAAAGAATGTAACTACTCGTCATTATTTTTTCGAAACTTTTAACTTTTTAGAAAAACTAAACACTAAAGAGCCAGAGAAAAGCAGCTACATCTGCTTTGATACTTACGGCGAAAAACTAAAAGTGCGTTCGCTGCTGGATTTGCAAACTGCATTTTACGAAAATATCAGCCAGCTTAAGTAATCCGGCTATCTGTTGAAGAGCCCTGCCTGTAAAGCAAATGCGGGCAGGGCTGTGATTATCACTCATCTTCAGATACGCCTTTTTAAGGTGAGTACTACCGTTTCGTAGACTCGATTACGGTAAATTTCTATTAAAATATTACGGTTTTCTCTTGATTTTAGTAGATTGTCAATCTCGGCTACGGTCATCCGATTTACGGGTTTAAAGTTTACCCTGGTAATCTCGTCATTCGCTCTAATACCGGCCTCATCAGCAGCCGAGCACGGCTCTACACGACTTACGATAATCTTATCATAATCCTTTCCGCTTGCATAATATTCCATCCCCGACATATCATGCTCAAACGGCTCTTTAAATCTCGCGTTGGGCTTGAGGTACATCGTTTGATTGTTATAATCAAACACCACTAAAAACCTTTTTAATATACCCATTCCTAAACTACCATCGCGTCGAACTACGAAATTTACGTGCACATTGCTGTCCGGAAAGGATGTGATTACGTTAGCAAACTTATATTTACCTATATCTAATTCGTCTATCCGGCTAAGGTAGCCATTAACCGGTCCCGTTAAACCTACACCCAAATTAGCAGCCATCACTTTTTGGGGATTACCTTGATGTAGCTGTGAATTCTCTATAGATAAAGGATGACCTGCGCCTAAATCAATTAAAAGCTTTTTGTCTGTTGATGATCCATCAGCGAGCAAAGCTTTAGTTGTAAAATAAGGCTTACGACCCTCTACACTGATTGGCAAAATGATACCACGTTTTAAGGGCTTAATTTTTCCCGGTCTGGCTATGGTTAATGTACTGTCCATGAAATTTACTTTAACTGCCAAGTTTGCAAAAAACTCGTAGCCTAATAAACCATGTATGTGCATACCAGCATAGTTGGATAAACCGAAATGGTCATCTTTTAATATGGCGGCAGATACGTCCTGACTCTTCAGAGATTGACCGACCAAAACATCCAGACTGGATGTTGCATAAGCTTCAAAAACCACATCGTTGCCTGTCCCATACATTTTTAGGGTACGACGGTTGTTAATATTGATAGAATCGACCAAAGTTGGGTCAGTGATAATCATCAGCCCCACACCGGTATCTAACACAAAGTTGAACGGACCTCTTTGATTGATGAACAAAGGAATAACAACCATCTCCCTCACTAGTTGGAAACGGAGCTTTACCTGTTTTACTTTTTCGTTGATACTGAATTGCTGCGCATTAACGGCTACAGACAGGAAGAGTATGCAGATGGATAAAAACAGATATCTGGCGATACATGCTATCCGATACAATTTAAGTTTATAATTGGTTGAGCTAAAGATACATACTCATATATATTTTAGCAATTTTCAACTCATTTATATCTTAAATTCAACAAACAGTGATTAAAGATAAAAATATGGCAATATTTATTGCACTTAAATACTGAAAGCGTATTATAAATAAGCTTTCAGTATTGAATATCACTAACCATCTTTCTTAAACTGCCCTTTAAGCTCAGGATTTTGCGGTGGTAACCGCTTAACATCATGCTCTATTTCTGTTTGTTGTATATGAACAGCATATTCAGCCGGTTCAATATGGCTACAATTGGCTTCGGCATATACTTGTGTAAATTCAGCTCCAATGTAAAGTATGGCTGCTGTATAGTATATCCACACCAATAATATAATTACTGACCCCGCTGCACCGTACGCAGAACCCTGTGCAGAGTATTTAAGGTACATGCTTATTAAAAACTGGCCGAGCAAAAATAGTACTGCAGTAAAAAACGCCCCCGAGCGTACGTCTTTAAACTTAATTTTCACATCGGGCAAAAACTTAAAGATGATACCAAACAATGTTGCAATAACCAGGAATGAAATGCCGAGGTTAACCACCAAAATAAGCTTTTCGGTAATCTCTGGTAAAAACCTCGTAATTTGTTTACTTACAGCAGTAACTACAATGTTAACAATTAAAGATGCCAGCAATAAAAAGCCAAGGCTGATAATTAAAGAGAAAGATAAAAAGCGGTTTTGCAACATTTTCAGCCAACCCTTTTTAGGTTTTGCCTTTACCCGCCAAATGGTATTAATAGAATCTTGTATCTCTAAAAATATACTGCTCGCACCAATTAACAAGGTAACAATGCCCGACACTAATGCAACCCCGCTTTTACCCGAAAACTGCAAATTTTTAACAATATCCTGAATTTGCTTGGCAGCATCTTTACCTACATACTGGTCTATCTGCCCATACAACCTGGCCGAAGCAGCATCAGGCCCTAAAAAAATACCAGCCAATGACAGTATCAAAATCAATAGTGGGGCAATAGAGAAAATAGTATAATAGGCCAGTGAGGCGCTTAATTTTAAACCGTTATCGTTGATAAAACCGGAAAAGGTTGCTACCAAAACCTTCCATAAACTCTTAAAATACTCTTTACTAAATACACTCATACCAATTGCAGTAGTTTCTTTAATAATTACTTTTAAACATATTTGTTTTAAACTAAGTAGTTACATTAGCACATCATGCTGTTAAACTTATGTTAAAAAGAGTTGTTTTTTCATTGTCGATTATAATGCTGATTGGTGCTTTGAACACCTATGCACAAAAAACCACCATTTGGTTAGTGCGTCATGCAGAAAAACAAACTGCAGAAGGAGCGATGAACAGTACTGACCCAGATTTAACCGAAGATGGCGACAAACGCGCCCACGACTTAGCCACAATACTTAAAAACCAAAAAATTGACGCGGTTTACAGCACCCCATACAAACGCACCACAAGTACCGGTGGCCCAGCAGCCGCTGCACGTCAGTTAAAAATGACTGTTTATACAGCTAAAGATTTTAAAGCCTTTGCTAACGACGTGTTACAAAACCACAAAGGAAAAGGAGTTTTAATTGTCGGTCACTCTAACACCATCATCCCCCTGGCAAAAGCTTTTGGGGCCGCCGTACCGTTTGAAACCCTTACGGATGATGATTACGATATGCTTTTTAAAATAGTGATTGATAATAATGGCGCAGCCAGGCTTACCATCAGCCATTATGGAGCACCGCATCATACTACCGAGATACCGACAGCATTTAAACAATAAAAACTAAAGTCTTAGCGATTAGCTACGATTAATAAATCCAAGTCTTTACAAGGGATATTAAATCGCTCGCCCAAGTGCTTGTTGGTTAATTGCCCATGATAAATATATACCGCATTGCGTATACCCGTTTTTTGCCAGATAACGTTATTGATGCCGCCGTTCTCGCCAATGTCCAACAAAATGGGGGTAAAAATATTAGTTAGCGCATAAGTAGCCGTACGTGCCACCCGCGAAGCAATGTTGGGTACACAATAGTGTATTACATCGTATTTACGGAACGTTGGGTGCGTATGATTGGTAATTTCGGATGTTTCGAAACAGCCGCCCTGGTCAATGCTCACATCAATTAATACCGAATTAGGTTTCATCCGGCTTACCGTATTTTCGGTAATGATACACGGGCTGCGGCCATCCTCGGTACGAAGTGCACCGATGACTACATCGCAGGTAGTAATGGCTTTTTCCAATACTATAGGCTGAATCACCGATGTGAATACCCGACTACCGATGTTATTTTGTAAGCGGCGTAATTTATAAATAGAGGGGTCGAATACTTTAACCTCGGCACCTAATGAGATGGCCGTACGCGCAGCATATTCGCCAACGGTACCGGCACCTAAAATTACAATTTCGGTAGGAGGCACGCCGGTAATACCACCCAGCATCAGGCCCTTGCCGCCAAATACATTACTCAGGTACTCAGCAGCAATGGATATAGAGGTAGCGCCTACAATCTCGCTCATTGCCCTTACCACGCTTAATATACCGCCTTCATCACGCAAGTGCTCAAACGAAAGGGCTGTAATACGCTTGTTAATCAGTGCGTGCAGGCATTCGGCCTTTAAGGTAGAGGGTTGTAACGTAGAAATTAATATCTGGCCGGGCTTCATCAATTCAATTTCGGCCATAGTAGGCGGAGCTACTTTGATGATGATGTCGGCTTCGTAAACCTTTTTGGTGTCGTAAACAATCTGAGCACCCTGCTCGCTGTAATGGTTATCTAAAAAATTAGCGGCTTTACCGGCATTGGTTTCCAACAGTACCTCGTGCCCGTTATTCACCAGTAATGCAACCGAAAGTGGGGTAAGTGTTATCCGGTTTTCCTGAAACGAGGTTTCGCGCGGAATACCGATATAAAGTGTATTTTTTTTGCTTTTAGTAGCCAGCATTGATTCCTGCGGCTGCATCATGGCCTGCTTGGCCACATCAGAAAACCCACTATATAACCCAAAGCTCATGTATTAAAAATATTAGCCACCCTGCTTTTGATATTTCTTAAACAGAATGGTTGAAGGTACGCAAATTTAAAACAATATGTGCTAAATACTTTCAAAGGTAAACCGGCGCAATTGCTCATTGGTTACGGTAATATTTACCTTAATGTAATGCAAAGGCAGCAAATCCGGAATCTTTTCGGGCCACTCAATAAAGCAATACTGGTTGGAGTAAAAATATTCTTCGTAACCCATGTCTAAAGCTTCGTCCTGCTTTTTGAGGCGGTAAAAGTCAAAATGATAAATTTTGGAGCTCGTGCCGTTATACTCGTTTACAATAGAAAACGTGGGGCTGGTAACCGGCTCAATTACACCCAAGCTCTCACATAAAGTTTTGATAAAAGTTGTTTTACCCGCACCCATTTGTCCGTAAAACAAGAATATTTTCTGATCCGCAGCAAAATCCAGCAACGCTTGTGCTGTTGCCGGGAGTTCAGCCAAAGAAGCAACTTCCATTGATGTCTGCCTGTTCATCATATCATCAATAATACAATATGCCACCTGGTTTGAGGTGGCATATTGTGGTTTATGTAAACGCAAAAATAAACGATTTGCTTTATTTT
>CAJYSL010000322.1 GCA_913777515.1 uncultured Mucilaginibacter sp.
TCATAGGGCACCCGGTAGGTATAATTCTTCGCTATAGACAAAGGCAGTATTACCTCAGCAAACAGCGTCAGTCGGTCGGCATGGCGGGTTTCGGCAAACTCAAGCATTATAATTTATTTTTTATGGCCGCCAGTGCCACCATAAACCAGCCCACTATAAATAGCAAACCGCCTATAGGTGTTATAGGCCCAAGCACACGCAGCCAGCTCCATTGCAAAATAGACGAGCAGGACAGCAGATATAACGAACCGGAAAAGAAAACAATGCCTAAAACAAACAGCCAGTAAGCGGCGTAAACCTGTCCACTATCATTACGGGCCAAAGTTGACAAAAACAATAACGCAAATACATGGTAGAATTGGTATTGCACTGCAGTATTCCAAACCTGAATTTGCGATACTTCTAAACGGGCTTTAAGGGCATGCGCTCCAAAGGCACCGGTAATAACGGCCAGCATGCCAAATATGGCTGCTGTAATAATAATGTTTTTCTGCATGCAGGCTTTTTAAATTACAGCTAAATTAGCCAATTGCAAGTATTACTTTATTGCCATAAGGTAAAAATCTACATTTGATTAGGATAACCCATTATGAAAAGGCTCATTATCATCACCGTTATTTTAGTTGCAGCTACTGCGGTGGTAACCGTTGCCTATTTTAAACATTTGAGCCCGCCGGGTAAGCGGGCCACACAGGTTATCAACACCATCCCCGACTCAGCAGCTCTCATCTTTGAGTTTAACAACGACAGCAGCTTTTATGATATCTACAAAAACAGTGAACTGTTCAGTGCCCTGGTTGGGCAATCGGCTATAAAACAGTTTAACGCTCTGCGCCATGTACTGCTCAACAACCCTGACCTGCATGGAATTTTTGCTGACCAGGATATTTTCATCTCCGTACACCCGCAACCTAACGATAGTGTGGGTTACCTGTTTACCGCCACAGAAGGCATGCGAATAAAGCCTGACTTTTTTAAAAACGCGGCAAACCTAAAAGGCACCACGTTCACGCCGGTCAGTTTTGGCAAAAGCCGCGGGTTTAAAATTCATTCAGACTCTTTAGATGCCGATTTTTACATGGCCGAAAGAACCGGACAGGTGATGACCGGCAGCTTTTCGAAAGCATTGCTGCAGCAAAGCCTGGATTATAAGTCCACCGATAAAAGCAAACACTTTAGCTTGTTGCCCGACCAGCAAAACGCAACTTCGTTGGGCGCGTTATATATAAATTACAAGCAAGCAGGACACCTGCTCAGCCAGTTTTATAAAAAAGACAAACTGGATTTATGGAAGGGGCTGCCCATTTTACCTGCCGTTACCTCGCTCAGCTTAAACTATAAGAGCGACGCCCTAATGTTTAACGGCTTCACTACATTTAAAAATACCCGACCAATAAGTTACCTGGACTTGTTCCGCAAAATGAACCCGGTGCCTATCCAATTAAAAAACCTTTTTCCGGCCACCACAGCATACAGCAACAGTTACGCTATTGATGACGTGAAACGCTTTGAAAGCGAATTAACCAACTGGCAGCAGATTGCGGGTTTAGATATTGAGAAGAAAAGATTGTTCAACAAAATAAAAAGTGAAACCGGTGTACAGTTTGACCGCGAGTTTAACCGGTTGCTTGATAACGAATTTGCCGTGATTACCACCCGCTTTCAGGAGCGCGTTGCCATTGTTAAAGTAAAGAACGGCGGTACGTTAAGGCCCTACCTTAACAACATCAGCACCATGACGTCCAATGACGACGTTGGGCAGTTTAATTATGACCAGGTACCGGTTTTTATATTAGGTGATGCACTGGCCTACTTTAGAAAACCATATTTTATGGTGCTCGACAACTACTTGATTTTAGCTAATACCGAGCGCGAGCTGAGCAATTACAAAGAGAATTACATTAACGGAGATTTCCTGATTAGAAAAGATGAATACGCCCGATTTAATAACCTTTTGGCGCAAAGGGCCAACGTGGAGTTCTTTATTCATTTTAAAAACGCGGGTAATGTTTTCAGGCGGACATTGAAAACGGCCTACGCTAAAGCTTACCAACAGCAAGAGCCTGGCTTTAAGAACTACTACGCCGCTGCCTATCAACTATCAGCTTCCGAAAACCAATTTTACACTAATTTGTGTATTAAACTCAACTCTACTGATAGTACTACCTTAAGCAAATAAGCAAGGCCGCAAGCACCTATGTTTTGGCATGCTGCCCACACTAAGCTTTGGTGGTGCTTGCTGATACTTAACTGTTTGTAGCTTGATGAAGAAAATAATATTCTCGGTTTTACTGTTTTGTGCTTGCATGAACTATGCCTGGGCGCAAAGGTTTTCCATGTACAACACCGGCACGCTCTACGACTCGTTCGAGAACCCGTCGCAGGCGGCTTTTATTGCCGATACTACCAAGAACTATGCGTTAAGTTTTATCGGCAACGCCAATATTTATACTTACCTAACCGGCAACGCACAAACGCCTATTAAATCGCGCATTTTTTTAAATCAGGAAAATAATGCGGCTTTTACCTCAGGGCAAAATCAGTTTAACAATGCCTTTGTACAAACCAATGTGTATTTGGGCATGATTAAAATGTTTGCCTCATTAAGCGGACGGGTAGAGATAGGCGCTTCTTATCAAATTAAAACTAATGCCCGCGGGTATGCCTCTGACGAAGCCGTTGATTTGATTAATGGTGGTAATAATTACACTAAACTGGTTGGACGTAATGACATCTTTAACGGCCGGGCCTTTTATGAAGGCTTCCATCAGCTAAGCCTAACCTACCGCGAAAAAGTAACCCGCACCTTTATGCTTGGTGTAAAGCTGAGTACCTTGCTGGGTATAGACTACAACAAAATGGTGATTAACCCGTCGAGCGTAGGTGTAGCAGGCAACAGAGCAGTTCCGTTGGTGCAGGGTACTTACCAGGCTACGTATGTAGATGGCCGCTATCCCAAACGCGACTTATTGCCATCGTTGAGCAACCCGGGTATGGCTATTGGTATTGGCGCTACATTTTTGGCGCCGGGTGGCCTTATTTTACAAGGCAATATTAAAGATTTAGGCTTTATCCATTGGGGGCGCCGGGCGGCTACCTATAGCTTTAACGCGTTTGACAATACGCCAACCAACGGCAACGGACAGGATATTTTTAGGGAGACCATCACCCAAAACGGCTATTACAAAGGATTTACCAAACCTATTATTGGCCGGGCCGAATTTGCCATGGCTAAAAAATTCATGTTTGGCAAGGTGCTGTACCAGCCTACAGCACTTGTTTCGCAGCAATTGTATGGGCAGGGTGCCGCGCTGGCATTAATTAACCAGGTTGGCTTCGGCAAATTCAGCGCATCCATCAACGGTATCATGAACGAGGATAAAAAGTTTGACACTGGCTTACAGCTCATGTATAAGAAACCTAATTTTGAGCTATTCATAGGCAGCGAACAATTGGGAAACACCTTTAACCTATATAGTGCCAATAATGATAACCTCAATGCTATTAACAGCACCCGGTCGCACTCTGGGGGCAGTATTTATTTCGGCTTCTCATTTAAAATAGGCAAACTGATTGAGCGCTGGAAAAATGAAAGCTACTATCCCGATGGTTCAGAGCAAGGCCCGCTGGGCAAACGGTGGAATGATATATTTAATCACTAAGCCGCATTAAAGCGCTTTTTTACCGGCAATAAAATCTTTAAGGTAGAATGGCTCGAAGTAGGCTACATCTTCAAATGCAGCTGCCTCAAACTTTTTCTGAGCTGTAGCCGCCAAGTGCGCGGCAGAATTGGTAAACCCGGTATCGAACCGGACATTGGGGTAGCGCCCTAATAACTCTTTACATTTTTCGGCGCCATCACCAAAAAACAGTACCTGATGGTGATGGTCGGCCAATAAATCAGCAAAGCTATGCTCGTCGATAATTTCGGCCGATGTTGGCCTGATACGATTTCCCTGGGCATCAAATAAGGCCGTGTAAACCTCCATACGCCGGGCATCAATCATAGGGCACAATAAGGCAGTGTTATCCCCCGTAAGCTCTGCAGCCATCCCGTCAGCCATAGATTGCATAGTTTCTACCGCAATCAAGGGCTTGTCTAATGCAAAACATAAACCTTTAGCGGTTGATATACCTATGCGTAATCCGGTGTAAGAACCAGGTCCGCTGCTTACTGCCACAGCATCCAAATCATTATACGTTTTGCCTACCGTGTTAAATAACTCCTCAATAAAAACGGTAATCACCTCGGCATGAATGTTTCGCTCATTCAGTTCTTTAATCGCCAAAATTTGCCCTTGCTGCGCCAGCGCAACCGAGCATGATGTGGTAGCTGTTTCTATTAAAAGCAGTAAACTCATGGTCATCAAAAAATTTAAGGTACCGGGTCGTGCCCATGTCCGCCCCAGGGGTTGCAACGGCCAATGCGTTTTAAAGTAAGCCATCCACCTTTAAATGGCCCATATTTACGTATAGCCTCTACGCCATACTGCGAACAGGTAGGCGTATAACGGCACGATGACGGCAAAATGGGCGATATAACCGACTGGTAGACTTTAATGAGCAAAACAAAAAAATTGCCCAGCACCTTTTTAAACCACTTTAACATGGCTTGCATTAATTTGTTCGCAGGTTTGCAGCAATAGTTTAATCATCTTTTTATCCATAAACTTAAAATCGGTTATTTCTTTACCAATGTAGTTTATAGAAAAAATCAACTGCTGGTTTTGTTCTTGCAAAGGCGCATACAACAGATCTTGTTTATGCAGGCGATAAGTTTCGCGCATACGTCGTTTAATCAGGTTGCGGTCAACCGCACGGCGATATCTTTTCTTAGATACCGCAAAAACCACTTGCACGGTAGCCGGCAGTACCGCATCGGCCTGTAGCCATGATACCCGGAAAGGATAGCACAAAAAGGAAGAGCCGCTACGAAAAAGCTTCTCTAAAAGCTTTTTATTACATAGCCGCTCTTCCTTTTTAAAAGTATACATATTGCTTAAATGGTTAACCGGAAAAACTAAGATAATTACGGCACCAGCCCTGTTTAAAGGGCTAAGCAACCTGTATTATGCTTTATGACGACGCTCGTCAGATACTGATAATCTTTTTCTGCCTTTAGCTCTTCTTGCAGCTAATACTCTTCTGCCGTTAGCAGTAGCCATGCGCTCACGGAAGCCGTGTTTGTTTCTTCTTTTACGTTGAGACGGCTGAAACGTTCTTTTCATGATTGTTATATTGTAATTCGTTAATATCCTTAAAAACGGGAGTGCAAATTTAGCGTTTATATTTTAGTTTTCAAATATAAATATTACTATTTACGTTTATGATTTTAAGCCTGTAAATTACCCGCTTAAACGCTCTGTCATGAAAACAATAATCTTTTGCATGGTGCTATGGCTGCCATTAATGGTGCATTCGCAAAACAATTATAAGGTTTATAATACAGCTTCTCAAAAACAAGTAACGCTCGATGACATCATCAGCGATATGAGTAAAGCTGATGTTTTATTTTATGGCGAGGAGCATAACGACTCGGTTGGTCATACGCTTGAGTTAGCCTTACTCAATAAGTTGATTCAAAAATACCCTAACAAAACGGCGTTGTCTTTAGAGATGTTTGAGACAGATACGCAGCCTGTATTAAATGAATACCTGAGTGGGCTTATCCGCGAAAAAAACCTCATTAGTGATGCCAGGGCGTGGCCTAATTATATAGACTACCGCCCCATGGTAGAGCTGGCTAAAGAAAAAGGCATTCCGGTAATTGCCGCTAATGCACCCGGCCGGTACACCAACCGCGTTACCCGGTTAGGCTTAAACAGCTTGCAACAGTTAGATGCCACCGCAAAAGGCTGGCTGCCTCCCCTACCCATTGATACGGCTACCGGCGCTTATTACCAGAAATTTGTGGACATTATGGGCGGCCACGGCGGCATGAGTGGCATGCAAATTTACCAATCGCAAAACCTTTGGGATGCTACTATGGGATGGTCAATTGCAAAACACATCAAAAGCCACCCTGGTAATAAAGTATTACAGATTAACGGCGGCTTTCATAGCGAAGATAAGCTGGGCGCTGCCGCCCAGCTTCAAAAATATGCGCCTAAAGTCTCAATAATTAATATAGCAGTATTTACTGTTGATGATTTTAACCACGTTGACTGGAGTAAATACAGCAAAAGCAACAACTATATTATTGTGACCAACGGACGGTTGGCCAAAAGTTTTTAACGGGCACGGTTGGCCAGTAAATCGCGAATCTCGGTCAGTAAAACTTCTTCGTTAGACGGCACCGGCACCACGGTTGGCGCAACGGCTTCTTTCTTTTTGAAGCGATTAATAGCTTTAATAAATAGAAATAAGGCTAAAGCGACGATGATAAAAGAAATAATTTGCGACAAAAAGTTGCCATACTTTATAGCCGTACCCGGCACCACAAGTTGGCTGAGATTGGATAGGTTAGCAGCTTTAAGTGCAGGTGTTAATATAGCCGGAGTAATAATATCTTCAACCAATGAACTCACAATTTTCCCAAAGGCAGCACCAATAACAACAGCCACAGCTAGATCAAGCACATTGCCTTTAATGGCAAATTCTTTAAATTCTTTAATAAACGACATAGCAAGAAAGGTTTAATTTGTTTAGCTAAAATACTATAAAGGGGTATACTTTTAAAAAGTTTTATCGTATAAAAACAAAAGCTTTTCTTAAGCATTTAACCAATTACTTAATCATCGTTACTTATTGCTTAATACGGGCCATTGATGTATTTTTGGCGTACCCTTGATATATGTTAAAACAGAATCTTCAACAAAAACTATTACAAAAGCTTTCACCCCAACAAATACAATTTATCAAATTGTTGCAGGTACCTACGGTTTCTCTTGATACCCGCATTAAAGAGGAGTTGGAAGAAAACCCTGCGCTTGAAGATTTAAGCTTAACCAATATGACCGAGCCGGAGGAGCAGTATCCGGACCGCGACCCGGATGATGATTATTCTTCGAGCGAAGAACATGATAACGAGTACGATGAGTTTAATATTGACGATTACCTGCAAGAAGATAACGTAAACGAATACGGCTCGCGTTACGACCAAAACGGCGATGATGAGGAAGAGCGCAAAGAAATGCCGATTGCCATTCAAAGCTCGTTTTTCGAAAACCTGCAATCGCAGCTTGATTTAGTACCGCTGAGCGATAAAGACTTTAGGATAGGTCAGCAAATTATCGGCAGTTTAGACGATGACGGTTACCTGCGCCGCCCTATCATGTCGCTTACCGACGACCTGGCTTTCTCGCAAAATGTGATGGCTGAGGACGAAGAAGTGGAAGAAATGCTGAAGGTTATTCAATCGTTCGAGCCGCCGGGTGTGGGTGCACGCAGCTTACAGGAATGTTTATTGATTCAGTTACGCCGTAAGGATGTAAACGACCCGATTATTAAAAAAGCCATTTTAGTAGTTGAGCATTACCTGGAAGAGTTTACCCGTAAACATTATGACAAGCTTGAAAAAGCTTTGAACATGAACTCGATGGAGTTACGTGGTGTGGTTAACGAAATATTAAAGCTTAACCCTAAACCAGGCGACTCAAACGAGGTAAGCACCAAACAGCACCAGGTTATCCCCGACTTTCATATCAGCAATAACGATGGTGTACTAATTTTAACCCTGAATGCTAAAAACGCTCCTGAACTGCGGGTAAGCCGCTCGTACCAGGAAATGTTTGAGCATTACGATAAAGCCTCTCAACGGGATAAGAAGATGAAAGAGGCCGTGCAGTTTGTAAAGCAAAAACTCGACTCGGCCAAATGGTTTATTGATGCCATTAAGCAGCGGCAGCAAACCCTGCTTAAAACTATGAATGCCATTATGCAGTATCAGTATGAGTTTTTCCTTACCGGCGATGAGAAAAACTTGCGGCCCATGATTTTGAAGGATAGTGCCGACCGCATTGGTATGGATATATCAACCGTATCTCGTGTAGCCAACTCTAAATATGTGCAAACCGAACACGGCACTTACCTGCTCAAATCGTTCTTCTCGGAGGCTATCCAAACCGAGAGCGGCGAAGAGGTATCTAACAAAGAGGTAAAAAAGATACTGGAAGAATGCATTGGCGGCGAAGACAAACGCCACCCGCTGGCCGACGAAAAACTGACTGAAATTTTGAAAGAGCGCGGCTACAATATTGCCCGCCGTACCGTAGCTAAATACCGTGAACAAATGAATATACCGGTAGCTCGGTTAAGAAAAGAGCTTTAATATCAAAGCTTCTGCAATACTATCATAACGAGAGCCGCTTAAATCATCAAAGTTTAAGCGGCTCTTTTTGCTTCCAACGTCTTAGTTAAAATCTTCGGGACGGGCGCCTTGTATGCCTGCGCCAATACGCTCAACCAAATCGTCGTCGAGTGTACCGTCCTGCTGCTCCCAGCATTCAATCTCATCGCAGGTACGTATTAGGGTACACAAATGCTCATTATTATAAACTACAATATAGGCACCGCTGTAAGGTATCACCAGCATATCTGCCAGTTCGCCGGTATCATAAAAATCAACTTCTATATGAAACGCTCCTTCGTTTGGGGGCTCGTTAAAATCCAGGTCGTCAAAATTATCCTCTTGCATAACAATATTTACAATCAAGATTTACGATAGTTTGTTATATAACTGTACCGGTTTATTCGAATAAATATTAACGAGCCGGTGCAACAAAAAACGAACTACTCACATCGCATGGAAGCAAACGCCTTACAATCCGCCAGTCCGGAGGTGCTTAAACAGCACTTTATACACCATTTAAACCGAGTTTATTTTGGCAAAAGATATGTAAAAGAACATTTGCCTAACCTTATTAAGCTTGCCACATTCAAGAAATTGAAACAAGGTATTGAAGAAACCTGGAGTGATATTAAAAACCAGGTAGAGCGTCTGGAAAGCATATATCAGCTATTAGATTTAGAACCCGCCCGCGAGAACTGCGTGCCCATCATCGCTGTATTTAAAGATGCCTTTGAACCGCAGGATTACGGCACTGATAATTACCTGCTTAACGATATTGACATCATCCTATACCTACAGTTACTGGAGCACGTGAACCTTACATCCTATCGAATGCTTAAAATTTTGGCTGAAGCATTGAATTATAAAGAAGCTGAACAAATGCTATTAGAGAGCTTTGATGAGTCGTCAGATAATGACAAGCTATTTTTGATGATAGCCGACGAGTACGTAAAGCGTTAAAAACCAAAACGCCTTTGGCTAATGGCCAAAGGCGTTTTGATGTATACTAAAACAATGTTTTAGTTATGCGTTCTGTATTGAGCTGTTCAAATCGTTCGCTTCGCTTTTAACAGCCGATTTTGCGTTGTCATAGCTTTGGTTAGCGTATGATTTTGCATCATCAAATTTATCCTGAGCTTCGTCTTTATAGTCAGACAAAGTGTTTGCTACACCATTAAATTTTGATTTAGCTTTATCTACTAAGTTGCTGCTGTATTCTTTCAAATCTTCAGCAGTGCCTTGTGCTTTGTCTTTAGTTTTGTCGATTAAATCGTTTACGTAGTCAGCAATATCTTCTCTAAGTTCAGAGCCGCTTTCTGGGGCCAATAATAAACCTATTGCTGCACCTGCCGCAGCACCTACTAAAAGCGCTGCAATAATTTTGGTTTGATCTTTCATAGTTAATTTCCTTTACAGTAGATGATTTGGTTACATAACAGCATTTTAAGGCATACTGTTTACACAAATTGCAAATAATTTGATTTTAGCGCAGCCAAATGTTTAGCCAAATCAATCTTGTGTTGTGTATTGGTGTAGCGGTAAAGTGAAATAGAAAACCGAACCCTCACCTTTTTCACTTTCCACCCAAACGTTTCCGCCATGCCTGCGCACAATCTCGGCTGCAACATACAGGCCAATACCGAAACCCGAAAATGTTTGCTCATTGCGTCCTTCTACCCTGTAGAAACGATTAAAAACCTTGGCTTGCTCTTCGGGATTAATGCCAATACCGTAATCGCGAACACCTATAGTTACAGCCTGCGTATCAGTGCTTACTGTAACATCTACCCTGTCGCTATCGGGAGAGTATTTGATAGCATTGGTTAAAAAGTTGGTAATTACCTGTGCAATACGGTCGCGATCGGCATAAATCGTAAGTGGCCCTACCGAGGTATATAAAATATCGTGCTGCGTGGCTGTATGCTGAACCTCGTCTACCGTTTCTTTTATTAAATCGTGCAAATCAAACTCAACACTGTTTAGGCTTAACCTGCCACTTTCCATTTTCGAAACATCCAGCAAATCGGTAATCAGGCGGGTGAGTTTGTTGATTTGTTTGTTGACTGTACTTAACGAACGCAGTAAAAACTCATCTTCCGTTTTTTTACTATAGATGGTAAGCAGCAATTGCACATAGGCTTTAATGGAGGTAATAGGCGTTTTGAGCTCATGGCTGGCCATACCGATAAAGTCATTTTTGACCTGCTCATGCTCCTTCATATCGGTAATATCCATACCCGAGCCTATGTAACCTTCAAACGTACCATCCAGGCTCATACGCGGAATGCCTTTCATGCCTATCCAACGGTATTTATCGTTGCGGTTGCGCATCCGGTATTCCAGGTAAAATTCCTGGTGGGCATCAAAAGCCTGGATATAGCTGTTTACCACCATGGCCTGGTCGTCGGGATGTAGTAAATCGTCGTGCAAATGGCCGATGTTACCAACTAACTGGCCGATGCCGGCAAACTCCGTCCAGCTTTTATTGACGAAGGTAATTTGCTTGTCGGTGCCGGTCATCCATATTAAAACCGGGGCCGAATCCGCTATATTGCGAAAACGCTCTTCGCTATCGCGCAGTAATTGTTCCGTTTTTTTCCGTTCGGTAATGTCCATGCACGAACCTACGTACCCGGCAAATTCGCCGTTGATGGTATAGCGTGGTTTGCCGGTTGCGGCTACCCACTGCAGGCGCTTATCCTTACGCAGCACCCTGAAATCAACATGAAACTGGCTTTTATGATTAACATCCCTGATAAAGCTGCTAATGACGCTTTCGCGGTCGTCTGGCACTACAAAATCAATCCAACCCCGGCCTAAATGCGATTTAAATGGCCTGCCTGTCCAATCCAGCCAGGTTTGATTGACGAAGATGATATTCCCTTTGGTATCCACCGTCCACAAGGCAGTTCCGGCGGCATCAGTAATGTCTTTAAACAGCAACTGCTGCTCGGCTAACTGGCGGTGTGCATTTGTTTTCGCAGTTACGTCCAGTCCCATGATAATTACCCCAATGGTTTCGCCCAACTCATTTAGGTATGGAGAATAATTGAGGTCAAAGTAACGCTGCTCGGCTTTACCATTATCACTCCAATCGGCTATTGAGGCATAGTTATATTGATGATAAGGTCGGCCGGAATCAAAAACACCCTCAACTATTTCGAAAATGCCATTACCCTCGTGTTGCGGCCAGGTATGGCGCATAGGTTGGTGCAACTGATTGTTTCCTCCCCATAGTTTCTGGAACTGAGGATTGTACATGTCGCACACGCCATCACGGCCATGCAGCAAGGCTATGGGGCCGGGCGCTTGCATCAATACCTGAAAAAGCTGCCCGTTAAACTGGCTTGCGCCTCCGGTTAAGTAACCGGTATCTTCATTTTGCGACTGCATATGTTAGAAGAAAACCTAATCTCAATAATTAAATATTAAATAGCAAAATTTATTACTGATTAATTATTTAATCAACGTACGTCGTCGTAAATCGTGCATCAATGAAGCCGGGTTGATTCAAAACAATCATAAAAAACAAATGTATTTATTACTTTTACAATGGAGGCCTTTGCCTTATTGAGGGCAACCATTATTGCCAATAAATAAGGCACGGCGCTTATTGGAAATAGGGTGCTTTACACCATCCTGAAATTTTACTTATGACAGATTACCAGGTAGATTTGACCAACTGCGACAAAGAACCAATACACATTCCGGGTAAAGTACAGGCCCACGGTTTTTTGGTAGCGGTAGATAACCAATTTGTGATTAGTTATGCCAGCGAAAATATTTCGGCATTTCTACCTACACAGGCGGCCGATTTATTAGGCCAGAAGGTATCAGCTCTCGAGCACTTATTGCTTCAGCAGGAAGAAACCGGTTTTATCAGCCAGTTATTACTGTTAGGGCGCCATACCAAGAGTTTCGAGACTATCAATCCTTATAAAGTTATTATTAACCGTGCAGACCATAACCTTATACTGTCTCAAACCGGGTCCTATTTTTTACTGGAGTTTGAGCCCGACAGCACTGCTACCGAAGTTGATATTCATAAAACAATTGGCCGTTCGGTATCGGAGATGCTGGCCGGTAAGCAGTTAAAGCAACTGCTTGACAATGCTGCACAGCAGGTAAAGCAGTTGATTGGCTACGACCGGATTATGATTTATAAGTTTTTGGACGACGGCCACGGTGAAGTTATTGCCGAGTATAAAGAAGACTATCTGGAGCCATTTTTGGGCCTGCACTACCCGGCAACAGATATACCCAAACAAGCCCGCGAACTGTACAAAAAGAATCTGACCCGCATTATTACCGATGTAAATGCGGAATCATCGCCGATTTTAGGCATGGCATCGCAAGGCGAAGAGAAGCCTTTGGACTTAACTTGTTCTGCCCTACGCGCTGTCTCTCCTATTCATATTCAGTACTTGAAGAATATGGGTGTAACCTCCAGCTTCAGTATCTCGCTTATGTACAAGGATGAGTTGTGGGGGTTGATTGCGTGCCATAATTATTCGCCGCGATTTATAAATTACAAAGCCCGGGAAGCGTCCAAACTGATTGGTCAGATTATATCGTCTGCATTGGAGTATAAGCAGGACGAGGCTAATGTTCAGAAAAACGAGCAATTTAAAGCAGCTTATAACGAACTATCGGATATGCTGCGCAAAGGCGGCGATATTGGTGAGGCTATAACCCAGCACGAAACCAATATTTTAAGCGTTACCGACGCAACGGGGGCAGTTTTAGTATACGAGGACAAGATAACGTCCCTCGGTCAAGTACCTGACAAAGCGGACTTGGAAAACCTGGTAAATTGGCTGAAAAAAAATATGGAGGACCGTATTTATTATACACACCAGTTGCCCGAGGTTTATCAGCCGGCCAAAAACTTTAGTAATGTAGCCAGCGGCATTTTGGCTTGCACGCTCTCGAAAGAAATGGGCGAACTGATTGCCTGGTTTAAGCCGGAGCAGTTATCCACCATTAACTGGGCCGGTAATCCCAACAAACCGGTAGAGGTTGACGCGCATGGTGTAATGAATTTAAGTCCGCGCCGGTCGTTTGATGTATGGCAGGAAACGGTACGAAACAGCTCGGAACGCTGGACCCGCGAAGAAATAGCTAACGTACTAAAGCTACGTGACGAGGTGGTATTTGCAATTAACCGCCAGGCTAACGAAATTAGGCTATTGAACGAAAAGCTAAAGCAGGCCTACGAAGAGCTGGACACATTCAGCTTTACAGTATCGCACGATTTACGCACCCCACTTTCTACTATTAAAAACTACTCAGAACTACTCTTAGAAGCCAATCAAAGCCTGGACGATGATGCCAAGCGCATTTTACGAAAGGTGATTGCTGGTGCTGATAAACTTAATTTTTTAATTAAGGAGGTATTGAATTACTCGCGGGTTGGCCGGGCCGATTTGGAATACACCGACATTGATATGAAATCCTTAGTGGATGAAATCAAGAATGATTTGGTGGTTGCTTTGAACATTCGCGACCTTCAGTTTGAAGTTGGAGACACGCCTTTACTTTATGGCGACCGGACTATGGTGACCCAGGTTTTTGCCAACTTGCTGAACAACGCGATTAAGTATTCGGCTAAATCAAACCCACCTAAAGTTCGCGTTGAGGGTAAAGAAACTTCTACTGAGGTTATCTATTCCATCAATGATAATGGCATTGGTATCGACCTGAATTATTATAACCGGATATTTGACTTGTTTAAACGAATGGACAACGTGCGCGGCTACGAGGGTACCGGTGTGGGCCTGGCCATCGTAAAACGCATTATAGAGAAGCACCACGCACGTATTTGGGTAGAAAGTGAGTTAGGAGTTGGCACAATATTTTATGTGGCTTTTAAAAGAAATGTGTAATGGCAGTACCTGATATACTTTATGTTGAAGACAACGAAGACTTTGTTGACGTTGTTGAACGTGCCATTGGACAAATAGACGGCACCACTGTTTTACGAACCATTGATGACGGCGCGCTGGCTTTAAACACCTTAGAAAAGCTGGCCGAAGATAAAGCCAAGCCCAAGTTAATTTTGCTTGACTTAAATTTGCCAGGCCTATCAGGATTAGACCTTCTCCGGAGGATAAAGGAAACACAATCGCTCCGATACGTTCCAATCATCATGTTCTCGACTTCTGATAATCCGAAGGATATCCGTTCTTCCTTAGAGTTTGGAGCTAATGCCTACGTAACCAAACCCTTAGGATATACCAATCTGGTTAAATGCCTCAGTGCTATGCACGAGTTTTGGTTAAAAACTAGCAGCGCTGTAGCATAAAGATGCAATTAGAAATAATAATTAAAAAGCTACCTTGTTTAAGGTGGCTTTTTGCATTACTACCCTATCTATTTGTGTGTAAGCGTTGTTTTTTCGTCGTTCATAACTACAAGCGCAATATTCAGCACAAAACTACATACATACACACACACACACATATACATACACACATACATACATACATACATACATACATACATACATACATACATACATACATACATACATACATACATACATACATACATACATACATACATACATACATACATACATAGATATTTATATAGTGCTCTGAAAACGCAACAATGACTATAAAGCTATACACTAAACACCCCGCTTATTTGTCAGCACTGATAAAGTTTCACAAGATTGAAATTGAGACCGTTACCAAACTCTAACACCATTTACTTCCTGCAGCTTTTAATTAAGTTAATTTAAAATCAACAAAACTTAGCCGGAGTTAACCTGTTTAAATAACACCTATAAAAACATAAATATGGCAACTACTGCATTAGAAAGAAAACCGTTGATAGAGGGATTGACCGATGGAACCATCAATTTAGAGTGGCCTGAACGTTACATATCGATAGCCGCCGGCGTAAAAATTTCGTTGTCGGGATTAAAAAACATTTTTTCAAGCCCGCTTACTAGTATATTAAAAGTTGGCGCTGGAGGGTATCTAATCACCCGCGGCCTAACTGGGCATTGTGAACTATATACCCAGATGGGCAAAAACAGCACCGAACCGGTTAACGTAAACATTCGTTCATCATTTACAGTAAATAAGCCTCGTCAGGAGGTTTATGAATTTTGGCGCCAGTTAGATAACCTGCCTAAGTTTATGAATCATCTGGAGAGCGTTGAGGTGATTGACAGCAAACGTTCGCACTGGGTATTAAAACTGCCAGCTGACGTAGCTACCGTAAGCTGGGATGCCGAGATTGTTAATGACGAGCCGGGTTATGCTATTGGCTGGAGCTCATTGCCAGGATCAACTATCGACAACGCCGGTAAAGTACGCTTTAAAGACGCCGAAAACGGCGAAGGTACAGTGATTGATATTGTAATTAGCTATACCCCACCTGCAGGCGGCGTAGGTACTGCCTTAGGCCACGTGCTAAATCCATTGTTTAAAAAGATGGTAGACGAAGATGTACGCAACTTTAAACAGTATATGGACATTGACGGTACCGAAAATACATTAGCAGGTACTAAAGCCGATTACCCGCATGCACACAGTACTATTATTTAAGTACAACAAACATTTAGCTTTGTAAACAAAAAAGCCTGACCATAATGGTCAGGCTTTTTTGTTTGCTTTTATGTAAGAGACGGATTACTTAACCGCTTCAACCACAGCTTGGAAAGCTTCAGGGTGATTCATAGCTAAGTCGGCTAATACTTTACGGTTTAAGCCAATTTCGCTGGCATTTAATTTACCCATTAATTGTGAGTAAGAAATGCCATGCTGACGGGCGCCAGCGTTGATACGCTGAATCCATAAGGCACGAAACTCTCTTTTTTTGGTTTTACGGTCGCGGTAAGCATACTGTAAACCTTTTTCAACGGTGTTTTTTGCAATGGTGTAAACCTTGCTGCGTGAACCATAGTAACCTTTTGCAAGGTTCATGATTTTTTTCCGGCGTCTTCTCGACGCTACTGCGTTAACTGAACGTGGCATCTTTTTGCTTTTTTGGTAGTGAGTGTTCCGTAAACCGGAATCTTTAGAACTCGAATACCTGGTTAAAAATTAATGAATTACTTTCCGATACAAAGCATACGTTTAACGTTACCCATATCAGCGTCAGATACTAAGCTGGTCTGACCTAAGGCACGCTTACGTTTGGTTGACATCTTGGTTAAGATGTGGCTTTTGTATGCGTTTTTTCTGGCAATTTTACCGGTTCCAGTAAGCTTGAAGCGCTTTTTAGCACTGGAATTGG
>CAJYSL010000323.1 GCA_913777515.1 uncultured Mucilaginibacter sp.
TGCTTTGCTTCAGCACGGTGCTTAACGCACAAAATAAGCCATTCCTGTTTCAGCAGAAAACGGTGATGCCCGGCACCAAAATGTCGTTCAGCATCCCGGTAATAGACGGCCACGATAGCACCTTTATCCCGGTAACGGTGTTTAACGGCAAAGCGCCGGGCCGGGTGCTGGGCATAGTAGCCGGCATACACGGGTTTGAGTATCCGCCCATTGTGGCCGCCCAGCAGTTGGCTCAAAGTCTCGACCCCGCCCAAATGAACGGCACCCTCATTTTGGTACATATGGCCAACGTACCGGCCTTTTTGCAGCGCAGTGTTGCCCTAAACCCAATAGATGATAAAAACCTAAATCGCAGCTTTCCGGGCAAGGCCGATGGTACCATCACCGAGCGCATGGCCTATACCATTGCCAACCAGATTATTGCTCACTGCGATTATGTGATAGACGCTCATTCGGGCGAGGCCAATAACGACCTGAAACCCTATGCCGGTTATTACAACCATACTGGTACGCCCGAACTGTCTAAAAAGTCGCGCGGGTTTGCCACAGCTTTAGGGTTTAATTACGTGATACAGTTTGATAACCTGCCGGGCGTGACCGGGCCATCCAAATATTGCTCGCGCGAGGCGGTGGTGCGCGGTATACCGGCGGCCGATATTGAGTGCGGACGCTACGGCATGGCCGAGCCCCAAATGGTGAGCAAAGTCCTTAATGCCTACCACAACGCGCTTAATTATTTAAAAATCACCAACGGCACGCCCGCCAAGGTAACGCCGCTTTACATCCGCAACCGCACCTTCATCAGCAGCAATCATGACGGCTTTTTTTACAGCCGTTTGAAAGCAGGCGAGTTTGTTAAAAAAGGCGCAACGCTGGGTTACATCACCGACCTGTTCGGCAATAAAATCACCGACATCAAATCACCGGTGGATGGCATGATTCTGTACATGATTTCGACGCCTCCGGTTAACAAAACCGACGAATTATTCAGCATCGGTCATCTTAATTAAAACCTTCAACATAAACCATACAAAACACTATCCTTTAATTATTTATGTTTCCCAAATTCTTGAAAATTACGATATCAGCCGTAGTCATGATAATTCTGTTGCTCGAGGCGGCTACCCTATGCGCGCAGACCGGCAACAATACTTTGCGGGTACGCGTAACCGACCAGCAAACCCGCCCCCTTACCGGCATGACGGTTACTATTGAGGGCACCACCCGAAGTAACTCAACCAACAACAAAGGCGAAGCCGTTTTTAACCAGGTTGCCGCCGGCGAGGTAACCGTCATTTGCAGCGGCGTAGGCTACCAAACTCACCGCCATGTTACCCGTGTTAATGCGGGCCGATCAACCACCGTAACCATCCCCCTGGCAGCTGCCGAGCAGGCCCTGCAACAGGTAGAAATTATTGGCCGTTCGCGCACGTCGTATAAAAGTGATTATACTTTTGGCGCCACCAAAACGGGCACTTATTTAAAAGACATCCCGCAGTCGGTAAGCATTATTACTAAGGAGTTGATTGCCGACCGGCAGATTGACCGCGCCTGGGATGCCACCAAGCTCATCAGCGGGGTAAGCCGTTACTCGGGTTATAACGATATCGTCATTCGTGGTTTCCGCAGCGGCGAAAACCAGCCCCGGTTAATTAACGGCCTGCGCTCGGCCTTCGGCTTTTTTGACCAGCCGGTAACCGCCAACCTGGAGCGTATCGAAATTATTAAAGGCCCAGCTTCGGCCCTGTTTGGCAATACGGCGCCCGGTGGCACCATTAACTTCGTCACCAAAAAACCTTTGCCCACCAAACGCTACGGCATCAGCGTAACCAGCGGCAGCTTT
Source organism: uncultured Mucilaginibacter sp. (assembly GCA_913777515.1). Lineage (GTDB taxonomy): Bacteria > Bacteroidota > Bacteroidia > Sphingobacteriales > Sphingobacteriaceae > Mucilaginibacter. The sequence goes on from CAJYSL010000323.1 coordinate 1,844, forward strand.
AACACCATGCGTGCCGCGGCCGATTTTACCGGTCCGCTCATGAAAGATAGTTCGGTGCTGTTCCGCCTTAATACGGCCTACAGCCATGCCGAAAGCTTCCGTAATTTACAGTTTAGTGATAACTACCTCATTGCGCCATCAATCACCTACCTGCCATCGCCCAAAACTGCCCTAAACGTTGATTTGGTGTACAACTACAACAAAAGCCGGATAGACCGCGGTCAGCCTATTTTTGGGGCCAGCTCTAACGGCGATATTTACTCTACGCCCATCAGCCTGGCCATTAACGCGGCTAACGATTACTACAACGTGCGCAACCTGCAGTTTAACTTTAACCTGAGCCATGCCTTTACCAGGAATTTTTCGGTAAATGCCACCTACATGAAATACGGCTGGGATGAGGACCTGTCTGAGCACCGCACCACCAACACCTTTGCGGTAGACAGTGCAGGCAAAGAGATACCCAGCCAGGTAGGGATGCAGTTACTGGAACGTATGCAAAAACTCTATTCGGACAACCTGAACCTGTTTGCCACCCTGAAAGCCGGTAAAGGACAATTGAAACAAACCATACTGGTGGGTTACGATTACATAGCCCAGTTGCGCCCGGTAGGCGGCACGCAGAATGTGGCACGTGGTTACCGCAATGCGGCCAACAACGGCGTCATCAACAATTACAACCGCAACAATAAATCAGCTTATTTGCTCGACAGTAAAGGCAATCCAGTGCCCAACGTGGCCCATTTTGATTTGCAGAATGTGCAGTACCCCATCCGCAATACCAGCAGTTATTTTTTAACGGCTACCAATTATGCACCCAGCAAATACGCCGTTAACGCAGTTTATGTACAAGACCAGGTAACCTACCATAACTTACAGTTGCTGTTGGGTTTAAGACAGGAATTTTATACCGATTATACCAACTACAAGCAGGGCAACCAAACTGATATTACCCAACGTGCATTGATACCTCGTGCGGGTTTAGTGTACAGCCTTACCCCACAGGTAAACCTTTACGGCAGTTATACCCAGGGCTACCAGCCGCAGAGCGCTTCGGTATTTAGCAACCCCAACAGCGGCGGTCCGTTCGACCCACTGAAGAGCAACATGGTGGAGGCCGGTGCCAAGGCCGTACTGTTTGAAGATGCCCTAGCCTTGAACGTGGCAGTATACCAGATTAACCAGCGTAACGTGCTGGTGTACGCCAACGACCCGCTTAACCCCGACCTTTACCGCCAGCGCGGCCGCGAACAATCGAAGGGTTTGGAGGTAGAGGCCATCGGCAACATTTTGCCCAACCTGTCGGTAAACGCCAATTACTCTTACAACGAAGCCATTGTTAAAGAAGGCCTGCCTGCCGAGCTGGGCATGCAGCGTGCCAATGCCCCCAAGCACCTGGCCAATGTATGGCTCAAATATAACGTAATTAAAGGCCCGCTGAGCGGCTTGGGCGTAGGCGGCGGCATCAACCATGCTTCGCGCCGCAATACCGAGATTACAACGCTGCAATTGCCCGCATACACCACTGCTGATGCTGCCCTGTACTACACCTTCAGCAAGGTGCGACTGGCTGCCAACTTTAATAACATTTTTAACCAGCGCTACTGGATTGCCGGCTACAACTACACCCGCATCTTCCCCGGCGAACCACGCAATGTGATGTTTAATATTACGAAGTTGTTTTAGAAATAGAATGTTTTTACCCAATTGTGTAGACTGTTTATTAACAGTTTACACAATTGGGTAAATTCTTTACACGCAGCAAATGTTCAAAACATAAAGCCGAAACTTTGCCTTAAATAAAACTCCTTGGTTTCTTTAATACGTAAAGAAAACAATAGTCGACATTCGAACACCGAAATTAATTGCCGTATAATTTATCAATTTTATCTTCAGTTTCTCTTTTTGCTTTATCAACAAGCCGCTCAAATATATCGTTAATTCCCGCCTCTACATCTGTTTCATCAGACATTAAGTGTTCAGTTGAAACCCATTCTATTCTTGGATTCAATTTTCTGTCGTCCCAATTTTTTACTTCATAATTAGTGATAAAGTAAAATAAGCGAATATTCTTTTGTGAAATAAGGTATACTATGCGAGCTGTGTAGCTGTCTACGTTGGGAAATTTTGAGTTTAAGTTTATAACAATCGTTTTATAAGGAACTTCAACCTCAAGTTCAAATCCATTACGTTCCCACTTATAGTCTTCCTCGTTCATTTTTCGATACGAATCTGCATAAAGCCTATAAGTGTCCAAAATACCAGTAAGGCCGTCCTTTCTTACTCTTATATGAAGTGATTTTGCAAAAAACTCACTTCCATTGTCATCTAACCATTTTCCAATCACATTTTTGTTAAGTATCTTTTCGTAATTATCAAAAAACTCTACTTCTAGGTCATATAGTTCCGTTAAGTCTTGATTAAGTGTAAGATTAGTTAGACGTTCTTTTAATCTATTTATCAAAGCTAAAGCTTGGTCCTTTGTCAGATATAGAACTGCTTGACTCTTAACTTTCTCTATAAGTGACTTATTGTGATCTAAATTATCTAATCCGGCATTGGTTGATAATTCTAAAGTCCTCAGATATTCATTTAAAGCATCGCTAATGACGCAAAACTTTTCTGTGTAATCTGCTTGAACTACGAAGAAAGGTGTCTGATCGTTATTGCCTTCAAATTCATCTGATATGAAATCTATGACATCTTTATATCTTATTTCACTTGTATCATGTTCTTTTAATGAATTTATAAAGCTCAAAGTAAAATCACTTATATTCTGTGACTGGAATGAGGACTGATCTTTGGATGATGAATTCAGAAAATAGCATTTATTAAATCCAGCTTTTGTTTCATCGAAATATCTTTTTACGATCCCAGGCTCTTTTATATAGGCTTGGCCTGAGTGACATGCATCGATAACTTTAACGACTAGATTAGGCTTCAAGGTTTTAAATAAAGTGTCAACTTCTTCATTTTGTAAACTTGTTTGCTTTCTCTTCTCAGTTTTAAAATCTGATAAAATGTAATAAAATTCTTCGTTTTTGTACTCTCCGTGCCCTGTAAAATAAAAGAATAATTCGTTAATTTCCTTTGTCTTATGTTCTGCTATGAACTCTGTTAGCTTTTCTTTAATTTTCGCACTAGATATCTTTTCGTTTATATAAAGTATTTCTTGATATTTTTCCGACTTAGTCAGAATGCTATTCATAACAGATGCATCGCTTTTGCAGCCAGGAAGGTTGTTGACGGGATCAGTGTACTCGCTAACGCCTATAATTATAGCTATATTCATACAGTTTATGATGTGATATATTGTTTGGATTTTTGTTTTCCAAAATACATAATCGATTTTTTTTAACAAATACTTCTGTTTACACTCTATCAATTTTATATAATTTTCACTTTTCCAAGAACACTGGCCTATATGCATCAGCATTAAGCATCTCTCACTACCTTTCACCAACCGAGTATCTACCGCTGCAAATTATTCAGACAGCGGCTCCCAATCTCCTTTCTTAAAGTAAACATTGTTAAACTTAGGCGAATGAAAGATTAAAATAAAACTCCAGGCACTCCGTATAATTGTAGGATTTTGGAGCATGATGTGATGGGTGTTAGAGTCCATATGCAGGATTAACCGGGCAGATACATAATTATCAGTGGTGCTTATCTTGCCTTTGTAAGTTTTCAGGATTTTAGCACCGTTGGTTGAGTAAAAGTATATCGAGTCGTTATTCTTAATTTCGAACCGGAAATGATCGTATTGCCAGTCGGCCTGTTTACCGGCAAAATAGCTACGGTTGATGATGTAGGTGCCGTGATAGTCATTTTTGTTCAGGTTTTTCTTATCAAAGAGCCCACGCAACATCACCGATGAAAATCCTAAAACAAAAACAAACATCCATATACAACCCAGCGCCTTACCAAAGATTTTTTTTCGACTGATGCCCCATATAGCCGATAATAATGCCGTGACAGGTATTAAAATAAAGATAAAAAGTAAGGTAAATCCGAAGCCCACGGCTAAATATTCTTTTTTTGATGGTTCATACTGCTTTCAAATGAATTTACTTCGGCAATTCCCCTCCCGCTAAAACTTGGGTTCGGGTAAGCTCTTGACGGGGAAATTCTGAGTTGGCTTATCTAATATAGCCAGTTTATCGGTCAAATCTTTACCCGGTAAATTTTTACCGATAATTTTTCCTTCCGGGTCAATGATAAAATTGTACGGAATAGCCTGCACGCCGTAGAGCTGGATTGCAAGGTTGTTCCATCCATTTGGCAAATATCGCAGGATGAAAAATATCGTCGAACATAATTTACGCAAGTGAACCAAAAACTTTTTATATCCATAGATTTAAAGCTTTACATCGCGGCCACTTTAGCTTCCCAGCCACTGGCTTTTAAAAACGCCTGGTAATCGCGGATGTGCAGCATATCATAGATGGCCTGCTTTTTATCTGTTGCCTGATTGTAGTAGGCTCGGCAAATTTGGTAGCCTACCCAGTATCCCTGGTCGGGCGGATTATCGGGGCCGGATTGTTTGGAGTTAGCTATCCAGTTGTCATATCGGTTTTGGTACATATCAAGAGTAAATTTATTCCAAATTCGCTTCTCTTTACCGGTGGCCCAGAAAACCAGTTTAGCGCTTGGATTGCGGCCGCTAATCAGTTCTCCCATAAAATCGGCCATGCCCTCGCGTATCACGTAACTTAAAGTAGTGGTATCCTGTTTCATGCCATCTTGCTGGTAATGGATTAGCTCGTGTGCTACCACTGCGGGCAAGCCACTAACCGGGTTAAGGCGCGTTTGCATCCGGGCGCTCAGTTCACCCACGGGTGTTTTACTATCGGCAGCAGACTGATTAATGCCCAGCAATAAACCGGCGTTAGATACCGTTCCGCCACTGGTAAATGCGCCAATAATAAAGTATACATCCGGAAAGATGGCACCATCATAAATCTTTTTAAAATTCCGGTAAGATGATTCGAAATCCGGTTTAAAAGTATCAACCTTGAAAGTATTTTTGCGGATAGCACCGTAAAACTTTGGGGCCGACCTGATGTGGCTAACAAACTCGTCGATGCTGCCTACTTTCAGGTCCATGTAGTCGTTCATGCCGCGGCTGGCGCGGTCAAAGTAAAGCTTGCGCATAATTTGCTTAGAATGCGCCGTATCTTTAATAGCTTTATCGTAAGCCTCCCAAAAGTGATGAATATCCGTAGTAATAAAACCAGCCTTGGCCGGGTCGGAGTTAATCACCTTTTTACTTTCCTTAACGCGGTTTACGGCGGCTGTCCACCCCGGCAGGTTGTGCAAAACATCAAAATCAGTATCTATCAGCAAATGTGCCTTGTTGCTATAGCCGCCTGTAATGGCTTTGTTTAAGATAATCAGGGCTGAATCCTGTTTATTTTGCAAACTTAAGCAGCATGCCATGTTATAGTAAGCGTTGACCTTTTTAGCCGGAAAATCGCTTTGCTGTGCCACCGCCGCGTAGTAAGTGGCAGCAGGCGCATATTGTTTAGCCTTATACAAGCTATCGGGCAGTGTACCCATACGCGGCACATTAAATTTTTGCTGGCTATACGCCGCAACAACCCAAAAGCTAAACGCAGTGGTCACCAGAAAAAGAAATAGTCGGTTTTTATACATCGAATAATTAAATTTAAAAAAGCGATTTAAAAGGTAGACGCACCGCCGCCGTAAACGTGACAGCAAAACGTTTTTTTGTTGATGACAAATATAGTTAAGTATGCTTTTGCAAGGTTTAAGCAATAGCTTTGGTTTATACCACTTACGCAAGGCAAGTAATCACAGGACAACTACCATCAAGCATATCTTTTAATTACGGTGCTATCTTGGAGTGTTAAAACTATGGTATAAACAACTCCACCCAACTTCAAAATCCACAGTCGCTCGCTCGTTACAGAAAAAACAAATGCATGCACTACTTCTGGCCAATCCCGCAAACAACTGAGGATGGTGCGTGTATAACCATCATATATTTTCCGAAAACTGTTTATATATGAAGTTCCGTGCTATTCTTATTATCTCCAGCATCCTGATACCGGTGTACAGCTACAGCCAGGTAATGCTTAAAGACACCGCCAAAAGCACCGGTAAGCAGGCATCCGTTAAAACCTCAGTCAACATCATTGCGCCGCCTACGCCGGGGCTTAAAACCAGGTTTAATTCTATCAGCGACTGGTTAACGGCCATCGTAAATGGCAACCAGCCAAAAAAGTCAATCAATCAATACGATATCGCACTGTTTGAAGTTCCCGGCGCTTATAACCTGTCGCTAACCGGGGTAAATACTTATAAAGAGGGCATTAACCTGCAATCCACCCGCATTGATTACACCCCGAGAGAGATGTACTGCGACCTGCCGCCGGCCTACTACCAAAGCCTGAGCCGCGAGCAATTGCTGGCCAAAATAGTGGCCGAAATTAAAAGCTTTACCGCCACCCCTGCGTTTACAAACTCGTTCCTGGCGCAGGGCAACCTGGTTTTAGAAAGCAGTGGGGAAGTAATTTGGGCGAAAAAATAGGGGTTGGATGCGGGGGTAAAAGTAAATACATTTGACTTTTACCAACACTCAAAATCTAAACCTTATGCCCGAAAAAGCTATCCGGCTGATTAAAATCTACAACTCGTTACGCAATGGTCCGAAAACGATAGAAGGTATCCAGGAGTGGGCCAAAAAGTCGGGCATAAACCTGTCGGGAAGGTCGCTTCACCGTGACCTGAAAACTATGGAAGGTAAGCCCATATTTGATGGCGAGTATTTGCAGTCAGTACCTGGAGATAAAAATCAACTGAAATGGAAAATTGTATACGATAATTCATCCGAAGAACTGCTGAAACTAAGCACTATTAACACCTTTTATCTGCTCAAAAACTTTGCACCGCTCAGCATAATAAAGGCCCGGCAAGCCGAAATTAACCATATCGAACAACTATTTTATGAGCAAAACAGTAAAAGCAGGTTCGAGCTTAAAGCCGCCGCCGGGTTGCCAAGCATTGATAGCAGTCACTTTTACGAGGTCCCTTATACCCAAACTTATCATGACCATTTAAGCCGGTGTCTTTGGGCTGTAGAAAACCGGCAGAAAATCATTATTACAGCCATCAACTTCGACCACACCGGGCTATCGGAATCGGTAAAGCTACCACAAACGCTGCTACCCATGCAGATACTCAACCACCGGGGCTGCATCCACTTGTCAGGCTTGTTAGAAGAACCGGAGATACTTCTGATATTGGCGATTGAGCAAATTGCCGGCTTTGAGACAACCGATGTTAAGTTTACCCATTCGACCGTGCGCCCAGCCTTTGAGCAACAAATGCAAAAACGGTTTGGTGTTACCGAAAACATAGACGACGAGGTATACGACATCCGGTTAGAATTTTCGGCCATGACGGGGAGCTTTGTCGAAAAGCATCAATGGCACCCGACTCAAAAATTTACGCAGCAACATAACGGTAACTGGCTCATGAACCTGACCTGCGGCATTAACCGCGAACTGGTAGGATGGATTTTTCAGTGGATGAGCAATGTAAAAGTCCTGGAGCCGCCCGTGCTGCAGCAACTGGTGCAAGACCGCTTGCAAGCCATGTCTTCCCTTTACCAAACCGACGCCCCGCTGCAATCAAATAACGTTTTCAGGCCAAAAAAAGCTGTTTGACATCAGTTGTCAAAGGTTAGGTTATTATTGTGCAAAATACAAAAAGCAGTTATGGCCTTTAGGTTGGACTGCCTCATCATTTGGCGCACTTTTAACTTTTTAATCACAAAACATCAACTCATCTAATTATGCCTTGTCATCACAAATTTCAGTCTTATTTAAACCTCGAAAGACTCGATTTTGAGCCGACTACCTTGATAGTGGGCACCTTTAACCCCGAATGGCCGGCAGCAAACCTGGCGACCTGGTTTTATGGGCGCATTACAGGCGGCATCAACGACCACAATAGCGGAAACCACTTTTGGGCCGTTCTGCCCCGCATTTATGGAAGGGATAGCATGAAGATAGCAGCCAATAAACAACAGTGGAAAGCATTTTGTAAAGAGAACAAAATTGCCATCACCGATTTAATTTCGACCATTGTTGATGCGGATTCAAATAATAATGCACATCAACAGCTTCTGCAAGGCTACAGTGATACCGCCATTGCAGAAAACTTCAATGAGTTTAAGTTTACTGACATCGTGGGCTTATTGGAGCAACATCCATCTATCAGAAACGTATACCTCACCCGCGGAACAGGACAGACTTTCTGGAATAATTTGTGGCAGCCGGTAACAGCTTACTGCAATTTACACAGAATCACCTGCAACACACTGATGACTCCTTCGGATAACGTACGTTTTCAACTTGGACCTTACAATGCACTTCATCCAGAGCAAAAGCTCAATCGAGAAGACTTTATTTACATGTACTGGCAACAAAAATGGCACCTATTATAAAATCATATGCGCGTAGTACCCAACGTCAGACTTAACGGCAAACTGTATTTTAAAAGCCTGGACATTGACCGCCCCACAGTAGAAGCAACCGCCCAAATGGACGGAGCTAAACATGTTAAATTTACCTCTGCCGACGGCATGAGCGACCGCTTACCTCTCTTTATTAATGTGGATTTCCATGCTACCCGCGAGCAAACCTATCGCGCCAACGACTTATATACCTGCCAGGTGGTATCAGGCTTGATACAAAAACTGATTATTAATGATTTATTTATCACCGTTGTATCGGGCACGTTTCAAATTTTAGAAAATGACGACCTTGTTGTAGAAAGCTATGCCCTGCAAGGCACCTTTGCCCACGGTAAGGTCAGCATCACTACAGGCCCAAGGCCATATTAACCCGGTGATATTTTTACGATGGCTGCAGGTAACAATTCCCCGCGCCGTGCATCCAACCACCATGAAACTAAACCTGCTTAGCCTGACCTGCCTTTCCCTGCTATCGGCCTGCGGCATTCGTGGCAACGATTGCAATTTTGAAACACACATTATCTTTAAAAATCAAAGCACGGAACCGGCAACAGTGAAATTTACCATTGCCGGTTCCGTACCTTTTAAAACTATCAACCTGCTGCCGGGAACCCATAAAGACACGGCGCTTTGCTTTACCCTGAAGCTGAAACAAGACGGACATTATACCACCAAGGTTATCCATGGCGGTAAAGACACCGTTTTGCACTGGGGCTATTACACCAACGTTACCCCGCCCCATAATCCGCTTTTGATAGAACTGCAAAAAGACTGCATTCGGGTTAAAGAAAAGTTTTAAGCGTTGTTTGGGATAGCGGGATGATTACATTTGGAGGAAAATAATCAATAAACACGTTGACGCCGTCCGGAACTTTTAAAATCCATGCCGTATTTAAACTACATCAGCGTGGCTTGGTGTTAACGGGTAACTTATTGGATGGAAACGTTAAAAGCGGTGACTTTTTGAAAATGTCCGATAATTCGGAACCGTCCTTACTTAAAATAATATCGGTAGAGTACGTCGACCATTTGCGAAATCAACAAGCCGAATTGGGTTTAATTATCGAGAGTGATAGCCAACACTTGCTCGATCTTATTAAAAATTTAGCTGGAACGGAATTATTGGTGATGCAAGATACGACTGCAGACAAGCTTTTTTAATTAAATTCACGTTCATTCCATCACAATTACATTCGGGTATGAAACTCATAACGATCATTGTTGCATTAGTATTTGGTATTTATCAAGCCAGATGTCAAGATCGTGAAAGCGATAAGATTTACTGGACTGCCCTCGACGCTTACACCCATTATCTGGATTCGGCTTTTAATATAAATAATGTAAACGGTCAGTCCGTTACGAAGCGAACCATTTATTTAAAAAAACAGGATTACATCGATAGCGTACCTGAAAAAATGAATGGTTATCCCATTACACTACTTACCGAAACCAATTACAAAAAATTATACCGAGACCATCGAAAAAGCTTAATTCAAACCGAAATACTTCCTTTAAAAGTGGCGGATAGCTTGTTGCAGATAACTATCATTCCATACCACGGCAAATTGAAAGCTAACCACCTCCATTTGGGCGTGAGCAATGGAGTTAATGTTATATTTTATTATCACTGCGAAAAACGTCGTTTCTTGCTGAAAGAGGTAAAAGGTTGGGGCATCTAAATGATTTACGGTTTGTGTAAGCGCTGATGTTACTTTTTCAAATGGCTAAAAAAAAGCGAAAGACAAAAAGAGAATTCAATTTATCCGGCAAGATTATGCTGGCTTTTATAGCTGGCGGGATGTCTTATATATTTATTAAACCAGTAGTTAATGACTTGAGACTGGCTCACAACGGTGTATGTACCCGAGCCAAGCTGATTGCAGAAACAACGCGAGTCAGATATCGTCCAGCCGAACTAAAATATCAATTTACCCTGCCAGGTGGCAAGCAGTATCAAGGCAAATCGACAGAAACAGACCTCAATAAAATCGGAGACCCGATTTGTGTCTTGTATTTACCTGACAACCCCACTGTCAATAAACCTGCCTCGCATTTTGCTGACAACAAAGATGTACATTGTAGTTGCCAGTAGTTTACAAATCAAATCCTGATGATGAACAATTATGCCTCATCATCAAAATCCATCATCACCCTCAACAAAACAACAGGTTTCGATATTATAAACATTGTAATTGCCGACACTATTTATGAAACCTATCCATTTTTTACTGGCCGTACCCGTGTTGATGGCGGCCTGCAACTCCAAACCCAAACAGGCTGCCGATAGCAGCACAACCATTACGGTAGACAGCAGCGTAACGGTTAATAAAACCGAAGCCATGCCTAAACGCCAAACCGCGGCCGAGTGGCTGATTGTACCCGGCAAAAGCATTGGCAAAGTTACGCTTAACCAAAATGCCGACAGTGTAATTAACACCCTGGGACAACCCGATTTGACCGACGGCGCCATGGGCAGCTCGCTGCTCACCTGGCTGGGCAAGCATGGCGACAGCGCCTCCCGCGTCAGCGTATTTACCCAGCGCAACATGGGTGGGCCTGACGAAACCATTAGTCGCGTTAAACAAATCAGGGTAACATCACCGCAATTTAAAACCGCCGAGGGTATTGGTACCGGCGCCACGCTAACCGACCTCAACGCTCATTATAGCATCAAGGCGGTAGATCGGTACCAACAGCTCAAAGTATACGACGACCTTCAGCGCGGCATTGCCTTTGATGTTGACAGCCTCAGCAATCGCTGCGTAGCCATCAGCGTACATGCCGCGTTTGACCGCAAGGCCGCGCATATAAATTTGAGGTGATGGTTGGATTAAGTGCTTGCTTAGGTTAATTAGCTATCTGAACCGGAATTGTGAACAGAATTTGATGAATTTGCAGAATTACTAATAATAAGTTCGCTGCCGCAAGCATCCTGACTTGCAATTAAGCCCCCACCTCCCTGAAGGGGGCGTTTCTGATTAGCCGGATGGTTTAGCCGGACATTAAATGCCTGACATACCTGTCAGCGGGCCACAAGCCTGGCGGCTTGCGGCAGCGATGAGCCGCCATACTAATCAAAAGCTCCCCCTTTAGGGGGCTGGGGGGCTTATCCTCCCCGGCTTCGGGCGGAAGACGGGCAGCACATGGTGGCCAAGTGCAGTGGCAGAGGCATTTTAGATTTTGCTGAAGCGGTAGCCATAGCGGCGAAGCAGGGGCAAAATATAAGAAGCCTGTGGTGCAGCACGGCTTTGCAGGGCAAAGGCCTCGTGCGGCAAAGAAGCAAGCGGGAGGTGACTTGAATTTTTGCTTCTTTTGTTTCCAAGACAAAAGAAGTAGCCACCGCGGCAATAAGCGGAAAAGTAGCTGACTAATATCGATTCAAAGCTCAAAATGCTTATTCAACAAGCATATTTAAAGCAGATAATCATCAGTATGGCTTGCTGAAGTAAATAGGTATGTGTTGTATGAAAATGTACTCAATTCAATCTCTATCCGCAATCGCCCCCCTCTTCTCAAAAAAATAAAAAATAATATTTGGAAATAAAAATCTACTGTCTACATTTGTAGTGTACTATATAACTAATACACTATTATGGTAAACGTATCACAATTGTCATTTGGTTACGGCAAGCACACGCTTTTCGAAAACCTGAACCTAAACCTGTTGCCCGGCCATATTTATGGCTTGCTGGGTAAAAATGGGGCCGGAAAATCCACCCTGTTAAAAAACATTGCCGGCCTGGTGTTTCCGCAAAGCGGGAGCTGCACCGTAAACGGCCGCGAAGCCCGCAGGCGGCAACCTGCCTTTTTAGAGGAACTGTTTTTTGTACCCGAGGAGGTGTACCTTCCTGCTATCAGTGCCCGGCAGTTTTTAGAGGCCACCGCCCATTTTTATCCTAAGTTTAACACCGGGCAGTTTAACGCCATGCTTACCGAGTTTGAATTGACGCCCGACGAAGTGCTAACCCGGCTGTCTTACGGTCAGCAAAAAAAGGTGATGATTGCTTTTGGACTGGCCACCAACACTTCGCTGCTTATTATGGATGAGCCTACCAACGGTTTGGATATCCCGTCGAAAACGCAGTTTCGTAAAATTATTGCCTCGGCCCTTACCGATGACCGTTGCTTTATTATCTCGACCCACCAGGTGCGCGATTTAAACAACCTGATTGATACCCTGCTGGTGCTGCACAACCGGCAAATTGTGGTGGCTAAAGAACTGGACGAAATTGCCGACCGTGTATCTTTTGTAACTGTCCCCGCCAACAGCACCGGCCATTTATATGCCGAAGAAGGAATGACGGGGCTAACGGCCATTGTGCCCAATACCAGCGGCGCTTACAGCAAGGTAGATCTGGAACTGCTTTTTAACGCCATCATCAGCAATAATCAACCCATAATTAACTTATTAAAATAACCTGAACCTTATGAATAATACATTCGCCCCCAACCGCTTTGCACGGCTGTACCGCAAACATACCGTTGAACATCTAAAAAGTTATCTGCTATCTATAGCGGTGCTGGCCGGAATTTTAACGGTATGCCTCGGCTTTTTCTGGTACATGAACCGCGCTAAGCTGGCCATCCGCGACCAAGCCAATATCTTTGTTTTCTTTTACCTGGCGTGTGGTACCATTTTTACCAGTTTAACATTTGGTTATCTCGATCAAAAAAAGGAAGCCATACCGTCTTTAACACTGCCTGCCTCACATTTTGAAAAGTACCTAGTGTCGTTCATCTACACTTTTGTAGTTTATCAGTTGGTGTTTTTAGGTATCTTCTTTTTGGTAGATGGTACCCTGTTTGCCTTTGGTGCCCCATTTAAAAAAAGCGAAAATGAAATCATCAACGTATTTAACAAGGAACAAGACCTTTACATCATTTTTATAGTTTATGCAATATTGCATTCCTTTGCCTTTTGGGGTGCTGTTTATTTTGAAAAACTGCATTTTGTTAAAACCGCTTTTGTAGTGCTTGCCAGCGGTTTTCTGATGGTCATCATCAACAACGTATTGCTCAACGTTTTTATCAAGTCTGATACCGAAAAAGGAATACCTTTTCTTGGCGTGAGGGTGTTAGAGCAGGATAAACGTTACGACCTCTATTTGCAAAGTACAGACTTTTTGCTTTGTGTTCTTGCAGCATTGGTGGCGATTACCATTTTGCTTTGGGCCGCAGCTTATTTTAAACTTAAGGAAAAGGAGGTTTAAGCCTTATGAATTTTAACGACAGAGAAGCCATTTACCTGCAAATTGCAGCGTACGTGAGTGATCATATATCGCTGGGCAAATGGTTGCCCGAGCAAAAAATACCATCCGTGCGCGAACTGGCAGTTGAGCTGCAGGTAAACCCAAATACGGTGATGCGCACCTACGAGCACCTGCAAAACCAAGGCGTAGTGTTTAATAAACGGGGCCTGGGTCTGTTTGTAACACCCGATGCTTTGGAAAAAATTAAGGCACAGCGCAAAGAACGCTTTATGCAGCAGGAACTGCCCGGCTTTTTCAGGAGCCTGTACCTGCTCGATATATCGCTCAATGAGGTGCAGCAGCAGTATCAACAATTTATCAGTCAAAACTTTCCGAAATAAACCTGTATCATGAAAACAAGTAACAAACTTTTACTGGCCATTGGCCTAATCATCATGGCCTGCCTGGTGGGCTACAACTTTGCGCTAAAAAAAGAATACAACAAAGGCGAATTTAGAAGTCCCTTTTATGGCATGAAAAAAATTGAACCGGGTACCTTCAAGGCTATTGAAAATAACGCAGCTAACATAGTGGGTATTACCGTACTACCGGGACGCGATTGCCGAATTTACGGCAATACCGATGTGGTAAAAAATATAACATTTAAAAATCAGGGCGGCGTACTACAAATTAATTACATAGATGATGGTAGCGAAAGGCGATCAGACGGCAGTGTTTTTGTTACATGCCCCATATTAGACAGCCTTGTGACCAATGCCTTTTTAAATAAAGAAACTAAAGAAGGAATAGATAGATACCAGCCTTACTTAAAAAACGAAATTAACCACTTTACACAACCGGCGCTAAAGGTAAAGGTTGGCAACTATACCCGTATTAATTTGGAAAAGACCACTTTGGACAACCTCTACGCGGTAGTAGGCGGTCAAAAAACATTTAATGCAGCGCTTCGCATCGATTTTTTTTCAAATATAAAGCAAGCTGATCTCAACGTTCCGGGAACAAACATCATTGAGTTATACAGCCCCCGCATTGGTAGTATTACCAATCATATATCGAGCGATGCACAGGTGTTGCTAAGCAATGGCGCGTTAGGGCTTTTTACAAACCAACCCGGCAAATCAAAATAACATGTACCGCGAAATATTGTACCTGATTAAAATTTTGCAGGGCGGCAAAATATATTAGTTGCTCATAGTGGCTGCAGGTTTGGCCTTCCAACCGGCTTAACGCAGCCTAAATACCCTTAACTTTTATACCTAAACTTTATCATCAACAGCTGCCTGGTCGGGTTTTCCGGTGGGCAGCTTTTTGATTTAAGTTAATATAACGCCTCAGAAAAAGCCGGAACCCTCAAATTAAATTCTCGAGGCTTAAAAAAACAGGCAATAGTGCCTTGCCCTTTTCTGTAAGATAGTACTCAATGTGCAAAGGCTTTAATTTGAGTACGCTTTTTTGCAAGATACCGGCTTCTTCCAGCTCTTTGAGCGCTACCGAAAGCGACTGCTTGTTACTGCCCTCCAACTGGCGCAACAGCGTGTTAAACCGCAACGGCGACAGTGTGGCCAGTTTAAATAACTGCGGTTTCCACTTGCCCGATAGTAGCTTAAGCAGGGCCTGCGCCGGGCAGGCTTCGCTGGTTTGGTCAGTTTTTAGGGTAGTCATCTTTTTTTGACTTATTGGTGAAGTTTAACGGGTTTGCGACTTTTGTATTAACCCAACAGTCGGTTTTTTTAGTTCGGGTACAAAGGTACCACTTAAAACCTCAACTGCCGGCAAACTGAACGTTTAACGCATACCTGCATGACCACCGAAAATAACCCATTACTCTGCGACCCCAAAACCGGCATCTGCGAAATGTCTGCCCAATCCGCCAGCCAACCTGCCGAAACTGTAACAGCTAACAATAAACCGCTGAAGATTATTTACTTTACCG
>CAJYSL010000324.1 GCA_913777515.1 uncultured Mucilaginibacter sp.
GGTCACTTTAACTTATTGTACTAAACGTGTTACAACACTTAAAATAATTTAACTTTTATTAACACAAGAGACATACAACTAACAGTTTAGCATAGTAAAAAGGTTTTAAATATATTTTTAGCAATTATTTTCAATAAAAATTTGCACACTTAAAAAACAAATGTTACTTTTACACCGTATTCGAAAGAAACACAAAATAGTCTTCTCATAATTTAGGTTTATAATTGGTTAGTAAAAGTCCCCTGCCCATCAGGGGACTTTGCTTTTATAAACATTTTCACTTTGAAAATCAGTCCGATAGCATAAAGTTTTTAACGAGTAAAGTTTATCTATCCGCATAAGTTATCATCGTGATAAACTCGAAAAGGGAAAAGACTTTAGACTACTCATAAACAAGCATGCTATTTCCTGACACCTTTTGCCGTCATGCAATTCAATAAAAAAAGGGCGGTCGAAACAGGCCATCACATGTTGACCGATTCCAACCGCCCTTTGATAAGGTAATAGTCAATAAAATTTAAAGACCGGTAAACGATAATTAACCGGCGCTTTGTTATTTAATAACCAAATAACTGATTTAAGCTTAGTTTGGTAAGCTCACCATATTTTTTCAAATCATCGTCGCTAACTCTCTTGGTTGATGCTACGATACAATAAGTAAATGGCTTATTTTTTACTTCCTGGTCATGAAATGCTTTCAAGTCAGCATAGTTTAGGCTGGCTACTGCATTGTAAGTGTTTTTGCGGTCGTCGTAATCCAAACCGTGGCGTTGTGCGTTCAGGTAACTAAACAAAATTCCGTCTTGGGTAACCCTGTCGGTTTCCAATGATTTACGGATGTTGTCGCGTGCGGTGCTCACCACTTTTTCAGACTCAGGTAAATCGGTAATCAGCTCATTCATACCCTTGATAGCCTCGTTTAACTTATCGGCCTGCGTACCTACATAGGCCACAAAGTAGTTCGGGTCTTCTTTTTTAGAAGGCGCGGCATATACAGCATAGGTAGAGTAAGCCAGCGCTTTAGACTCGCGTATGGTTTGGAAAACAATACTGCTCATCCCGCCACCAAAGTAGTTGTTGTACAGTTCGATTACCGGTGTCTTTGCAGCATCGTAAGGCGCTTCATTACGAATCCAGTTAATCTCGGCCTGCACCATGTCAAAGTCGGCAAACAAAACCTGGTTTTTATCAGGATTTACACGTGTAAACTGTTTGGCAGCCGGGTAAGGTGTAAACGTTAACGGTACGTGGTGCAAAGCAGCGATAGCTGATGCCGGTGCTGCCTGCGGACCATAATATAAAACCGTATGCTTGTAATCAGACAGGCTATGCAGTAAGTTTACCAGGTCTTCGGCTTTTAAATTATCCAGTTCCTCGTTAGACAAGGTGTAGTTGAACGGATTTTGCGCTCCGTAACGGGCATAGTTTAACAGGCCCGACATGATGGCGGCTTTATTTAGCCTGGCGTTCTCGCGTCCTTTGCGGATACGGGCTTTTAAGCTAACTAACGCAGCCTCATTAGGCTTACAGTTTTTAACCAGGTCTTCGTACAGGGCAACAGTCTTATCAAAATTTTCTTGTAATCCGCTAATAGAAACTGTTGTTACATCAGTACCGGTATTTACTGCAAACGAAGCTGCCAGCTTATAAAACGCCTTACTGAAATCTTCAGCACTCATTTTGTCGGTTCCTAAAAACTGCAGGTACTGGGCGGCAATGGGCAGCAGTTTATTATTCCAGCTACCCATGTCGTAGCGGTAATATAACCTGAACAAGCTGTTATCCTTGTTTTGCACCGATAAAACTTCAAGCGGTCCGGCTTTGCCACGTTGAATGTCGCGGTTAAAATCGAGCCAGGTTGGCTGTACCGGGTTGCTTGGTAAATTATTTACCGTTTTTAAAAAGTCGGACTGCGCCTCGCGGTTTACCGCTACCGGTGTAATGGTTGGCTTATCTACTTTAACAATGTTTTTGTCTTCGCCTAAATGCTTGTAAACGATGACGTAGTTATTGTCATTGAGGTATTTGTTAGCAAACGCTACTATTTGCGGCTTGGTAATTTTAGACAGTTCGTCCTCATTAGCCACCTCATTACGCCAGTCGATGCCCGATGTAAAGGCATTCATCAGGTTACCAGCACGGCTTACATAGTTTTCGTTACCTTCTATCTTACTTTTTTTATTGTTGTTAACAATTGCCGGAATCAAATCCTCAGAAAACTGTCCGCTTTTAAGCTTAGCAATTTCTGCCATCATCAGGCTGCGAACTGTATCCAGCGTTTGTCCTTTAATGGGACTGCCTTGCAGCATCAGTACGCTATAATCTTTCAGGTTATAAGAAGTAGCCCTGGCACTCAAAAGACGTTGCTTTTTGGTCAGGTCCAAATCAAACAAACCAGCTTTGCCGTTTGTCAGGATGTCGCCCAACAAGTTCAACATTCTGGCATCGCGTGTGCTGGCACCCGGAAAACGAAAGGCAATAGTCAAGTTCTCGGGCGTTGGGCCATAGATATCGCGTTTAACCGGTGACGTTATCGGCTTTTCGGGCGCAAAGGTGTAAGCAGGTACCGCTTTAGGCGCCATGTAACTAAAGCGCTGGTCAATTTTTTTAATCATCACATCCGGATTAAAATCGCCGGTCATGATGATGCCCATATTATTCGGTACGTAGTAGCTATTAAAATAGTTACGGATAGCTTTTAACGAAGGGTTTTTAAGGTGCTCTACCGTACCTATGGTAGTTTGCTTACCGTAATTGTTGTTCGGAAACAGGGCCGCAAACATGGCTTCAAACACCTTGCTGTTGTCATTGTCTAGGCCGCGGTTTTTCTCTTCGTAAACTGCTTCCAACTCGGTATGGAATATCCTGAATACCGGTTTGCGGAAACGCTCGGCCTGCAAAGTCAGGTACTTATCAACCGATGCACTCGGAATATCATCTGTATATACTGTTTGCTCAAACGAGGTAAAGGCATTGGTATTTTGACCACCCATGGCAGCCATCATTTTATCATACTCGTTGGCAATAGCAAACTTGGCAGCTTCGCCGGATACCTGGTCAATCTGCTTGTAAATTTCTTTACGCTTAGCCTCGTCTTTGGTTGAGTTATACTGCTCATAGAGATTATCGATTTTATCCAGCAGCGGGCGTTCTTTGCTCCAGTTTAAAGAACCGTAACGGTCTGTACCTTTAAACATCAGGTGCTCCAGGTAGTGGGCCAAACCTGTATGGTCGGCAGGGTCGGTTTTGCTACCCGCCTTAACCGCAATGTATGATTGTATGCGGGGCTGCTGTTTAGTAGTACTTAATATGACAGTAAGCCCGTTTTTGAGTTTGTAAAAACGGCTGTGGGTTGGGTCGCCGCTTACATAGCTATAAT
>CAJYSL010000325.1 GCA_913777515.1 uncultured Mucilaginibacter sp.
AAAACACTACTGAGCGTTTAGAGTTGAAAAAATTCAACCCAGTATTACGTAAAGTAACCGTTCATAAAGAAATTAAGTAATTCAGTTAGTTGATTTGTTGATTGGGTTGAGCAGATAATTTGTTGCACACTCCATTCACTCATCCACTCACTCAAACATTAACAAGATATGGCAAAGAAAGTAGTTGCAACCCTGAAAACCGGCAAAGGTAAAGAGTACTCAAAAGTAATTACCATGGTTAAGTCAACCAAAACTGGTGCTTATTCATTTAAAGAGCAAATGGTACATAACGACCATGTTAAAGACGCAATTAACGAGGCAAAAGCCTAATTAATTCATCTTATAACCAAAGATATAAAAGCCGTCTTGTTTTGCAAGAGGGCTTTTTTTGTATATCAAAAGCATGCTTTGGAGCAGTGCTTTATCATTCGATATTCATAATTAAACGTTCGGCGTTAACAAAATCTTCTGACTTAAAGGGTTAGGGGCATTTTGCGTATATTTGCATCATTGCACGGCTTAAGCATTGCACACCACGCTATATGGGATTATTCGATTTTTTTAAGAAAAAAGAAAGTACACCGCAACAACAGGAGGCGCTTGACACCGGCCTGGAAAAAACCAAAGACAGCTTTTTTTCAAAAATCACCAAAGTTATTGCCGGTAAATCAACCGTTGATGACGACGTGCTGGATGATTTGGAAGAAGTGCTGGTAACCTCGGATGTGGGTGTGACCACTACGCTTAAAATTATTGAACGTATACAAGCCCGTGTAGCCCGCGACAAATATGTAAGCACCTCTGAGCTTAATAATTTATTACGCGACGAAGTACAGCAACTGCTGGCCGAGAACAACAGCAACGATTTTCAGAATTTTGAATATGGCAACCATAAGCCTTATGTAATTATGGTAGTGGGCGTTAACGGTGTGGGTAAAACCACTACCATTGGTAAACTGGCTCACCAACTTAAACAGGCAGGTAACAAAGTAGTACTGGGCGCTGCAGACACCTTTAGGGCTGCAGCGGTTGACCAGATACAACTTTGGGGCGAACGTGTTGGCGTGCGCGTAGTAGCCCAGGCCATGGGTTCAGACCCGGCCTCGGTAGCTTATGACACCTTGCGCTCGGCAGTTTCTAACAACGAGGATGTTGCCATTATTGATACCGCCGGCCGCTTGCACAACAAGGTAGGCTTGATGAACGAGCTTACCAAGATTAAAAACGTGATGCAAAAGGTAATTCCGGGTGCCCCACACGAAATTTTGCTGGTGTTGGATGCCTCCACGGGTCAAAATGCCATTGAGCAATGCAAGCAGTTTACCGAGGCTACGGCCGTAAACGCTTTAGCACTAACCAAGCTGGACGGTACCGCTAAAGGCGGCGTGGTGATTGGCATATCCGACCAGTTTAAAATCCCGGTAAAATACATCGGTGTAGGCGAAGGCATGAACGACTTACAGCTTTTTGACCGTAAGGGGTTCGTGGATAGCTTGTTTAAAAAGTGATTATTTTGATTGCTTTGATTTAAGGATACTAACTAATTTATTTTAAACACATAGGCACCAAGCCTCCTCTGTTTGGTAGCCGGGATACAGTGAAGACGATAAGCGCATAAATGAATACAAAGACAATAAAACAGCCGGTACAGATTTTAAAACCACGTGTGAACGTAGTAACCTTGGGCTGCTCTAAGAACATATATGATTCGGAAGTTTTGATGGGCCAGCTTAAAGGGCAGGCCTTTGACGTGGTGCACGAGGCCGAAAACGTTGGCCAGAATGATATCATCGTCATCAATACCTGCGGTTTTATTGATAACGCTAAACAGGAATCGATAGATACCATTTTGCAATACAGCGAATTAAAAGAACAGGGTAAAGTAGGCAAAGTTATCGTAACCGGATGTTTGTCTGAACGCTATAAGCCTGAATTGGAGGCTGAGATACCTAATGTTGATGGCTATTTTGGCACCAACGACTTGCAGAACGTTTTACAAAGTATTGGCGCTAATTACAAATACGAATTATTAGGTGAGCGTTTACTTACCACCCCATCGCACTTTGCTTATTTTAAAATAGCGGAGGGTTGTAACCGGCCATGTTCGTTTTGTGCTATCCCTCTGATGCGTGGCAAACACGCCAGCACCCCGATGGAACAATTGGTAGCACAGGCCAAAAACCTGGCTAAACAAGGTACCCGCGAGCTGATATTAATTGCTCAAGATTTAACCTATTACGGTTTGGATTTATACGGTAAACGCAACCTCGACGAGTTGTTACGCCGCTTAAGCGATGTAGAGGGCATTGAATGGATACGCTTACAATACGCTTACCCGTCTGGCTTCCCGATGGAAATATTGGATGCGATGAACGAGCGCAGCAATATTTGTAAGTACCTGGATATGCCGTTACAGCATATCAGCGACAATATGCTGAAATCAATGCGTCGTGGTATTACTAAGCAAAAAACTATCGATTTGGTGAATAGCATACGTGATAAAGTACCCGGTATTGCATTGCGCACCACCTTAATTACCGGTTACCCAGGCGAAACGGTGCAGGATTTTGAAGAAATGCATAACTGGGTTGAAGATACCCGCTTTGACCGCCTGGGCTGTTTCACTTACTCGCACGAGGAAAAAACGCATGCA
>CAJYSL010000326.1 GCA_913777515.1 uncultured Mucilaginibacter sp.
CAGGTGTAGTTTTGCTTCACAAACTCACAAGACCAAATGAATAAAGTTTTACGTACGAAGCAAACGCTACGTATTGCCGCCGCTGTTGCGGTAAGCACTGCTGTAATTTTTACAGCCTGTAACAAGAACAATCAACCCGAAGAAACAGATACTGCAGCACAGTTGAAAGACTACTCAGTGAATCCATCGTTAGTTAAAACGATGTCCGGCTTCGAAAATTTATCTATTACTACCTTAATCAGCTCAGACGATGTGTTGGCAGAATCGCCAAACTTCGTTTTCGGCGCTCAGCCGGATGGTGCAGGCATTATCAAAAACCCATCAGGCGAAGGTTTTATCATGATTAATAATCACGAGATATTGCAATCGGTATCACGTGTTTATCTGGATAAAAATTTTAAACCTGTTAAAGGTGAATACATTGTAGATTCGGATGGTGGTATGACCCGTCTTTGTTCTGCAACCATGGCTACGCCGGAAGAACACGGTTTTTCGAAACCATTATTCTTAACTGCGGGCGAGAGCGGTTCTGAATCGATGATACACGCCATTGACCCGCTTGGAACAGCAGACAAGAAAAACAACCAGCGTACCTTACCTGCTTTAGGCAGATGGAGCGCCGAGAATGCGGTACCATTGCCAAAAAACAGCTACCCGGGTAAAACCGTAATTATGATTGGCGAGGATGAAGGCGACGGCCAATTAGCCATGTATGTATCAAACACCCAGGGCGATTTGCAAAATGGTAAAGTTTATGTATTGAAACGTACCAACAACGACCCAGTTGAAACCAACATGAGCAAAGGCAACTCGTACGATGTTGAATTTGTTGAATTGGACAATGTTAAAACCAGCACCGGTGCTCAGTTGCAACAACAAACCGTAGCTAAAAATGCTTTGATGCTGGCACGTGTTGAGGATATTGATTACCGTAAAGGTAGTGCAGCCAACGGTCGCGAGGTTTATTTTACCGCAACAGGCGTTAGCCAGGGCGATAAAGTTACCCCGGTATCTGGCAAAACCATGTGGGGCCGTGTATACAAACTGGTTCTGAATGAGAATGACCCGCTGAAAGGTAAATTGGAAGTAGCTGTTGATGGCGCTGATAACCCTGGCAACAGTATTGTTAACCCTGATAACCTGTGTGTAACCGACAATTATGTTTACATTCAGGAAGATGGTGACTCTTTTTACGCTAACAACAAGCACGATGGTACTATCTGGCAGTTTGGTATTGCAGATAAATCATTAAAGGCCATGCTGCAAATGAACCATCGCCGTACGGATGCTACCTTTAACAGCAAATACAACTCAACTAACAGCCAGTTATTAAGCAGCTGGGAGTATGGTGCAATGTATGATATATCTAACTTAACCGGTATACCTAACACCTTCATCGTAAACATTCACCCACACACTTGGCAAGATACCAAGTATCGTAATGCCGATGGTGGTACAACCCGCTTAAGTAACAACAGCGAAGGCGGACAAGTGGTTATTGTTCGTGGCGTAGCTAAATAATAACGTTAAAATTTCTCATAAACATCCTCCTGCGATTGTCTCAGGGGGATGTTTTATTTATAAAATCTTTATTGCCTTTCCCTTATATGCCCGCAAATTATCGTGCATTTATTATTGTTGCCATTACGGCAGTGGTCTTGTCTTTTTCTTATTGTGCTTCGCAAAAGCCGCAACCTGTTGCAGCGGTAAAAGAAAATTTTGATGAGGAGCTTACAAAATTACAATCCGTCGTAGATAACAAACTGTTGCCGGCTGCCCGGCAAAATAATGTGGCGCAAATTAAGCAAGCTTTTCTGGCAGCCCGGGCGCAATACAAAACGATAGAATATTATCTGGAATACTTCTTTCCGACAACGGCAGTGATGCTCAATGGCGCCCCGGTAGATGAGATAGAGCTCGGAGAAAATTTAATTCAGAGCCCAACCGGTTTCCAGGTGATGGAAGCAGTCATTTACAGTGACGATTTTAAAGGGAATGACCAAACCCTGGTCAATGAGATAAAAAAGATGCAGCTTAATCTAAAGCGGGTAGTTCGTTTTAACGAACAATATCAGCTAACCGATGCGCAGCTTTTTGATGCCATGCGATTGGAGATATTTCGCATAATCGGCCTGGGCATAACCGGCTTCGACACGCCGGATGCCCTGCAATCACTGCCCGAAGCAGCTGCTGCTTTGCAAGGTATTAAGCAGGTGCTGCAAAACTATAAGGATGATGCAGTTATATCTAAAACCCAGGATGCTATCAATTATCTGCAACAGCACAATGATTTTAACGGGTTTGACAGGCTAACTTTTATAACAGCATACATTGACCCTCTGAATAAAGAAATTAATCAGTTGCGGCTTAAGCGTAACATACCCTTGGCGCAAAGCGGTTTTGCCCTACGCGATGATGCTACCTCACTTTTTGAGCCGCAGGCTTTTAACATCAACAGTTTTGTAAGTAACAGCAGTGGATTTATCACTGCAGATAAAATTGCGCTGGGCAAGGCCTTATTTAACGATGTGATTTTATCTAACACGGGTAACCGCAATTGTGCCAGTTGTCATAACGCTGCTAAAGCATTCACCGATGGTGTGCCAAAAGCCGCAACTATTACTGGGGGTAAAACACTTTTGCGCAATACACCAACATTAACCTATGCAGGCTTACAGCGCGGTTTTTTTTACGACCTGAAAGCTGGTACACTCGAAGACCAGGCGCTTGACGTGGTACATCAAAAAGATGAAATGAATGGCTCTTTAACGCAGGCCGCAAAACGGATAAATAGTGCTAATACCTACCGGGCGCTGTTTGCCAAAGCTTATAAAGACACTGCCGGCAAGGCAGATGCCTGGCGCATACAGCACGCACTGGCCAGCTACATCCGCTCTTTGGCGCCTTTTAATTCGAGGTTCGACCGGTATATGCGCGGCGATAAAAACATGCTCAACGATGAGGAAAAGCGGGGCTTCAACCTGTTTATGGGTAAAGCCAAATGTGGTTCCTGTCATTTTGCACCGGTATTTAACGGAATGGCGCCACCGCTATTTAATAAAAGCGAAGCTGAAGTACTTGGCGTACCTGCCAAACCCGACACGGCCAGCGCTAAAGTAGATGCCGACCTCGGCCGGTACTCACTGTATAATTACCCTCAGTACAAGCATGCTTTTAAAACGCCTACGCTACGCAACATCGGTAAAACTGCACCATACATGCACAATGGCGAGTATCAAACCTTGGAGCAGGTCGTAGATTTCTACAACCGCGGGGGCGGTGCTGGTATTGGTATTAACTTGGACAACCAAACACTTTCTACTACAAAACTTCAGTTAACCAAGCCTGAGATGAAAGCTGTCGTGGCATTTTTGAAAACGCTGGATGACCAGCCGGTACAGTAAGCGTATTTTTCATTATCGAGTATACTCAGATTCAACCGAAAATGATTTGATAACGGCCGTGAGTGTAATGATTTGGATTGACCGAAACATTACACTCATCTTTTATTAAAGAAGTCAAAACAAAACTAAATCAATTATTGTCTAAAAGTGACTGGTAGTCATTTTTATGAATTTAGGAGTAAAGCATCATCCCAAGTCGGACAGAGAAAAGCAAATTATAGATGCGGCTGATTATATCTTAACAAAAGTCGGCGCTCAGGATTTGACTATGGACAAAGTCGTAGCTCACATGGGCGTTGCAAAAGGTACTCTTTACAAATATTATAAAAGTAAAGATGATGTTTTGGCAGAGGTAAGTGTAAGAGCATTGAGCGTGCTTTTCGATTATTTTAAAACGGCGGCAAAAACTGAAAATGAGCCTTTAAAAGCTTTACAAGAAATGATAATGGCTTTCTACAGGTATTACTTGGAATATCCAAAATATTTCGAGCTGTTTATTTATATGGAGAGGCCTGATTTTAAAAGCAATGTTCAAGGATATATGAATGTAAGTTTGGGAATAAAAGATTATTTCAGTGCACACCTGGTGCAATGCCAAACCGCCGGTTTGATAAGAAAGGACCTTGACCCGTCTTATTGTACCTATATGATATGGGGAAGCTGTATGGGACTGATGAATTTTATTGAAGCAAAAAAAGTATTTATTGAAGAAATCATGAAGCTTAAAAGAAAAGACCTGCTGCAACAGTATTCCGAGATTGTGGTAAGAGGAATGATGATTTAAATTTTTTTACCACAAAAGTGACTGTCGGTCATTTTAAGGGTATTTGCGTTTTCCTTTCAACAAGCTGTTAAACAATTATTTAAACACTATTAAATTATAAACAATTAAAATAATCGGATTATGATTTTGGTAACCGGAGCTACAAGTGTGATTGGACAAAAGCTATGTCAACTACTAGCTGAGAATAAAAAAGAGTTTCGTGCAATGTGCCGAAAGGAAAGCCAGTTAGAACAGTTTCATCAACAGGGAATAGATGCAGTGCTGGGCGATTTTGAAAAGCCCGAAAGCTTTAGAGCAGCTGTCAAAGGGTGTACATCCTTGTTTTTAGTAAGTCCGCCAAATGAGAAGCAACTCGAATCCGAAATCAAAGCTATCGAGGTTGCAAAGCAAGAAAAGATAGCTTACATCGTAAGAGTTTCCGCATCTGATGCCAATTTAAGGTCTTCAGTGCCGTGGGCTAAAACTCATGCACATATTGACCATCATTTACGTGCATCCGGCATAGCCTGGACAATACTTAAACCTACGGCATTTATGCAAAATTTTCTTACGCTGAATAAGCCTATTTCTAAAGGCTTTTTGCCACAAGTTGGCGGCAAAGGGTTGGTGGGTTACATTGATGCACAGGATATAGGCCGGGTGGCCTACCATGTGATAACAGAAGAACATCACAAAAGGGCAACGTACTATTTAAACGGCCCTGAGGCATTAAGCATGAAAGAAGTTGCTTCGCAAATATCCGTTGCTATAGGTAAAAAGGTACGCTATGTTAATTTACCTTCATTTGCTTTTCGCGTTCTTTTGAGGGCTTCCGGAGCATCCCGGTGGTTGGCAAACGGCCTCATTGAGCAATATGCAGAAGTAGTTGCAAAAAATCATGACCATGACCTTGGAGAAGAAGTTTACAGACTTACCAATCATCAACCGCGCTCTTTCCTGGAGTTCGCGAAAGAAAATAAGGAGCAGTTTTCGAAATAAAATAAATTTAAAAAGAAACCGGAAGTGACTAATCAATGCCGGCGTTGATTAGTTTTTAAAATTACCTGAAATGCTGCTAAACGAAAAAAGCCTCGAAAATTCGAGGCTTTTTGTAGTGGGAGCTACTGGGTTCGAACCAGTGACCCTCTGCTTGTAAGGCAGATGCTCTGAACCAGCTGAGCTAAGCTCCCGTTTTTTGACCTTAATTACTGAAGTAATGTTCGTTCGTTTTGGGACTGCAAACATAGAGTCTTTTTTTAATTCTTCAAAATAAATTTTCAAAAAATATATAAAGGCTTCTTTTACTTCAAATTAGAATGCAAATACTCATTAATTCAAACATAGAAGTTGTTTGTCGGTTATTTTAAGTAAATCTCACAACTCATGACCGATAGCTTCAAAAATACCACCGACGGTAAATACGAGTTCACCATAAATTATTCAGAACGTGAACTGACCTGCCATGTAGAGCGCGAAGGCGATATTTTGCATGTGCACATCGACAACAATATAAACGCAGATATTGAGCTGCGGCCTGATGGTACAGCCGTTCAGGTTTCAGGTTCAGAATTGCCTGAATCTAATATCGATTACATCCGCCGTATGGTGCTGGACGACCAGAAAATCGATTCAGGAAAAGGGTCTGGTATCTAATATAAGAACATATCATGCTCAAAGGCGGGTATTGTCCTGCCACGAAAGTTACCTATTTAATAAGGCAGGGTTGTTTAAGCCTTGCCTTTGCTATTTAAATTTTGCCTATGCTGTATTTATCACGCACCATCCGCTTATTGCTGTTATTTATTTTAAGTATCGCTATCCTGTACATATCAAAATCTGTATTGGTACCGCTTACGTTTGGCGCGGTACTGGCCATGCTTTTGCTGCCGTTTAGTCGCTGGTTCGAGCGTCGGGGCATCAACCGGGGCATCTCCTCGTTAGTTAGCTTACTGATTTTTGCGCTGCTGGTAGTGGGGTTGGTGTTTTTACTGCACTGGCAGATAGGTGACCTGCTGAAAGATTTTTCGAAACTGCAGGAGCAGCTTACTAACCTGTTTAACCAGCTGCGCGATTATGTACGGTCGCAATTCGGTATTTCTACCCGGCAGCAACAGCAAATATTAAAAGAGCAGCAATCGGGCGGGATGGAAAAAGCTGCGGGGATGGCTATGGGCACATTGATGTCTACCTTAGGTTTGCTGGTAAGTACGGTGCTGGTAATGGTGTATGTATTCCTGTTCCTTTACTTCAGGCGGCATTTTAAGACGTTTATCCTGCGGTTGGTATCAGTTGAAAGCAAAGCCACGGCCGAAAAAATTATTGATGAAGTCAGTTGCGTAACCCAGCAATACCTAACCGGATTGGGCTTGATGATTGTGATGTTATGGATATTGTACGGTATAGGGTTTAGTATTGTAGGCATCAAAAGCGCTATTTTCTTCGCGATACTTTGCGGCATCCTGGAGATTGTTCCCTTTGCCGGAAATATAACGGGCACGGCTATTACCGTGCTGATTGCCTTTGCCCAGGGTGGTGATATGCATATGGTATTTGGCGTATTAATTACCTACGCCATTGTGCAATTCACCCAAACTTATATCCTGGAACCATTAATTGTAGGCAACCAGGTTAATCTGAACCCATTGTTTACCATTTTAATTATTGTAGTAGGTGAAGCCATATGGGGTATTGCGGGCATGGTACTGGCTATACCGGTATTAGGTATGTTTAAAGTAGTATGCGACCATGTGGAGCCATTAAAGCCTTATGGATACCTGATTGGCAATCAAAGCGGCAAGGCCGATAACAGTATTTTTAAGCGGATGGCCGGACCAAGAAACAATCAGCTTTAACTCAATACTTCTTCCAGCACCTCGTGCGAGCGAATGTTGCCAAACCCTTCAATATGCAGCGCGTAATATTCTAACAAGCGGGCAATCAGGTAACGGCGTTCATCGGCAGCCAGCCTGATGCCGGCCAAGTCGTCAAAGCCGTGCTGCAGCAACTGGTAAAAGTTTTGCGTGTGTGGCGGCGATAAAAACAGTGTACTTTCGGGTTTGTAACGGGTAAATACGCCGTTGCGCATGTCAAAGTAATCGGCATCGGCAGCGGTAGAGTAATCCGGGTAGAAACCCAGGTAGCGGGTAAGGCCCACCATAAATACCAGGTGAAAGTTTACCAGTCCCTCTTTTAAGTTATCCAGCAGTTCAACACTTCTAAAGATGTACTCAAACAAATGTTCGTCGGGCGTTTGCTGTTTAATGGCTTTGTATAAAACTTCGTTTAAAAACAGAGCAATGCTGCTTTTTACAACGTCGTATGGTAAATGTTGCAGTAAGGGCACGTTTTTAAGTTCTTTGATGCGCTGCACGGCTCCGGTGTTTTTGTAGTATACCACCAGGTCGAGCAGGTGCAGGGGCTGCAGCATATTGCGGGTAATTTTAGCCTTCGGCTTTTTTGCACCGTTAATAATGTACGATTGTAGGCCAAACTTTTCGGTAAAAATTTGTACAATAACGCTGGTTTCGCCGTAGTCGGTTAGTTTGAGCACAATGCCCCGTGTTTTATGCAGCATGGTGTATCAGGTTAATCAGTTTAGGTAAAAAAATAACACCGCCCGTTATCACGGCGAAAAAAGTCATGATGGTAACAGCGCCTGCCGCAATATCTTTTACATGACCGGCTATCGGATGGTAGGTGGGCGACACCAGGTCGGTCAACCTTTCAATAGCGGTATTTAAAAGTTCGGTTACCAAAACCAGTGTAATGCAAAGGCCTACCCAAAGCCATTCGTTATAATTAATGTGTAAGGCAAACCCAGCCAAAACCGTGAGTAATGTAGCTACGAGGTGGATGCGAAAATTCAGCTCGGTAAGCGTTGCATGTTTGATGCCATTAAATGCATAGCCAAAGCTCCGGATGAGTTTTTGAAAACTTTGAGTAAACGTAAGCTTAGGAGGCGTGTCTTGCAGCATAAGAGATTAACAGGTAATAAAAGGTAAAGTTAACAGATTGCAGAAGAATATGTCTTAATGCCAAAACAAGGATGACCAATATAGGCTCATATAAATTTATATAAATGTGGCCGGACAACAACATAACAAGGTTTACTTTGTGATATTTCAAATACCGGAATTTAAAATGGATTTAAAACTAACCAATAAAGTAGCGGTAGTGCTGGCCTCGAGTAAAGGGTTGGGTAAGGCTATCGCTACCACGCTTGCCCAGGAGGGGGCTATCATCATTGTCGCGTCGCGTAACGAAGAGGAATTGAATAAGACTGCGGAAGAAATCAGGCAATTAAGCAATGGCGCCCAGGTTACGGCTATTAAAACAGACGTTGCCAAAGCCGAAGATGCAGAACAACTGATTAAACAAGTTGGTGAGCAGTACGGCAAAATTGATATCTTGATTAACAACGCCGGCGGGCCGCCTTTTGCACCGTTCGAAAAATTTGATGACGAACAATGGCAAAGTGCTTTTGAGTTAAACTTACTAAGTTTTGCTCGCTTAAGCCGGTTGGCACTGCCTTATATGCAAAAGGCAGGAGCCGGGCGCATTATTAATATCATCAGCGGGTCGGTAAAATCAGTGCTGGCTAATTCGGTGCTATCAACCAGTATGCGTATGGGTGTGGTAGGCATGGCAAAAATGATGGCTGATGAATTAGGTACTCACAATATTACGGTAAATAATGTGGCGCCCGGTCTTATTTTAACAGACCGGATTAAACATACTCTACCTCCAGACGAAGACCCAGAACAGGCCCTTAAAGAACGCTCGGCACAAATACCCTTGCGCCGCATAGGCGAACCGCACGAACTGGCAGCCCTGGTGGCTTTCCTGGCATCCGAGCAGGCCTCTTATATATCGGGCACTACCATTCAGGTAGATGGTGGCGCAAGCCGGAGTATCTACTAAAACCCAGAACCGGCAGCTTATACTTTTAAACTGAGTTGCTGCCGGTAATCTTTACGCCAGTCCAGGTAGCCCTTCAAGGCAATGCAGGCATATACCGCAAACATGAATGCTGTAGGCTGCAAGCCTTTGCTCAGGTAGATGCCCACATAAATAACATCTACAAAAATCCAGATTAACCAGTTTTCCAACACCTTGCGCGCCATAAATACTTGTGCCGTTAAGCTCACTACGGTGCAAAAGCTATCGAGGTAGGGGTAGGAGGCAGGTTGATAATGCAGTGCCGGAGCCAAATGAACCAGTGCCAGGCCCAGAGCAGGTGTCATTAATGCAGCAACGGCTAATAGGGTAATAATCTGCTTTGAGGTAATGCGAGCCACAGGTACTTTAGGGGCATCGGCGGGTTGCCGGCTCCAGTAATACCAGCCATAAATGTTGATAATAAACAGATAAGCATTTTGCCCCATATCGGCATACAGTGCTGCCTTGGCAAAAACGAAAATATAGATGGCTGTATTTACGATAGCAAACGGCCAGTTCCAGATGTTATTGATGGCAGCCAGGTAAACGCAAATTAAACCGGTGGTTACACCTGTTAACTCAAGCCAGCTTTGATGCTGTAGCCAATCAATAAACAATTGCAAAAAGTGCATAGTCAAATATAAAGTTTTCCTACACCTTATTGGTAGTTGCCAGCTATCCTAAAGTGTAGTTAAAATTGCAAAGTGTATATTAAAATATTCACAATGCACTACCGTAGTGTCTCTTTTAATGGAATTGTATAGATTTTATAACAGTCGGTAAACGGCTGATAAAATAAATATGCATTAAGAATTAAGAAAAGTGAGCCGCTCAAAACTTTATTTCAAGGGCTTTTTTCGATAAAAACTCAATTTTTATCAGTTCGTATTTTATTTATAATTAAAGCTAAAAGTTGTAATAATGGTACCTTTCACGGTACACAGAAAATTAAATTAGTAGTCAATAGGCTGATAATCAACAATCGGACGAAAACGTTTAAGTAAGCCATGTTAAGCAGAAAACAATTGCACTCCTCCTTTTCTAATCCATGAGGTCTGCTCCATCATTACTATTATTGGCATCACTCCAAATTTGTGGCTTCACTTTTGTTATTACTTTAACGACTCTGCATCTAACTGAAAAACGAAAATAAAGTAGCATCTACCTATGTTACAACATTAAGTTAAAAAAGAGAATTCTCAGGCACCCAAGTTGAGATGATTTTGTTCTTTGTTTTGGGTTTAATCAATAGTTTAAATTAATTAGGGGAAAGGGAGCTTCGCAAGTAGCTCTCTTTTTTTGTGCCCAAAATTTCTCAATCTCTCTTTGGTGTCAAAATCTATAGAGATTGTAGACTTTGTGACTCCTTTTGCTTTATTTTGCCTGCATTGTAATTTACAGTGCATTTCATGAAAAAATTCTTTGCTCTTTTATTAGTAACTATATTAAGTGTTAGCGCCTTTGCGCAAGGCAAACTTAAAACCGGCGTATGGCGTGGCGTGCTGCAACCGGTCGCAGGTGGCGAACTTCCCTTTAATTTTGAAGTGAAAGACACTGCTGGCCGGCAGCAATTAACCATATTTAACGCGGGCGAGCGTTTTAAAGTAAAAGACATCCGGGTAAAAGGCGATTCGGTATTTATACACATGCCTTTGTTCGATTCTGAATTTAAGCTTCAGCAAAAAGCCAATACCCTAACCGGTAACTGGATCAGGCACTTGGGCAACCGTGATGCTGTAATACCTTTTACCGCGCAGCACAATGTAAAATGGCGTTTTTTTGCAAAACCCGAAACACCGGCCTATCAAATTACCGGCAGGTGGTCGGCTATATTTGGCGAAGGGGCGGAGCGCGACACTACCGTAGGTGAGTTTGTACAAAAAGGTAATCGCGTAACAGGTACTTTTTTAACCACCACCGGCGATTATCGCTATCTGGAAGGTGCCATCAACGGTAAAAAGCTCTATTTATCCTGTTTTGATGGCGGTCATGCCTTTTTGTTTACTGCCAATCTTCAGGATGCTAAAACCATGACTAATGGCTTGTTTGGCACCACACCTTGGACGGCAGTTAAAAATCCGAAGGCTAAATTGCCCGATGCTTATTCGCTCACCGTTTTAAAGCCCGGGTATAAAAAAATCGAGTTTTCGTTCCCTGATTTAAACGGGCAAAAAGTTAGTCTTAACGATGCGCGTTTTAAAAACAAGGTAGTCATCCTGCAAATTATGGGTTCGTGGTGTCCTAACTGTATGGACGAAACCGCTTACCTGGTAAACTATTACAAAAAATATCACAAAAAAGGTGTTGAAGTGCTGGGCTTAGCCTACGAGCGCAGCGCCGAGTTTGAGCAGGCCCGTAAAGCGGTACTGCAGGAGAAAAATCATTTCAACGTGCCTTACCCGTTGCTGCTTACCGGATACACCAATAACAAGCAGGAAACGGCTAAAAGTTTACCGATGCTCAGCAACTTCCTGGCGTTTCCAACTACCATCATCATTGATAAAAAGGGTGACGTGCGTAAAATCTACACTGGCTTTAGCGGCCCCGGAACAGGTGCTCACTATACCGATTTTGTAAACGGCTTTGAAAGACTGACAGATAACTTACTGGCTGAGATATAGCTTCGTACTGCCTGCTCAAGCAGCCATCATATTTGGATATGAATAAACAAAGGACACTTATTTAGTGTCCTTTGCCGGTTTTTTTTCTCTCGGGCCACGTTTATAAATAATCAGGCCATTTAAAAAGTTGCGTAATATCTGGTCGCCGCAGGGCTTAAAATTAGGGTGGTCTTCGGCGCGAAAGATGGCGCTTAGCTCTGTTTTACTTACATTAAAGTCAGCCAGTTTTAAAACGGCCACAATATCATCGTCGGTAAACTTCATGGCTACCCGAAGTTTTTTCATAATATCATTATTGCTCATACTGCTTTTGTGCCTTTATATTGAAATTTCAAACTTAACTTTTTTGTTTTTTACTTTCTCGCCTTTAATCGTGTCTACCAACTGTTCAATTTTAGTGCGTTTTACAGCAGCGTATGATGAGTAATCCAGTACTTCTATCAACCCGAGTTCGTCTTTGTCGAGTCCGCCTTTTTTAAGCAGTAAGCCAACAATATCAACCTTGTTTACTTTGTCTTTTTTGCCGGCTGCAATATATAGCGTGCTCCAGGGCGATGGTTTGGGTGGTTTAGGGTTTTCGGGCAGTATTTCTTCTTCCGGTATCTCGTTCAGGTAAGCCGGCTTTTCATCCGGGGTAACCATCAGGTAAGCCGTGCCCTTTGCGTGCATGCGTGCGGTACGCCCGTTGCGGTGTAAAAAAGCTTCTTCATTGTGTGGCAATTGATAGTGTACCACATGTTCAATCTCCGGTATATCTAACCCGCGCGATGCCATATCGGTGGTAATCAGGATGCGGTGGCTGCCATTCCGAAATTTAAGCAATGCCCGCTCACGGTCCTCCTGTTCCATACCGCCATGAAAAATGTCGTTAGGTAGGCCCTTTATCCAAAGCAGCTCGCTAATGCGTTCAACAGCATCTCGGTGGTTGCAAAATATCAATGTTGCGTTTGCCCCAATCTTACAAACCAAAGCAAACAGTGCATTTAACTTATCGGCAGCTTCGCTGATTACTAATTTGTATTTCAGGTCAGGTGCTATGGTTGTATTCGACAAAAAGTCGATTTGTACGGGCTTAACCAGTCCGGTAAACGATGGAATTTCATCCATTTTTGTGGCCGAGATAAGCATGCGTTTTTTTAGGGCCGGCAACTGCTTAATGATGTATTCCATATCATCCTGAAATCCAAACTCAAGCGCTTTATCAAACTCATCTAAAATTAAAGTGTGAATAGTCCTGGTGCTGAAGCTTTCCCGGCGTAAATGGTGACTAATGCGGCCTGGGGTACCGATTAATACTGCCGGCGGTTCAGATAAATTGTTCCGCTCAACTTTAACCGGATGACCTCCATAGCAACAGTTCACTTTAAATCCGCTTCCCATGGCACGAAAAACCTGCTCAATTTGCAAGGCCAGCTCGCGCGATGGTACCAGGATTAATGCCTGTACCGTTGGAATATTTTTGTTAAGCAAACCAAGTAGCGGTAGCAAAAAGCCAAGTGTTTTACCCGAGCCTGTTGGCGAAAGTAGTATCATGTCGCTTTTTTGAGCAGCATTCATTGCGGCTTCCTGCATAGGGTTAAGTGCAGTAATTTTAAGGTTACTGAGTGTTTGTGCAATCATTTATCGGGACTGTAATGTCCTCAAAGGTAAGTATAATCGTAGGTGTTAACGGTTTCGTTATTTTAGACTGCAAGGTAGCAAGTCGAAAAGCTTTCAAATAGTCTGCTTGTAAAAGCATGTATGGTCCGTTAATGCTACTCAGAAACGGTTCGCTTTATTACTGAATATGCTTTCCGTTATTGCAACAGTTAGTACGCCCCCGGTATAAGCTACTAAATCACTCCATAAAAAGCCTTGTCCTAATATCAGGTGCCCTATCAAAGTTGACCGGATATGATTTATCCAGGGTGCCTGGTAAAGCTGACTGATTTCAATCGCGAAGCAAAAAGCCAGGCTGTAGAGAGCAATTTTAAGGATAGGGGTGTGGATAAAAACAATCCGCATCAGCAAATAAATCATTACTGCCCACAAGGCATCACCCATCCATAACGGTATTGCCGGTGTTTTACGCGATACCAATCCGGCTACGATTACCATAGCAACGCAGAGTAAATATTTAAGCCTAAGCTTGTTCATGCAAGGATTTAAAGGCTAATAATAAGACTTTTTTGCCAATGTTATAATTTAATCCATAGTTTGCTGCTATTGCAGAAATGGAAAAAACAAGAAAAAATCAAAATGTAAAAAGTACTTTTGCAAACTTTATATATTTGGTGATATGCTTAGAACTCATACTTGTGGCGAGTTAAATCTCAACGATTTAGGTAAAACAGTAAC
>CAJYSL010000327.1 GCA_913777515.1 uncultured Mucilaginibacter sp.
CTGTCATTGGGCTTAAGCAACTCTACATACAAGGTTTTACTGGTACCGGTTAACTGACCGGTTTGCGGGTTAACCAAGTAAGCTTTAAACCAAATATTTTCGCCGGGGAGGTAAAAAGAGCGGTCGGTATGCAGATAGGTTTTCTCGAAAAACAGGTTATAAGCGCGTTGCGCCCTGATGGTGGTGTGCAGTAGTAGCAACCCAAAAACCAGTAGCCAATGGCTAAGTTTTTTCATGATGCAGGATAGGTATTGGTTATACGTTTAATTTAATAATCAGCAATCACCTGAATTCCACGCAAAAACAGCGGCCGCACACCCAAGACAAGCTGTGGATTTTAAAGACGCGACAGCAAGTGATAAGCAAATGAAACTACAGGCAGCAGGAAATAATTGGTAAGTGCTGAGCAAATATATTATTATTCGGCTAAAACGCAATTTGTAAAACACGAACGTATAAAGATATGGTTGCTAAAATTGGTTTAGCCCAGTAAACGCCAATATAATCGCAAGCCACTTTACAAATTTAAAAACTGTACAAACGATGCGGTGCCGCTAAAGCCGGCTATACAAATACAAGCTATCAAATTTAGTATTGTATAATACTATTTTACTAATGGCGCTGTGCACGTTAAATCACCCTCAATAATCAAGTAATAATCCCCTATGCCATCATTGATGACCGGGATATCTTTATTTCAAATAACTTATAATATTATGAGAAAATATTTTTACGCTCTTTTTATTATTTCAGCAATGATAATTAATACTGCTAAAGCCAGCGTCATTGAGCAAGGAAAACAGATAAGTACAGCGGCTTTGTCAGATTCGGTTAAAAAAGACCAGCCAAAACCTGCACCTAAATTAATCAACATTAGAGTGACGGATGCGTACAACGGAGACTCTTCACAACTATGCCGTGTAAAATTTCAGGACGAAATTATTGTAAAAGTTAAGGGGTTTGACTCACTGCTAAAAAAGGTAAGATTAGCCAATAAAGATAAAAGCCAAATTAAGCTTTTTTTAAATGGAAGACAGATAGACGGTATTGTACCTGTTTCGGGCGCCCCGCAAAAAGACGAAGGCGAATTAACATTCAGACTGCAGCGCAATGATACCAACAACGTACAATTTGCAGAGCTACTGGGCGCCCCCAAACTAGAATCTCTGTTTACCAAAACGGTTAAGGTAAGTATAGGCCTAAACGGATCATACGCAGAAGCTAGTGACGTTAAAAATTTTAAAATTGTAAGGTTGCAAAAAGGCTGGTTTTACTTGTGCCTGGTGAGCTACGTTGCTTGGTTTGTTCTACTGATTTATTTAGCAAGAAGATCAGGCATGCTGCGTGATACGCCGGTTAACTTGGCGGCTCTGAATTTGCCTTCGGTTGAGAATCGCCCATACAGTTTGGCGCGGGTGCAGATGGCGTTTTGGTTTTCTATCGTCATTGCCTCTTTTTTGTTTATCTGGCTTATTACGAATAACTATAATATTATTAATAACGACACTCTGATCCTGATTGGTATTTCGGGCGCTACCGCTTTGAGTGCAGTGGCCATCGACACCAATAAAGGCCAGGAGGAGATTAACGCTATTAAGGAGTTACAGGCAAGAACGGGCGTTATAAACAGCGAGATAGTTGCGCTTAACCAAGCCGCCCAACCGGGTTACGAGGCCTTAATTTCGACCAGGCAAAACGAACTTGCGCAGATCGACGCGGATATAAAAAAACGCGTGGCAGGACTGCAATTGCAATCTGCCGGCTTTTTTAAAGATTTACTCAACGACGTAAACGGCGTAAGTTTTCACCGGCTGCAAATGTTCACCTGGACCATCATCTTGGCTATGGTATTTATCTATGATGTTTGGCTGGGCTTGTCAATGCCCGATTTTTCGGCAACGTTATTAACCCTGCAAGGTATTACTTCATCTACTTACCTGGGCTTTAAATTTCCAGAAAAAGCTGTGTAGAGTCACATAAATATTGAATATCAACCTTAACCGAAGCAAGCATTACAGTACATTCAAACAAGGTTTAGCTAAACATGCATTAAACGTCTTTCATTGTATGTTTGATGCATGTTTTCTCTGGCCAGTAATTTAAGCAGCGGGATGTTTTTAAGCCATTGAGTTGATGATTGCCTTGCCATACTACTGCGCTACGTTGCAATTACAAACGCGGGTCGGTTTCGGAGAAATAATTATTGAAGGAGCATGACCTGGCCAGGCTTTCGGTTAAATTGGTGCCGCTTAAAGTACAGGCAATGTAGCCACGACGATGATCTTCGGTTTCAAGCGTAAACATTACCGGCTCGTATTCAAAAAAGCCGGCCAGCACTTCAACCACCGTCACCGGGCTCCATTTAGTAATTGGCATTTTCGACAGCCTGTCGGTGTCCGGATCGTATTTATACATAAAATCCTGCTTTACCCACAGCGTTTTACCGAGGTATAAGCTACGGGCACTGTCAATTTCGGCGACGGGCGCAACACTTTCCAGTTTGGTATTACTGATATCGCCCGAGAACCGGCAGTATATTTTTTTACTCCGGATGTTTATAAAAACTGCGTAATCGTCCTCAAAACCAGCTAAAGTCAAAAACTGCAGGGCATAATCGTTATATCCTACGCCGTTTAAAGGCCCTTTCCTGGTGCGCAGGTTGGAGTAGCCAAAGGGCTGTAGCCTTACGGGTTTAGGCAAACATATAAATTGCTGCCCGATGCATTCGGTTAAACTACGGTAATGCAGCGGACCGTATTTTTTAGTCCGATCGTTTGTTGCAGTGGTTTGACCAACAGTTATCCTCGGCAAACCCAAAACCAGGCAAAACAATAGTAGCAAATATTTTTTCATGATAAGGAGCATTGCATTACAGGCTTCTAATATAAAAAATGAAGGTGACCGCTATTGAGTTCTGCTGTAATTCTTTGTACTTCCGCTGCTTTATCTGAAACATGTTACCCTCGGGATCTTCACCGTCGCACAACCAATAATCATACCCGTCAAGCTTCCGAAGGTCGAGTACATGCTACTGATTTAAATAAACGCAGTAACATGTAGCACACAACTGCCTGGAAGTTTGCGCAGTACAAACGCTTCAACCGGCTTACTTAACTTTTTGGCCTGCATGGTTTACAAATCTTCCGCGTGGTTGTGCATTACCCGGCGGCTGTAATATTGCGTAAGCTGCGAAGGTTTGCCGCTACCTACGGTGGTTACCATTTTCAAACAGGTATCGCCCAACCGCGTATATTTGAATTTAAACTGCGTTTTGCCATCAGCATCTTTTAACACCAGGCTGTTTTGTTTTGCATTCAGCACATATTGGTTGGCCGAATTATATAAATGGT
Source organism: uncultured Mucilaginibacter sp. (assembly GCA_913777515.1). Classification (GTDB taxonomy): domain Bacteria; phylum Bacteroidota; class Bacteroidia; order Sphingobacteriales; family Sphingobacteriaceae; genus Mucilaginibacter. The sequence continues at coordinate 3,351 of CAJYSL010000327.1, forward strand.
TCATACCTACCTCGGTGTACTGGTTAAGCGGCCCGAAATATATTTTTTGCTGATGACTTGGCAATACGCTGTCGTTCAGCATCTGGCGCTGCAGCACCCACTCTATGGGCTGGCCGTTAAACCAGTTTCCGGTTAAAACGTTGGTATCGCGGCGGTACTCGATGAGCGGCTTTATGGCCAAATACCCCACCGCAGCAATCACTACAACATTAACGGCCAACTCGAGTGGTATGCGTTTGCAGCTGCCCACGCGGTTAATCAGCACCCTTAGTAATTGGGCAATGCGCTCACGCTCGTAAAATAGCACCAGGCAGTTAAGCACAAACAGAAATATGGCCATTTGCTTGGTACCGCCCCACAGGTTGTAAGCGTAGTTGATGAGCAGCACGTTGAGTGTCATGGGCAGCATCAGGATGGCGCCGAGCAGCGTGGTACGCCTAAACAGCAGCAGCAAAGCCGGGATAAATTCCAGCAAACCCAGCACTACCGTAAACCAAGGCGAATGCCCCAAAAATGCCCAGGTTAAACTAATGCCCGAAAGCTCTTCGAGCGGGCGTTTCCATGCCTCAGGACTGATTACAAACTGGGTACGCATTATTTTGGTTAGCCCGTACGGAATCATGGTGATGCCGAGCAGGTAACGGCAAATACCCAGGTATAAATTTCGTTTTTTGAGGATGCTGAGCAGAGGTTGCATAAGGCGGTCTTGGGTTGGGGTTTATCGGCAATTTAGAAATAAATCTATAATATATTCTTCGTGAATTGTGCGCTTACACACTACTACCGGTTTTGCAAACATTAACCGAGACCTGGATATAAGCCCGCTGCACGCCTGGCACGTATAAACTGGGTAACCAAAAACGAGGAAACTAATAGTAGCCAAAGCCAGTAATCATATTTAAAGGCCCAGTAAATAAAAATAGGCGCGATGATAATCCATTCAATCAAAACAATATCAAATATGGCAAGCTTAGTTTGGGTCAGCAAAACCAAATCAAGCAAAAGCAGGATGAGGTAGAACGCAATTAGGGGTACCAGACCGTACGTAAATAGAAGCATTAATGCAGGCAACAACAACTGAAATACAAATAACTGAAGTTGATAATGATGCTTTGAATCAATGATGGCCGAAACCACCATGAACAACTCAATACAAATATAAAAACCTAAGAGATGTATCCAGTTGGTTTTGATAACGGTAGTAAGGCGTTTGCGTGATAACATTGCAGCTTAGTGCTGCTAAATTAAATCAAATAATTCATCCTTTAGCATACGGCAAACGCCCCAGAGGCTCATTGATAAAATAGCTGTCCAGGCCCGCCACGCTGATGCTGCCGGCTGTATGCTGGTCTACGTATCCGTCTTCGGCAATCAGTTCGGCATTTAAGCGGATACCGGTAACCTCGCCGATAACAATAGTAGTACCGTTTGCTTTGAGCGGCAGTTCCTCGTACAGTTTAAGGCCTATTTGGATGGAAGATTCGGCCACGAAGGGTGCGCTGATACTTTCCTGGTAAAAAGGGGTCAGTCTGCAAGCCTCAAACTCCGAAACTTCGGGTGGGTAAGCTGCACTGGCCTGGTGGGCTTGCTGGTAAAAAGCGGGTAGAATGTTATTGAGCGTATACTCGCCGGTACGGCGGATGTTGGCCAGCGAAGTATTCTCGGCACGGGCCGGACGAAACACCACACCCAGCAACGCCGGGTTAGCCCCCACATGAAAAACTGAATTAACCACCGCCAGGTTAGCCTGGCCACCCTCGTTTACGGTACCCAGCAAATGCACCTGTTTGCAGCCCGTTACACTGTTGATAAAATTAGCGCGGTACCGCCGCTCCATCTGGTCAATAGCCTGCCGGGTAATCATCTCCATAGGGTTCGCCTTTATTTGTTGCTTTATGCCCTGCTGAACAATGATTACCAGATAATGTTACGTAGCCTGAGCGATTATTTTCCGGAAGTCCCCCGGTTATGTTTTACTACGCCCCGCGTAGCGCATTAACGCCCCTGGTTAAACCCAACGCGTTGCGTTACAATAGTTGCCACCGGCTTACCGTTGAGCAGGCCCGGCGCCCAGTCGCCCTCAATCATTTTTACACAGCGTAGGGCTTCGGCATCCAAACTGGGATCTACCGGTTTAGCCACATAATAATCTTTTGCATGCCCTTGTTCATCTATAGTAAAAGCTACCAAAACATTACCAGCTACGCCCCGGCGCATAGCATACATCGGATAGCGCAGGCCGTGCATCAAAACCCTGTTTCTTATTTCGGCGCCGGGCAAAAAAATTGGTTGGCGGTTAAGCCTTACAGACACCTGCTGCCCGTTTTGTATAATGATGTTCTCGATGCTATCGGTAGCCTGTGGTTTATGAAAAACCAGTTGCTGCGTATCAAAATTGTAGATGTTTTCTTTTTTACCCCAACGGTCGGCGTAGCTCCACTCGCCTACCGGCTTACCGTTTTTATAACTGCCCTGTACCACTACCTCATTCAGGTAATTATACTCCTGCCATACGCTGTCTTTCAAATTATCTTTATAAAACCCGGACGTAAGCAACCGGTCTTCGCGGGTATCCGCATGGTAAGGGCCATGCTTAACTTTTTTGTCACTTTTGAGCACGGTAAATGTTTCGCGGTACCAGCCGGCATCAGCCATGCTTGTCACCTCCTTAACCGGCTGCGCCATCAGTTTTACCGAACTCAGCAGGCCTAATAATAAAATCAGCTTTTTCATCAATTGTGAATAGAATGGTTTAAGTATTTTGGTTGCTGTGTAGTCAGTGGGATAAATATAGAGGTTTGTCTGCGAATTAGAGCGTTTAAACTGACAGCTAACGAAACCTACTTTGCATAATTTAAAGGTTATTGCTGCCGACCGTCGTCCAAGCGTTGAAATTAAAAACAACCAATGCTTTCGTAACTGCCAGGTGATTTTTAACGTCCGACAAAAATACCCGTTTATGCTAACCCTAATTCAAACTTATTTAATAAATTGCCATGTAATTTAAACCTGCATGACTGTTTGCGCCTTATCATTCATTAAAACACCCGAAAATTACTGTTGCTTGAATAAACTCCGCCGCGAGGATTTTGATGCTTGTAAAAACCAACCGAATACGCTTCGATATCGTATAGATAAGAACGAAGGCGAACAACGAGTTAAAAACAAGCTATATAAATCTTAAATATCACTCACGACATCAAATTACCACCATCATCAATGGAAGATTATATTTCTTTTGAGCAAATTCCGTTCGGTTCGGATGACTTTGCTGAAAACCCTGAATCCAGATGCCCCTGTATCCTGCTGTTAGATACCTCTGGCTCCATGAGCGGAGACCCTATACGGGAACTTAATTACGGTGTTGCCACCTTAAAAGAAGAGTTACAGCAAGACTCGCTGGCCTCCAAAAGAGTCGAAATTGCCATGGTTACCTTTGGGCCTGTTGCAGTAGAAAGCGACTTTCAAACCGTCGACAAGTTTTTTCCGCGACAATTATCGGCTCACGGCGATACACCTATCGGTGCTGCTATCTTAAAAGGCATTGACATGGTAACTAAACGTAAAGAAGTTTATAAAGAGAACGGCGTTGGTTATTATAAGCCATGGATTATTTTAATTACAGATGGTGCACCAACCGACAGTTGGTCGGCTGCTGCGAATTATATAAAGGAGGGCGAAAGCAACAACAAATTTGCATTTTTTCCGATTGCGGTAGAAGGTGCCAGCATAGATGTGCTGAGCAAAATATCGGTACGGGCCCCCATCAAATTAAAAGGGCATAAGTTCAGGGAATTCTTTTTTTGGCTTTCAGGCTCCATGAAATCGGTATCGAGCAAAAACCCGGGCGAAAACACCAAGCTTTTACCCCCTACTGGCTGGGCCGATTTATGAGTTGGAAAGTAATTGGCCAAAGCGTTATCGGCTCGTCTCATGTGCAGGCCGGCAGGGGTTGTGACGATGCCCATTATTATCAAATTATTAAAACCGCCGGCAATGACGAAGCTTTGATTTGTTTTGCGAGTGACGGCGCCGGGAGTGCAAAATTTGCTGCCCAAGCCGCCGAGACCTCCGTGCGGGTTGCGGTTGAACTTGCAGGTGAGTTATTCTGCGATCATGAAAGCCTGAACGAAGAAAACTTACTGCTGTTGGCCGAAAAAGCATATGACCGTTTAGAACAACTTGCTGCCAAAGCAGAAGTTCCGAAAAATGAGTTTTCGTGTACGCTGCTGGGCGTTATTTTGCTGCCTGGCAAGGCCGGATTTTTACAGATTGGCGATGGCGCCGTCATCAGAAACGATGGCAATAATTATTTCACCCATATATTTTGGCCACATAACGGCGAGTATCAAAACTCGACGGCGTTTTTAATAGACGACCCGAATATGCGCCACCTGAAAGTTAAAACCGTTGAAGAGGACATTCATGAAATAGGCATCCTGACAGACGGCCTGCAAATGCTTGCTTTAAACAATGAGACGCAAACCGTGCATCAGCCATTTTTCACTAATCTTTTTCACTGGCTGCACAAAGCCAACGAGCCCGAACATGTTTCTATTTTAAACAACAAACTTGCCGACTATTTATCCGGCGACATCATCAATAGCAGAACCGACGACGACAAAACGTTACTGCTGGCCACCAAACTGAAGTGATGCAGGCAGTGTATACGGGGTTAAATGGCAAAAAGTATTCGCCGGGACGCAAGATAGGCCAGGGTGGCGAGGGCGCGGTTTTCGACGTTACCGAAGATGCCGAAATGGTCATCAAGCTTTACACTGACCCGCTTGAGCAAAACAAGATTGACAAACTGGTTTACATGACCACGCTTGCTAACCCTGAGCTGTTAAGATTTGCTGCCTGGCCTCTGGATGTAGTTCGGGACAATGCTTCAAAAACCTGCGGACTAATCATGCGCAAGCTTGAGGCTTATGTACCGCTTCATAACCTGTTTAGCCCCATCGACCGCAAGAAACTGTTTCCCGATAAAGGATATAACTTTCTTATCCACGTGGCACGTAATCTGGCTGTGGCTTTTCATAAAATTCATCAAAGCGGCATTGTGGCAGGCGATGTAAACGAGGCCAACATTTTGGTAAATAACAGCGGGATGATTGCCTTGATTGATTGCGACTCATTCCAGATAAAAAAAGGAAATCAATACTTTTTTTGTGAGGTAGGCATCCCGCGCTACACGCCGCCCGAATTATTGAGCAGGGGTTCTTTTGCTGCGGTAGTAAGAGATTCAAACACCGACTGCTTTTCGTTATCCGTTCTAATTTTTCAATTGCTCTTTTTGGGCCGTTCGCCGTTTACCGGTACCCCAAAAGGCCCGCAAGAAATTGATGAAGAAACAGCCATCAAAACTTACGAGTTTGCCTACTCGTTACGCAGACCGGACAAATTGCTGTGGCCCGCTAAAAATAGCTTTAAAATAGAATCGCTGAGCCGGGGGATATCCCATTTGTTTCACGAAGCTTTTGAAAACCGGAGTAACCGCAGACCTACCGCCCTGCAATGGGCCAACGAACTGGGCTTGCAGGCCAAAAATACTACTCAGTGTGACAAAGCCAAAGTACATTACTACCCCAATACACTCACGGCATGCCCTTGGTGCGAGTACAAGTCTAAAAGCAATATCGTTTACTTTTTAGATGATTCTTATTTAAAAGACGCAGCCGAATTGGCCGATATAGACCAGTTTATTAACGGCTATAAATTTGAGGAACTTAAATTTAAAACGTTAAACCAGGACTATTATCAGTTAGGGCAAACCGCTGCCCCTATTGATGGCAAATACAAGCGTTATGCGATATTTCAAAAGTCGGGCTTACTGTCTTTAATCGTCATTACAGGCGTTATCTTTTATTTTACAGGAAGTGGCCCCGTATTGTTAGTTGGCCTTTTTTGTTTGATAACCTTCTTTATCCTCTCTCCTTTCAAGGGCCCATTAACAGAAGAACTTGGTAAAAGGCAAGTCCATTTTAACACGCTTCACTCCACATTCGAAACACTGGTTCAGCATTATAACAAGCCCAACAATATGCCGGCTTACAAGCAGTCGGCCACGAAATTAAACCGCGCCATCGCTGAGTATAAACGGCTTCCGGAAGATTATCAATCGCAAAAAAGAAGATTGAAGAAAATCATTACGACCAGCAATTTACGCAGTACCTCACGCAGTTCGACATCATGTACTACCCCATCATGTCTTTTGGAACTCAAAAAAAGCAAACCATTTATAATGCCGGTATAAAAACAGCAGCCGATATTCAGAAACTGAACGTAATAAAAATTCCTGGTATAGGCCCTAAAAACATCCAGATACTATTTGACTGGCAACGACAAATTGGCAACGGCTTTGTTTACAAACCCAACTATAACGTCATCAACCAAGAAGTTAATACGGTGGCGCGAAACTTGAAGGCGAGGCAAAAACAACTGGAGACAGAAATAAAAACAGAGTACAGAACGGTGAACGTTCTGAAAACAGATATTCTGAATTCGCAAAAGCAACTATCAGCACAATACGACCCTTTAGCTAAAAAACTTTACCAGGCCGAATTGGATTTGAAAGCATTTCAAAAGATATATAGTTAAATCATGCTTTTTGTCATGATTGGAAGTTCTGTTTAGCTGACAAAATGTTAAAATTTACTCCAATCCAGCCTATCCCTCCAAACTCTCTAATTTCTTCACCAAAGCCTGCAGTAATCCAATGTCTATCTTGTTGTCTTTACTGTAAAGTTGCTCGGGAGTTACCAAGGCGCGGTAGCTGCTTTCTTCGTCGGCTCAAACTGTACAGGGATACCGTCGATGTCTACCTCGTAATAGTGTACATAGCCGCGGCTGCGCAGTTGTGCATCATATTTTAATTGTTCGCCTTTGTAAATTACTTCTAATAAAAAACGTTCGTCCATAAGTTTGTTGTGGCAATTTTGAAGCCAGTTTTGGGGATTAGTCGGTTAGTCGGTTAGTCGGTTAGTCGGTTAGTCGAGGAACGTCTTAATGGTTTTAAGGTTGTCGATTGGATTGAAGGGAATAATTTTTCCTGCAAGTGGCGACGTACGACGCTATCTTTTAAGTTGAGCTAGCATTTGGGTTCGACGACTAGTGCGGAGGCGAGTTATCGGGTGATTGCCTATCTTGTGGTGTAGCTATCGTGAGTTGCTGTTCAGCGGCGAGCCTGCCCTAAAGAGATTGCTTCGTATCCTCGCAAAGACGCTTTGGGGAGCTAGGCGTATAAAGGCTTGACATTTGCACATTCGCACATCCGCACATTTGCATATCTGCACATCAAAACTTACTCATTCACTCATTGGCTTACTACCGGCAAACTGAACCAGAAGGTGCTGCCCTCGCCTGGCTGACTTTGTAAGCCGATTTGGCCCCCATGGGCCTGGATGATTTCGGCGCATAAGTACAGGCCTATGCCGTGGCCGCTAATGTGGCGGGTTTCCATGCTCTGCACTCTGAAAAAGCGGTCGAACAATTTGTTTTGGTCTTCGGGAGTGATGCCCATACCATGGTCGGTCACGCAAACCTTGGCCTGCCCTTTTTCTATCAGGCAATTTACTTCTACCTGGTTAGCGCCCGGCGAGTATTTAACGGCATTGCTGAGCAGATTGGATATCACGTTGCCAATCTTGTCGCGGTCGGCTTCAATCTCAACCTCGCGGCAGGGCGGGTAATGAAAAAAGTGTGTTTCCTGCGACAACAGCGCATCGTTGATAGACTCGCTGATTAAGTCGTTGAGTAAAAACTTTTGCTTGTGCAACTGTATTTTGCCCGAACCTAACCGCGCCGCATTCAAGAAACCGTTGATGGTGGAGGTCATTTTTTTGACCTGCGCTATCGACTTTGCAGCCGTATTGAAGGTAAACTGGTCGCCTGCCTTGCCGGCTTTAAGCTGCAGCATCTGCAAAAAACCGTTGAGCGAGGTAAGCGGCGATTTAAGCTCGTGGCTTACCATGCCGATAAAGTCGCTTTTACGCTGCTCGTCTTTTTTCTGCTCGGTAATGTCGAACATCGTCCCCGAAAAAAACGGTGCCTGCCCCTCTTCGGTCGGTGGGTATAATTTGCCCGTAGCCCGCACCCAGCGCAACTGTTGGTCGTGGTGGCTGATGATGGGATACTCCATGTCATAAGCTTTGCCCAGTGTTAAAGCCTCCTCTACTCCCTGCAATACCTTACCACGGTACTCCTCAACAATCTGGTTAATTGCTGCATCGTACGACATGGTTTCGTGTGGCAAATAACCAAACAACTCTTTTAAGCGTACTGAGGGTGTAAACTCGCGGGTGCTGCCATCAATATACCAGGTCCCTAAATCGGCTGATTGTACAGCCAACCGTAATGATTCTTCGGCACGCTCCAACGACAGACGGTTCTGCACCATCTTGGTCACGTTGTGCGAGGTGTTCAATATACCCCAAACCTGCCCGTCGGGCAAAAAAAGCGGAATAAAACTATAAGTATAGTAAAATTCCTTCATCACGCCTTCGTGCTTAAACACCATGCGCTCCTCGGTTTGATGATAAGGAATGCCTTTACGATACACCTGCCGCATGGTGCGCGGAAAATCGAGCGATGTCAGTTCGGGTAAGGCCAGGTTAAACGGCATACCAAACACGGTTTCGTTTTTGCCCCAGGCCTTCAGCATCATGTTATTGGCAAAGCGTATTTGCATGTCTTCGCCGGTATGCAGCGCCATAGCCATAGGCGTGTTCTCGATAATCTGCATAGCCTCGCGCTCCTTTGTAGTAAGCAGGGCATTAAGCTTTTGTATACGGTTGCCGGCAGTTTCGAGTTCAACAAGTTTGCGCCGCAGTTTTAATTGGGTTACAACCTGCGCTGCCAACGTTTTAAGGGCAGATTGCTGCGCCTCGGTGAGTTGCTTGGGCTGGTGGTCTAAAACGCATAATGAACCAAGTGCAAAACCTTGCTCGTCTACCAGCGGTACGCCGGCATAAAAGTTAACCTGCATATCGCCGGTAACCAGTGGGTTGTCTTTAAAGCGGTCGTCTGTGCGGGTATCAGGCACCTCCAGCATCTCTTTAGGGTTGTTGATAGCATGCGCACAAAAAGATATGTTGCGGTGGGTTTCGGTAAGGGCCGTGCCTTTGTGAGATTTAAACCACTGACGGTCCTGGTCAACCAACGAGATGAGAGCGATAGGTGTACCGCAAATAGCCGATGCCAGCTCCGTCAGGTCGTCAAAATCCTTTTCGGTAGCCGTATCCAATATACGGTATGAACGCAGGGCAGCAAGGCGGTCCTGTTCATTAGGCGGCATTGGTGGTTTCGGCATATTATTTTTTTGCAACAACGCGCAAAGGTACGCTTAATTCTTAATAAGAAATAAGAACTCTACCTTTATGACCTATGAGTTGATTTAATCGATTAATTGTTTCTGAACACTACCCTAACGCTCACAACTCACAGGTGTTTTTTTTAAATCAATATCATTACGCAAACCCGGCCTGTAAAGTTTATTTTCGGCGTTTGTTTTATAAGTCCTTTGTTTAATAAGTGTTCAACCAACCTCCATCAGCAAGTATGAAGCAACTTTACAAAGCTTTTTTCTTTTTACTAATTCTTACCGGCACGAGTTTTGGCCTGCAAGCACAAAAAAAGGTATTACTATTAGGCACCTTTCACTTTCATAACCCGGGCGCCGACGTGGTAAAGCAAAACACGTTCGATATTTTGTCACCCGCCGCCCAGCAGGATTTAGATAAAATTGCCGACCAAATACGAAAATTTAAACCCACCAAAATATTTGTGGAATGGGATTATCAGGATCAGCAGCACCTCGACTCGCTGTACCAATTGTACCAAGCCGGTACTTATGGTAATTTTGTAGAGCAACGCTATAAAGGCACACGCAACTACGCGTTTTACAAAAACAACGAGATATTTCAGTTGGCTTTCAGGGCGGCCAAAAAATCAGGCTTAAAAAGCGTGAATGCCATGGATTATAAAATGGGCATTCCTTTTGATACCGTGATGAAAGTTATCCAGGCATCGGGCCAAAAGGCACTGATGGATTCGGTGAATGCCAGCATTGCCTACATGTCGAAATCGGCCAACCAAAAACTGGCCAAGTGGAATTTGATACAACTACTGGAAGACGCCAATACCCCGGCATCGCGCCGCGAAAACAACGGTTTTTACATCAAACTGCTTACCCCGGCCGGGCCACCAAACAACTTTGCCGGTGCTGATGCCGTAACGCTTTGGTACAAACGTAACCTGTATATGTACTCGCTGGTGCAAAAAAGCCTTACGCCGCAGGACGAGCGCATCATGATTTTTTTAGGCTCGGGACATGCCAGCATGATTAGCAAGTTTATTGCTGATGAAGATGTTTACCACATGGTTGATTTTAAAGATGTGATGAAGGCTAAATAAATTTATTTGGCTATATTGTATCAAATTAATAGCCGATGCCTGTCACCCTGCCAACAACTGATACCCAAGAAACTGCCTGGCGGTTAGATTTGCTGCAATGGAATATTGAATTGCAGCACCACGACTTTCGGCGGCATTTTTTCGGCAACCTTTATAAATTATACGCTACTGTTGGGCGTATCTGCAATAAACTTGTTGAATCACATACGTTTGGGCAGGATAAAGCGCTGCAGGAATTATCGGTTGAATTATCGGCAAAGTACGGCCAGCTGTTTGAAGTGAGGCATTTAAAACAAATGATGCTATTGGCCCGGCAGTATCAGCCTTACCCTGCAACCGGTGGTCATGATTTATTTTACTTTAACTGGGATTACCTCGCCCTTTTGTTACCCCTTGAGGACTATCAGGAGCAACATTTTTACATGAGGGCTGCCGCCACAAACCAATGGAGCGTTGCCGAATTACGACAGCATATTGTCGTTGATGAGTACCACCATCCAGAAACGTTTAAAGTTTTAAATACGACTCAGGACTCAACTACAAATCTGATTGATAGTAAAAACTTGCTGAAAAGCCAGCGCTCTACACGAAAGTTGTATAAGGCTTTCAGAAGAATGCCCTTTCCTAATCCTTTTACGGAACTGGTTTTGACTGATTATCGACGCTTGTTACAGCAGCAAACCCACGAGAGAAAACTGAGTTATACCCGGTTTAATGAGTGTTTAAAAGCCGACGACCTGGACAGCATACCTTTACACGTCATCAAATTTCGCGAACAGGTAGACCGTGAGTTTAACGGCATTTTTAATCATCTTTTATGGAACCTGGGCGAGTTGCTCACGCTGCCTGCCGGAATGGAAGACACATTATCGGGCAAGCTTCAAGAGCTTTATGGCGACTTTTTTGATGCCAGCCTGATTGACTTAATCAAAACATACCGTAACCGCATTACCGACCGCGATATGGAACAACGTCTGGGCGCCATACTCACCTGGCCGCATTTGGCTTTGCTGTTTCCACTCCATGACCGCGAGGCACAACTATTTTACGCAGAATTAGCTCACGAACACGACCTGAGCCCCGCCGAACTCCAACAGCGCATCAAGAGCAACTGTTATAAGCAGGGCCTGGCGGATTACAACCGCGATCAATCGGAAACTGAAAATGCCAGTCGCAACAGACGCGAAACTAGAGTGAAGGGCAATGCAGTTATTATGATTGACCACATCAACGTTGGAGAAAATGATTTGCGCCCCTATCATCATAATTTAAATATACTCCAAAACACTTGTTTTATGCGGTTTATGGCTATGCCGTTGCGTTGAAAATCAGGCTGTTGATTACTATTGCTATTTCAGAAATAAAAAAGTATCTTTGCGTCCCCGCAGAAAAGGCTCCGGGGGAATGTTGAATACATAACTATAACAAAAAATGGCAACTAAAATCAGATTGCAAAGACACGGTAAAAA